>JBBRZT010000073.1:0-13830 GCA_038236395.1 Candidatus Acidiferrales bacterium
CCTCCCAAATCCGTGGAAAACCTTTTGGAGTACGCCACCCTCAAATCCTTGTGCGAACGTCTGCGCATCTCCTCCGTCGAGCGTCAGGGCAGCCGCATCGCCATCCGCTTTTATCCGGAAACCACGCTGGACCCCGCCGCGGTCGTCGCCGTCGTTCGCTCGCGAAAGGGAATCAAGCTCGACCCCAGCGGCGTTCTGTGGATGGAAATCGCTCGCGGCGAATCGGTTCCGGAAACCTTGAGAAACGTATTGCTCGGTCTTCAGGGCCAGAGCTAAACTGCCAATCTAAAGCAAAAGTGCTAATCTTAGAACGAGGTATGAATGCGTAAATTACTCCCGCTCCTGGCTCTCTGTGCCGCGTTGCCCCTTACTCTCGCCGCTCAGGACAACTCTGCCGACACTCCCAAGCCCAAGCCGCCCGAGCAGGACAAATCCGTCCCCGTTCTCGAAAAGCCCAGCATGGCCGCTCCCGAAACCGCACCACCGCCCACCGTAAAAAAAACTCCCGCGGCTGCGGCTAAGATTGATCCCAACGCCGGCCGCGTAGTCGAAGAAATCATCGCCCGCGTCAACAACGAGATCATCACCCGCAGCGATTACGAAAAAGCCCGCGCCGCCGCCGCCGAAGATGCCAAACAAGACTGCCAGTCGCGTTGCACTCCCGAACAATTGCAAGCCGCCATCGAAGACCGCCAGAAAAATACCCTGCGCGACCTCATCGACCAATCTTTGCTCGTGCAGCGCGGCAAAGACATGAGCATCAGCGTCGAGCCCGACGTCATCAAGCGCCTCGATCAACTTCGCATCCAGAACAATCTGACCAGCATGGAAGACCTGGAAAAAGCCGTCTCCGCTCAAGGCCTCAACTGGGAAGACTTCAAAAATACGATCCGCAATTCGCTGCTGACCCAGCGTGTCATCGGCAGCGAGGTCGGCTCGCATATCACCATCGGCCGCGACGAAATCGAAAAGTACTACAACGAGCACAAAGCCGAATTTGTGCGCCCCGAACAGGTGGCCCTGCGCTCGATCGAAGTCAACACCGAGAAGAAAACTCCCGAGGAAATCGTCGAGCTAAAGAAAAAAGCCGAAACTACCCTCAAGCGCGTCAAGGACGGCGAAGACTTCGGCGAAATGGCCAAGCGCTTTTCCGACGGCAGCACCGCCAAGCAGGGCGGCTATCTCGGTATCTACAAACGCGGCGAATTGTCCAAGGAACTCGAAGACATCACCTTCAAAATGAAAAAGAACGAAGTCACCGACGTCATGGACACCAAGCAGGGCTTCCTGATTCTTCAGGTCCTCGAACACTACGACGAAGGCGAGCAGTCTCTCCCCAAAGTCGAAAATGAAATTACCGAAAAACTCTATTCCGGGCGTATGGAGCCCGCCATGCGCGAATACGTGAAGACCTTGCGGGAACAAAGCTACGTGGTCATCAAGCCCGGCTATCAGGACATGGCCGGTGGCGGCAACTCTGAAATTCAGGAAGTCAGCTCGACGCCCGAAGCCTCCAAGAAAGCCAAAAAAGGCCACAAGAAATACGTCCTCTTCGGGAAAAAGCCGAGCGCCGGCGGATGAAGTCGCCTTTCGTCACCGATCTCGGCACTGAGCAGTCCATCACCACTTTTTTCCTCGTCCACGAAAAAGAAATTCGCAACACCCGCGACGGCAAATCCTATCTGCGCCTCGAGCTCGGCGATCGCAGTGGCACCATCGAAGCCCGCATGTGGGACCTCTTCGAATCCATCGCCCGCGATATCAATCGCGATGACTTTGTAAAAGTTCAGGCCCGCGTCGAAATCTATCGCAATCGCCCTCAGCTCGCCCTCCAGCAGGTGCGCCGCGCCAAGCCCGAAGAAATCGACCTCGTCGATTTCCTGCCCCACACCAAAGAAGACGTCGAAAAGTTATACGCCCAGCTCCTCGAATTCGCCCGCTCCATCCGCAATCCGTGGCTAAACACTCTCGTCACCGGCATCATCACCGACCCGCATATCGCCCCGCGCTTCAAGCGCGCCCCCGCCGCTAAAGTCATGCATCACGCCTACATCGGCGGCTTGATAGAACACGTCGCCGGCCTCTGCTCCATGGCCCAGCGCATGGCCGCTCACTATCCCGAGCTCGACCTCGATCTCCTCCTCACCGTCGCCATGCTCCACGACGTCGGCAAGCTCGATGAACTTTGCTACGAACGCGCCATCGGCTACACCACCGAAGGCCAACTCCTCGGCCACATCGTCATGGAACTCGAAACCGTATCCCGCGCCATCGACGCCATCCCCGGTTTCCCCGCCCCGCTAAAAATCGTCGTGCAGCATCTGCTCATCAGCCATCACGGCCAATACGAGTTCGGCTCCCCCAAGCTCCCCATGATTCGCGAAGCCATGGTCTTCCACTATATGGACGACCTCGACTCCAAAATTGCCGCAGTCCGCGCCGTCATGGCCAGCGGAGCCGGTGAAGATCAATGGTCCGCCTACAGCGCCGCCCTCGGCCGCAAATTCCTCCGCCTCGACGAATTCCTAAAACAACCCGAGCCCCCGCCCGACGAATGTAAATAAAAACTTAAACAACGCAGTCATTCCGAACCGCCGCGCAGCGGCGCGTGAGGAATCTGCTGTTCATCTGATCTTGGCAATCACTCCACCGTCGGGACTCTGCAACCAACGCAACCAACTCATTCCGTCCCGCCCCAAACCCAAGTAAACTGTAACCATCCCAATGCTCCGCCCGTCCTTCAAAATCCGCGACCTGACCATCGCCCCCGCCGCCATCCTCGCCCCCATGGCCGGAGTCACCGACACCCTTTTCCGCCGCGTAATCCGCAGCCTCGGCGGCTGTGGCCTGCTCATGACCGAGTTCACTTCCTCCGAAGGCATCACTCGCAGCGCCGCCAAAACTCTCCGCTATCTATATTTCCAGGAAGACGAGCATCCCATCACCGCCCAGCTCTTCGGCGCCAATCCCCAAGTCATGGCCGCCGCCGCAAAAATGGTCGAAGACCTGGGCTACGATGCGGTAGACATTAATCTCGGCTGCCCCGCCAAAAAAGTAGTCAAGTGCGGCGGCTCAGGCCTGCTCCGCGACCTTGATCTCCTCGGTGAAATCTTCCACGCCGTTCGCGCCGCCGTCAAAATCCCACTCACCATCAAACTCCGCGCCGGCTGGGACGAAACCTCCATCGTCGCCGTCGACGTCGCCAAAATCGCCCAAGCCGCGGGAGTCGAAGGCGTCGCCGTCCACCCCCGCACTCGCGCGCAAGGCTACACCGGCCATGCCGACTGGACGCTCATCACCCGCGTAAAACAAGCCGTCCAGATTCCCGTCATCGGGAACGGCGACATCAACACTCCCGAAGACGCCGCCCGCATGGTCCACGAAACCAACTGTGACGCCGTCATGATCGGCCGCGCTGCCGCCACCAACCCCTGGATTTTTTCGCAGATGCAGCAATTCGCTTCCACCGGCAGTTACACCCATCCAAGTGACGAAGACCGTCACCGGTTACTTTCCGGATACTACCGCCAGATTAGCGCTGCGAATCTGCCCGATGCCGTAGGCAAAATGAAGCAGTTCGCTTGCTGGTTCACTCACGGTGTTGGCAACGGCAGCGAACTGCGTCGCCTCGTGCACGCGTCTAAAACGCCCGCGGAGTTGCTCGACAGCGTGGAACGTTTTTTCGTCAGCCGCACAACCGCGCCGCCATCAGCAGTAGCATCAGCAGGAAATGAGGCTCCAGCCCATGGTCCAGCTCAGCTCGTCCAGGCAACGCTCGGAACGTAGAATCGCGGTCCGCTTGCCCTTAAAAGTCAGCGGACGCGACCCCCGCGACGTTCCCTTCGAAGAAGAAACCTCCAGCGAAAATGTCTGCCGCAACGGCGCCGCCTTCGTCACTTCTCTCGACCTGCCCATCGGCAGCGACCTCGAAATTCGCATCCCCTTTTCTCAATCCGTCGCGCGTCGCAAGGAAACCGACTTCGCCACCCTCGGCCGCGTCGTCCACGTCGCTCAGGGCCAATCCCAGAATCAGCGCATCATCGGAGTCCAGTTCACTGGCCCTCGTTTCCGCCGCGTCTTCCGCTCCGAATCCGCCGCTTAATCCCTCCGCTTGACACTCCGCCCCAGTCCGTCCAATCTTTCGGGGAACATTCATGAATAACTACCGCTTCGCGCCAGGAAGGGAAGCCGCTACTCTCAACAGCATCCCTTCTCTCCGCAAATCGCAGAAAGTAATCCGCTTTTTGCTTCTCTCCTGTATCGCTCTGCTGATATGTGCGGGGGCTTCGGCTGACGATCACGTACAGGATCGTCCCAAGGTCCGCGCAATAACCGCGTTTGTTCGCCTCACTCCGTCAGACTACCAGCGCGAACTATCCGAAACCGTTGAAGCGTTAAATTTCGTCAGGAGAAAATTCCAGCAAGCCGGCTGGGACGTCCAGACCGTTCGCATCACCACCCAGCCTTTCCCAGAATTCGTTCGCGGCCTTCCGAAGGCAAAAGCCCTGGACTTTCTATTGGAGTTAGACAATCTTGCCGCTGCCGGCTCCTACGAATTCAATATTGGCCCCGCCATGATGCAAGACTCTGATGATCCCTCCATGATGGATCTGGCCGCCGAATTCCTGGCTCGCGCAAAAGGCACTAATTCCAGCGCAGTCATCGCTGCCGAAGACGGCATCCATTGGGAAACCATCCATCGCGCGGCGCACCTGGTCAAATATCTTGCCGATAACACTCCCCGCGGACAGGGCAACTTCAATTTCGCCGCGATTGCAATGGTTTCTCCCTACGGTCCGTTCTATCCCGCCTCCTACCACACCGCTTCCGGCAAAAAATTCGCAATCGGTTTGGAATCCGCGAACGTCGTCCTCCGCGTTCTCGCCGCGGAAACCAAAGCTACGCCGACGCAAGTAACCGCCATGCTAAGCAGTGAACTTTCGCGCTACGATCGCGAAGCCGAGGCCATCGCTCAGGATTTCGCGCGCGAGAGTCACTGGGAATATCTCGGCATCGATCCCACTCCCGCCCCGCTCGGCAACGTCTCGATCGGCGCAGCCATCGAAGCCTACACCGGCCATCCAGTTGGCAGCAGCGGAACGCTCAGCACTGCTTTTCTGATCACCACTGCGGTGCGTTCCGTGCAGGTCAAACAGGTGGGATACGCGGGACTGATGCTGCCCGTTCTGGAAGACGCCAGGTTGGCCCAGCGTTGGTCCGAGGGCAAATTCTCCATCGACGCTCTGCTTTCCTACTCGTCGGTATGCGCCACTGGTCTCGACACCGTGCCGCTGCCCGGCGATGTCACGGAGGATCAGATCGCCCGCATCCTGGGAGACGTGGCGTCGCTGGCATTTAAGTGGCACAAGCCGCTAACCGCTCGTCTGCTTCCCGTCAAAGATAAACATCCAGGTGAAAAAACCGGTTTCGACAGCCCTTATCTGGCAAATGCAACACTCCAGCCCATGCCCTGATCCCCCGAGCCACCTGTCCAGCGGATTTTGTACAACTATCTATAAAACTGCTGTCAATTTTTTGTGGGCTTGCTTACAGACGTCAAACTAAAAACTAAGATCGCGCAGTGACTACTCGCCACATCGCGTTACTCCACTTCAGTCTTCCCCAGCGCCTCCAGCAATTGCCCGTACGCCGCCCGTCGCGTCAACCCACGTTCCTTGGCCGCCAGTTTCAATGCATCCTTACGATCCAGCTTCGCCTGCCGGATCAACTCATCCACCCGCTCCGACAAACTCTGTGAAGAGTCCACATTCGCCCGCGCCTCAGCCGCATCCTCCGGCCCCACCAGCAAAGTAATCTCCCCGCGCGCCGGCCGCTCCTCCAAGGACACCATCAACTCCGAAAGTTTCCCCCGCCGGAACTCTTCATGCAGCTTCGTCACTTCGCGCGCCAGGCATGCCTGCCGGTCGCCCAGAATTTCCCGCGCATCCGCCACGCATTCGGCCACCCGGTGCGGCGTTTCGTAAAATATAATCGTCCGGTCCTCGATGCGCAGCCGCTCCAGCGCCCGCCGCCGCTCCCCGCTTCGCGACGGCAAAAATCCCACAAACAAAAATTCCTCGTTCGGCAATCCCGAAGCGGAAAGTGCCGCCAACAAAGCCGACGGCCCAGGTATCGGCACCACCGGAATGTGATGCCGTAAACACATCGCCACCAGCCGGTGCCCGGGATCGGAAACCAAGGGCATCCCCGCATCCGATACCAGCGCGATCTTCGCGCCCTGCTCCAGCGCCACCACCAGTTCCGGCGCGCGCGTCATTTCGTTATGTTCGTGATAGCTGATCAGCGGTCTTTCGATTTTGTAGTGGTCCAGCAATTTCGAAGTGTGCCGCGTATCTTCGCACGCGATCTGATCCACTTCCTGCAGAGTCCGCAGTCCGCGCAAGGTAATGTCTTCCAGGTTCCCGATTGGCGTCCCCACCAGGTACAAACACCCGCCCATTTTCTCCGCGTCGCCGCCATTCGCAGTCGGAGCCGTAGCTGCAGTTGCAGCGGCAGCCTTCTCCGCGCGCTCCGCCGTCCGCTTGGAAAATTTGCCACCCTTGTTGCCGCTCATGTTTTTGAGTCTACCACGCGCCTCCGGGAGCGGTCGCACCGCATGATATAATCCGATGTTTGCTGCCAGTCGGGAGGAATGTCTTTGCCGCTCTATGAGTACAAGTGTCTGAAGTGCGATCGCCACACCGACAAAATCGAGCCGGTCGCCGGCCCCCATCTGAGAAAGTGCCCGCACTGCGGCGGCAAAGTCGAATCCGTCATCACCGCCCCGGCCATCAAATTCAAAGGATCCGGCTGGTACGTAAACGACTACTCCGCCAAAACCGCCTCTGGCGAATCTAAAAAGCCCGACGGCACCTCCAGCGACGGCAAAGATTCCAAAGAATCCTCGTCTAAAGATTCTTCTAAAGAGTCCGCCAAGGACGGTGGCAAAGACTCCAGCTCAAAAGATTCCAAGGACTCGCCAAAGGGGACCGCGAAAGAATCCAGCTCCAAAGAATCCTCATCCAAAGACACCAAAGACAAAAAATCCACCTCAAAAAAAGACTAGCCCAGGCCCGCTTGTGGGTGCCCCACCCTCGGATTTTTGAGGGTGGGTCTTTCTTTTGACTTGTTAGTCGCAACTTTAGCGGTAACGTAAACAAAAGATCACACCACTCAAAACAGACCAGTATTCTCGATTCGGGTTTTACTTCAGAAACTCCACGGCAGGGAATTACCAAACTCGCAGCACTGTCTCCAACCTCGACCTACAACTTCAACCCTTTCAAATATTCCCTAAAACCCAGCCCCAACTCCTCATTCTGCAGCGCCAACTCCACCGTCGCGATCAAAAATCCCAACTTATCCCCCGCATCATAAGAAACACCCTCATAAATGTAAGCCCACAACCCAGCCTCCTGCGCCAGCAGCCGCAACCCATCCGTCAACTGAATCTCCCCGCCAGCCCCCGCCGTCGTCCGCGCCAGACAATCAAAAATCGCCGGCGGCAAAACATATCTCCCCGTCACCGCCAGGTTCGAAGGCGCATCCGCAGCCTTCGGCTTCTCCACCAAATCCTTCACCCGCAGCAACCGCGCACCAAAAGGACCCTCAGGCGCCGCCTCCCCCGCCACAATCCCGTAAAGATGCGTCTTACTCTTGGGCACTTCTTCCACCGCAATCGCGCCCACGCCCGTCGCTTCATACACATCGATCAATTGTTTCGTCGCCGGATTCTTCCCGGGAATCAACACGTCGCCCAGCAACACCGCAAACGGCTCATCGCCCACCAGATCCCGCGCCACCAAAACCGCGTGCCCCAATCCCAGCGGCTCCTTCTGCCGCGTATAGCTGATCTGCACCATATCTCCAATATCCCGCACCAGCTGGGCTTGTTCCTTCTTACCCTTATCCTCCAGAAATCGCTCCAGCTCCGGCGAAGAATCAAAATGATCTTCAATCGAACTTTTCCCTCTGCCCGTCACGATAATGATGTGCTCGATCCCCGAAGCCACGCACTCTTCCACCACGTACTGAATCTGCGGCTTATCCACGACGGTAAGCATTTCTTTCGGCTGCGCTTTAGTCGCCGGCAAAAACCGCGTCCCCAACCCCGCCGCCGGGAGCACCGCCTTCCGCACCTTCTGCGCCCTTCGTGCACTGTCAGTCATGTTCACCTGTAAGCAAAATTAAAGTACAAAATAAACTCGGACCACAACGTAAACCGGAGCCACTCCGCAAATCCGAACCACAACGCCAAGTTGTCATCCCGAACGCGCAGCGGAGGGACCTGCTGTTTCTGTGTTTTCTTTTAGAATTCCAGTACAAATTAAAAATCATTCGCGTTTCGACACTATCCGCCTCACGCGCAATTTGTCAATCCAACCCTCACTGTAGAACAATAACTACTGGCAAGAGCTCCATCACCATGACCACCAAAATCCTGGCCATCGAATCCTCCTGCGACGAAACCGCCGCCGCCATCGTCTCCGACGGCCTCGACGTCCTCTCCAACGTCGTCGCCTCTCAAATCGATATCCACCAAAAATACGGCGGCGTCGTCCCCGAACTAGCCTCCCGCGAACACCTCCGCCAAATCGTCCCAGTAGTCCGCGAAGCCCTCGCGCAAGCAAATTTGCAATTCGCGAATCTCGACGCCATCGCCGTCACTCAGGGCCCAGGTCTCGTCGGAGCACTCCTCGTCGGCATCACCTACGGAAAAACTCTCGCCTCCGCACTGAACAAACCGCTCATCGCGGTAAATCACCTAGAAGGCCACGTCCACGCCGTCTTTCTGGAAGCCCACCGCGCCGCCCGCCCCCAACCCAAACTCCCGGCAGTTTGCCTCATCGTCTCGGGCGGCCACACCGTCCTCTACGAAGTTACCGCCGCCCAACAATCATTCGGCCTTTTCACCTACAGAAAAATCGGACAGACCCGCGACGACGCCGCAGGCGAAGCCTACGACAAAGTTGCCAAGCTCCTCGCCCTCGGCTATCCCGGCGGCCCCATCCTCGACCGCCTCGCCGCCGCGGAAAACAACGGCGCCCCGCCCCCAGTAAAATTCGGCCTCACTAAAATGAAAGGCAACGCCCTCGATTTCAGTTTCAGCGGCATCAAAACCGCCGTCCTCTATCACCTCCGCGAACATCCCGAATACGACGCCGAAATTCGCGCTCGTCAGGTCGCCCTCGACCGCGGCCACAAATCTTTCGAACACTTGCTCGAGTTCTGCAAACCGCAAACTCTCGCATTAATCCGCGAATTTCAAAAATCCGTAGTCCGCGCCCTCGTCGACCGCACTCTCACCGCCGCCACCAATCTCTCCGCAGCATCCATCCTCGTCTCCGGAGGCGTCGCCGCCAATTCCGAACTCCGCGCCACATTCGAATCCCGCGCCGCCGCTGCCGGCATCGAGGTTTTCTTCCCCAGCCGCGCCCTCTCCACCGACAACGCCGCGATGATCGCCGCCGCAGCCTACCCGCGTTTCCGCGCCGGCCTCTTCGCCAACAACACGCTCGAACCCAATCCCGCCCTGGCCCTAAGCTGACTCGCTCGTCATCCAACCACCCACTCCGCCTCCACTTTCGGCGGCCGCAACAAAGTCTGCATCACCACGCAATACTGCTCCGTCTTCTCCCGCAAACTTCGCAACTGCTCCTCCGTCGCCAAGGGCGCCGCAATCTCATACTTCATCCTTATCGACTCAAATCCCACCGGCACATCCTTCGCGATCCCCAAAGTCCCGCGCAGATCCAGATCCCCCTCCACCGTCACTTCAATCCGCTCAGTCGCAATCCCCATCGCCGTCGCCACCATCTGACACGTAATCTGCGCGCAAGCCGCCAACGCCCCCAGCAGCAAATCTCCCGAACACGCCCCAGTCCCCGCGCCCCCAACTCCCGAGTGCGCTTCCGCCTGATAAATCGCCCTCCCTATATCCACCGAGCACGCAATCGGCGCCCCAGCCTGTCCTCCCTTCGCCCGCAAAGTAATCCGCGAACTCCCGGGCTCGCTCCGATATTTTTCCTTCAACGGTTTCTGCACCGATCTCAGATCCATCGCCACATCGCCCTCGCCTTCACTATAAAAATTGAAATACCGCAAAAAATCCACAAACCACCGCGCGCACTTGTCCCCACCCCATTTGCTTGCTAGCATTTCCATAGCGGAGCCAATCACATGCCCAAGTTCGTCATCGAGCGCGAAATCCCCGGTCTCGGCAATCTTTCCGACGCCGAGATAAAAGAGGTCTCCCGCAAATCCGTAGCGGTCCTCAAAGCCATGGGCACCGAAATCCAGTGGCTGCAAAGCTATGTCACCGGCGACAAAATGTACTGCGTCTACCTCGCCCCCGACGAAGCCACCATCCGCGAACACGCCAACAAGGGCGGCTTCCCAGCCAATCGCATCTCCGCAGTCCGCCGCCTCATCGACCCAACCACCGCCGACTAACCGGCGCCGAAGCCAATCCTCGCCGGTAAATCGTGCCTCAGCGCAGCGCCGAACCAAATCGCTACCCCGAAGCCGACGCCGGCCTCAACACTTCCTCAATCACTTTTTCCACCGGCATCGCCCATCCTTCCAGCCACGCCGTTCTCCCCGCCGCCATACTCAACTCTCGCTGCGCCGGCTCCAAGCTGGTCTCCAGCTTCCTCTGTTCCACCGCCGTCGGCGGAACTCCAATACTTTGCCGCAGCGCCGCAGCCGCCCCCGCCATCCGCAGCGCCCGCTCCGGCCTCGCCTGCGCCGCCTCGCAACACGCAAACGCCTCCAGCAAACGCGCGATCCCCCGCTTATGCTCCAACTCCTGAAACACCGCGATGCTCTCCCGATACATCTCATCCGCTCCACGATAATCTTTTTCGTCCCGTGCCAAATTCCCCAGATCGGCCAGCGACCCAGCTATCCCCCACCTATCTCCTAGCTCCCGAAAATTCTCCAGACTCTCCTCATACAACGCTCGCGCCCCCGCGCAATCTCCCTGATCAGACGCCGCCGCCCCTTCATGGTTCAAAGCCCACGCCGCGCCCGTCCGGTCCCCCAATTCCCTGAACATCGCCAAACACTCCTGGTACAACGCACGTGACTCTTCGTACGCCCCCAGCAGCTTCACCACATTCGCCAGATTGCTCGACGCGCGGGCCAACGCCGGCACGTCACCCATTTCTCGCCACAACCCCAGGCTCTCTTCAAATCGCATCCGCGAAGCCGCCAGCTCCCCGCGATCCCGCGCACCGATCGCCAGCGCGTTTACCGAAACCGCGATGCTGCGTTTGTCGTCCAACTGCCGCGCAATCTCCAGGCTTTCTGTAAACAACGCGTCGGAATCATCGTAATCCCCCTGCGCCGCCGTCAGAATTCCCGCCACAAAAAGCGCTCGCATCCGCCCACTCGTTGGCGCCGCCGCTCCGGGAAGTTTCAGCACCTTCTCCAAGCGCGCTCGCCCCTCCGCCAGATACTCCCGCGCCTCCCAGAACCGGAAAAGCGCCGCGCCCAGCCGCAATCCCCACTCCGCATCCCCCGTCGCCGTCAACCACTCCAGCGCCGTCCGAAAATTATTATTCTCAATCTCAAAGCGGTCCAGCCATCCCGTCAACCGCGCCCCGCTGTCCTCCGCCGCCCCTTCCTCCGCCAGCACAATGCAATACGCCGCGTGCGCCCGCCTCGTTAATTTCTCCTCTCCGCTCGCCGCCATTTTTTCCAACCCATATTCGCGAATCGTCTCCAGCATCACAAACCGCGGCTCGCCGTCCTCCTGTTCAATCTGCCGCATCAGGCTCTTGTCCACCATCGAACCCATCCCGTCCAGCACATCCAGCTCCAGGTCGCTCTTGGTATTGCACACCGACTCCACCGCCTCCAGCGTGCATCCCCCGCGAAAAACCGCCAGCCTCCTGAAAAGTTTCTGCTCTGGCGCAGTCAACAGGTCGTAGCTCCAGTCAATCGCCTGCCGCAAAGTCTGTTGCCGCGCCGGCAAGTCCCGCGCCCCACCCGTCAACAATTGCAGCCGGCTAGCCAGCCGCGTCAATATCGCCGAAGGCGACAACAATTTCGCCCGCGCCGCCGCCAATTCAATCGCCAGCGGCAACCCATCCAGCCGCGCGCAAATTTCCGCCACCGCCCCCGCGTTTTCTTCCGTAAGTTTGAAATCCGGTTTCACCGCCGCGGCTCGCTGCACAAACAAAGTAATTGCCGAATATTTCGACAGCGCCGCCAGCGAGGGCAGGGCATCGGCCTTCGGCAATCCCAGCGGCGGCACCGGAAACTCATGCTCCTCATAAACGTGCAACGCCGACCGGCTGGTCACCATCAGTTTCAAACTCGGAGCCAGCGCCAGCATCTCCGCCAGCAGCGGCGCACCCGCCACCACCTGTTCGAAGTTATCCAGCATCAGCAGCATCGGCCCGCGCACCGACTGCAGATATTTCTTCAAACTCTCCAGCCGCGCCTTGCCCGCCGTCTCCCGCACTCCCAGCGCCTGCGCAATCGAAAACGGAATCATCTCCGGCTCATTCACCGCGGCCAGCGCCACAAAATAAGTCCCCGACGTAAATTGCCCGCCCATCTCTCGAGCCACTTCCAGCGCCAGCCGCGATTTCCCGATTCCCCCCGGCCCCGTCACCGTCACCAGCCGCACATCCGCCCGCAGCAAAACGTCGCGCACCGCCGCCACTTCCTTATCGCGCCCCACAAACGCCGTTCCAGGAACCGGCAAGTTGTTCGGCCGCGCCTGCGGACGAAGATGTTGCAGGTCAGACAATCGGCCACGCAGTTCCGCAAGGTCCCGCGCCATGTCCCGCGTCGACGTGTAGCGTTTCTCCGGATCTTTCGCCAGGCATCTCTCCACCACCCAGCACAGCGGCGGCGGAGCCTCGGGGTTCAACGCGCCAATCCCTTCAGGCTCCACCGCTTGAATCGCCAGCAGCGCCTCGGACGTCGTGTTGCGCTTGAACGCCCGCTTCCCGGTCGCCATTTCATACAGCACTAGCCCAAATGAAAATTGATCCGAGCGGTAATCAAGAGGCTCGCCCCTCGCCTGTTCGGGCGACATGTATTGGATCGTCCCCATCAGCACACCGGGATTGCTTTCAAAAACCGCCGTTGTGTTGGTATCGGACTCACTCGCCGATTCCAGTGTTGCCAATCCAAAATCCAGAATCTTTACGCTACCGTTCGACACCATCAAATTTTCCGGCTTCAAGTCTCGGTGGACAATCCCCGCTTCATGCGCCTGCGCCAACCCTTCCGCAATCTGCACCGCGATATCCACGACTTTGCGCATCGGCAGCGTGCCATCGGTCATCAATTCCCGCAGCGTCTTTCCCTCCACAAACTCGAGCACCAGAAAATCCACGCCTTCGTGATGTCCGATGTCATGCAAAGTACAAACATTCGGATGCGCCAATCTCGAAATCGTCCGCGCCTCCTGTTCCAGTCTCTGCCGCTGCTCCACCTTCTGCGACAAATGCCCCGGCAAAACTTTGATCGCTACCGTCCGCCCCAGCCGCGTATCCGTCGCCCGATACACCTCTCCCATCCCGCCCACACCCAGCGGCCCCACAATCTCATAAGGCCCTAACTTCGCTCCCGCCATCAACGCCATAACCACAAATTATAGCCCCTAGCCGCGCCCCTCAGATAATCACGCGTCATGAAGATCAGACGCAGGGATTCTAGTTGTCCGGTAATCCGACTTCCATGATAGGTCTTTGTCAAGAGGGCAAAAGCTCTCCCGACGCGCTTCGGAGGAGCGCGGGTGTAATCTTTTTGAATTTCTTCGCCGCGTGTGTTGGCCTCTCAGCCGTGGTTCCTAGATAGAACCAGACTTCC
>JBBRZT010000074.1:0-13764 GCA_038236395.1 Candidatus Acidiferrales bacterium
ATGAGGAGGCCGTCGGCTCCTACGGCGGCGGCGGCGCGGGAGAGTGGGAGGACTTTGTGGCGTTTGCCGGTGCCGTGGCTGGGGTCGACCAGGATGGGGAGGTGGCTGCGTTTTTTTACGGCGGGGACGATGGTGAGGTCGAGAGTGTTGCGGGAATAGTCGGAGAAAGTGCGGACGCCGCGTTCGCAGAGCATGACGTTGTAGTTACCTTCGCTGAGGATGTATTCGGCGGCCATGAGGAATTCGTCGAGAGTGGCGGACATGCCGCGTTTTAGGAGGATGGGTTTTTTGGCGTGGCCGGCGCGTTTGAGGAGCGAGTAATTCTGCATGTTGCGGGCCCCGATCTGGATGACGTCGGCGTATTCTTCGACGAGGTCGAGGCTTTCGTTGTCGATCGCTTCAGTGACGATGCCGAGGCCGTAGTGTTTGCGGACCTGGGCGAGAATTTTGAGGCCGTCTTCGCCTAGTCCCTGGAAGCTGTAGGGGGAAGTGCGGGGTTTGTAGGCGCCGCCGCGGAAAAGTTTGACGCCTGCTTTTTTTACGCCTTCGGCGGTGCGCAGGCATTGCTCTTCGGTTTCTACCGCGCAGGGGCCGCCGACCAGGCCGACGTGAGTGCCGCCGAAGAGGACGTCGCCGTTGGGAGTGGGGATGCGGAGGACGGAGTCTTCTTCTTTGGCGTCGCGGCTGACGAGTTTGTAGGGCTTGCTGACGGGGATGCATTCGACTACGCCGGGGAGGGATTCGAGGACGCCGAGGTCGAGGGCTCCTTTGTTGCCGGTGATGCCGATGGCAGTGCGGATGGCTCCGGGGATGGGATGAGCTTTGAGGCCGAGGGATTCGATGCGTTCGCAGACGGCGCGAACTTGTTGCTCGGTGGCGTGGGACTGCATGACGACTAACATGGAGGCTCCGGGCTTGGACGGTGACAGAGAAGTTTAACTGGTGGGATGCGGACGGCGCAAATAAGGACGGTAAGCGATAAAATCATGCCACTTTGATCGTAAACCCGATTACTCTGGTCGAAGCAATCAGTCCCTGCCGGCGAGCGATTTTGAACGGGCCATGGTTTTCCAGGCCTTGACAATTAAATAGGCATTGCCGAGGGCCAAGATTGTTGATACGGAATACAGAATTCCTCTGTGCCATGGGTGTTGCTGTAAATCTAATTCAATTTCCCACTCCATATTTGGATGAGGCTCGTACGGCTCACGTGGAAACACACGGTCACTTTGCTTCTGAATTGCATGTTGCCACTTGTATGGCAGGAACGCTCCTAGGATGACAGCCTCAAGCAGCACTAACGCCAAAACAACTATCGCCAACGACGGCTTCTCGAATTTTCTAGCGGAACTCACCGGCTAAATCTTCTCACGATTCGTACGGCGACGCGCCGGTTCGGCGACTTCCTAATTAACGCTGACAAATGCACGAATTTCTGGCCGAATAGCGGCTGTCGGTGCGTGTGGTAGAATAGCTAGTTTATGAGTGAGCGAAATTTTACATTGAGCATACCTGCGCAGCCGCTGACGCGGCTGAGTGAATTTGATCCTGAAGACGAGTACCGGCCGGAACCTGAGCCGGAGGCGGTGCCGCCGGCTTGGCTGGACGGCAGCACGCGCATTGGGATTCACACTTCTATTGCGGGCGGGCACCGGAACGCGCTGGAGACGGCGCGGAAGTTGGGGTGTAACGCGCTGCAGATATTTTCGGCGAATCCGCGGCAGTGGCAGGGCGGGTCGGCGCGGATTTCTGAGGTGGATGCGCGGGAGTTTCGGGAGTTGCGGGCGCAATCCGGGATTGGGCCGCTGGTGGTTCACGCAAGTTACCTGATTAATCTGGCGTCGCCGCAGCCGATGTTGCGAGTGCGGTCGATTCAGGCGTTTCAGGATGAGCTGGTGCGCGGGATGGCGCTGGGCGCGGATTTCATCGTGGTGCATCCGGGGGTGAGGGGCGAGTCTACCTGCGCGCAGGCGGTGGCGAATGTGATTGAGTCGGTGAAGCAGGCGTCGAAGAGGGCGTCGCTGGGCGGGATGCGGATTTTGCTGGAGAATACGGCGGGGATGGGGACGTGTTTGAGTTCGCGGCTGGAAGAGATGGCGGAGATTCTGGCGGGATTGAATGGAGTGCCTGTGGATGTGTGCCTGGATACGGCGCATCTTTTTGCTGCGGGTTATGACATACGGAGTGAAGAGGGGCTGAGGACGACCATCGGGCAGATTGAAAATACCATTGGGCTGGAACGCGTGCCGGTGATGCATGTGAACGACTCGAAGATTCCACTGGGCGGGCGCGTGGACCGGCATGAGCATATTGGCAAGGGGAAGATTGGAGCGGAGGCGTTTCAGAGGATTTTGACGCATCCGCGGTTGAGTGCTGTTGCTCCCGAGGGATTGGCAGGGCGGGCGTTTATTTTGGAGACGCCGATTGATGAGCCGGGAGATGACCGGAGGAATGTGGCGGCGCTTTGGGAGTTGGCGGGATTGAAGGAGAGTGCTCCGGCGGCGGAGAAGGGTTTTTCCATGTTGACGGTGGCGTTGAAGAAGAAGATGGATGTGCAGCGGGCGCACGATAAGAAGGTTGCGGCGGCGGTGGCGCGCAGAACGGCGGGAGATGGCGGAACTGTTGGAGCCAGAGTTATTCCGATCGCGACGAGGTTAGTGGCGAAGGTACCTGTTTCTGCAATAAAGAATTCGGTTAAAAAGGTTGGCCGAGCGAAGAAGAGCAGTGCAAAGAAGAAGGTAAGCGGGGCGGGGCGGAAGAGGGGATAGCCTAGAGTGGCGGAATACAACCCACAAGCGATCGAAGCAAAATGGCAAAAACGATGGGCAGATGCGCGAGTGTTCGAGACGGAGGCGGACCCGTCGAAGCCAAAATATTACGTGTTGGAAATGCTGCCGTATCCATCGGGAACGATGCATATGGGGCACATGCGCAACTACACGATCGGCGACGTGGTGGCGCGTGTGAAACGGATGCGAGGCTTCAACGTGCTGCATCCGATGGGCTGGGACGCATTTGGCCTGCCCGCGGAAAACGCCGCGATTCAGAATAAAACCCACCCAAGAGACTGGACCAACAAAAACATAGCGGAATTTCAGAGAGTGCTGAGGCGCTTTGGCTTCAGCTTTGACTGGCGGCGGGAGATTTCTACTTGCGAGCCGGAATATTACCGGTGGAACCAGTGGTTTTTTCTGCGGATGCTGGAACGCGGACTGGCGTATCGGAAGAAGAGCCGGGTGAACTGGTGTCCGCGGTGCGCGACGGTTTTGGCGAATGAGCAGGTGGTGAATGGGTATTGCTGGCGGCACGAAGATACCTTGGTGGAGACGCGGGAGATTGAGCAGTGGTTTCTGAAGACGACTGCTTATGCGGAGCAGTTGCTGGATGATTTGAAATTGTTGGAGGGTGGGTGGCCGGAACGGGTCATCACCATGCAGCGGAATTGGATTGGGAAGTCTGAGGGGGCGAAGGTCAGGTTCGCGCTTGAGGACCAGAAACGCCATGAGTTTATCGAAGTCTTTACCACGCGCATCGATACGATCTACGGCGCCAGCGCTTTGATTCTGGCACCGCGCCACCCGTTTGTAGAACAGTTGATGCAGGGTTGGAACTCCGAAGAAGGCACTGGCGCGAAGCTGAAAGAGATGCGGCAGAGTTCGGTGAAGGCGGAGGAGTTGGAGACGGCGGAGAAGGTTGGATTTTTTACTGGGCGATATGCGGTGAATCCGTTTAACGGCGCGAAGATTCCGGTGTGGGTTGGAAATTTTGTACTGATGGAGTACGGGACGGGCGCGGTGATGTGCGTTCCGGCGCATGATGAGCGAGATTTTGAGTTTGCGACGAAGTATGGGCTGGCGATTCCTGTGGTGGTGCAGTCGAAGGATGGAGAGGCGCTGAATGAGGGCGCGTTGACAGAAGCGTTTACGGAGTATGGGACGAGCGTGAATTCGGGGCCGTACAGCGGACTGGCGACCGAAGACGCCATGGCGAAGATGGCTACGGAGGCGGAAGCGAAGGGATTTGGGAATCGCGAGACGGTGTTTCGGTTGAAGGACTGGGGAGTATCGCGGCAGAGGTATTGGGGCACGCCGATTCCGGTGATTTACTGCGCGAAAGATGGGATGGTGGCAGTGCCGGATGCGGACCTGCCGGTGATTCTGCCTGAGAATCCGAAATTGACGGGGATGGGCGAGTCGCCCCTGGCGGCTACGCCGGAATTTGTGAATGTGAAATGTCCCAAGTGCGGAGGAGAGGCGCGGCGGGAGACGGACACGATGGATACGTTCGTGGACTCGTCGTGGTATTTCTACCGGTATTGCGATCCGCACAACGATAAAGCGCCGTTTGATAAGGGGAAGGTGGCGTACTGGTTTCCGATTGACCAGTACATCGGCGGAATTACGCACGCGATCTTGCACCTGCTTTATTCGCGATTCTGGTGCAAAGTAATGCGCGATCTGGGATTGGTTACGCACAGCGAGCCGATTGCGCGTCTGTTTACGCAGGGGATGGTGCAAAAGGGCGGCGTGGCGATGTCGAAGTCGAAGGGCAACGTGGTGGGCGCGGAAGAGATGGCGGAAAAATATGGCGCGGATACCGGGAGGCTGTATACGTTGTTTGCGGCGCCGCCGGAAAAGGATCTGGAGTGGAGCGAAGAGAGCATTGAGGGGTCGTGGAGATTTCTCAACCGGGTGTACCGGCTGGTGGAGCGGCACGCGGAGACGGTGCGCGGGCTGAAGAGCGTGCCTGGCAGCGGGACGAGCGCGACGGCGGCGCATTCTGCAAAAGAGAAACAATTGTTGCGCAAGACGCACCAGACGTTGCGGAGGGTGACGCAGGATTTCGAGACGCGCTGGCATTTTAACTCGGCGATTGCCTTGATCATGGAATCGACGAATGAGATTCATGCGCTGGAGCCGCTGGATGAGGGCGTGCGGCCGGAAGTGCAGAAGGAAGTGCTGGAGTTGCTGACGCTGATGCTGGCGCCGATGACTCCGCACATCGCGGCGGAAATGTGGGAGATGCTGGGACACGAGGACGGCCAGTGGACGGCGGCGTGGCCTGCATTCGATGCGGATTTGGCGCGCGAGACGGAAGTGGAAATTGTGGTGCAGGTGAACGGGCGGGTGCGCGGAAAATTGAAGGTGGCGGCGGGGATGACGGAAGAGCAGATTGTGCCGCTGGCGAAGGCAGAGGCGGGAGTGGCGCCTTATCTGGACGGGAAGCGCGTGGTGAAGACGATTTTTGTGGCGGACAAACTTGTAAACCTGGTGGTGAGCTAATGGCGAGCGCGGCGAAACCGATGCACGAGCGGGGAGGACCGATGGAAGCGGAGCGCGGCGGCGTGGTGGTGCTCGATTTTGGCGGGCAGTACACGCAACTGATTGCGCGGCGAATTCGGGAGCAGCAGGTTTTTTCGTCGATATTGCCGTGCAGCACGCCGATAGACGAGATGATGAAGCTGGAGCCGGTGGGCGTGGTGCTGTCGGGCGGGCCGAGTTCGGTGTATGACGCGGAAGCGCCGAAGTGCGATCCGAAATTGCTGGCGCTGGGCGTGCCGGTGTTGGGGATTTGTTATGGGATGCAATGGATCACGCACACGCTGGGCGGGAAAGTGGAGCCCGCGGAACGGCGGGAATATGGGCGGGCACAGCTGAATATTGAGGGTGGAGAAGGCGCGCAGGCTTCGGATTTATTTACGGGCGTGGCGTCGTCCCTGCGAGTTTGGAACAGCCACGGCGATCATGTGATGGAATTGCCTGCGGGATTTCGAACGGTTGGGCGGACGGAAAATGCGGTGGCGGCGGTGGAAGATCCGGCGCGGAAGATCTATGCGGTGGAGTTTCACCCGGAGGTGAATCACACCGAGCACGGCACGGAGATACTGCGGAATTTTTTGTTTCGGGTGTGCAAGGCGGAGAAGAAGTGGAGCGGGGCGGCGTTCATCGAAGAGACGGTGGAGGCGATTCGGCAGAAAGTGGGGCCGACGACGCGGGTGATTTGCGCGTTGAGCGGCGGCGTTGACTCGACAGTGGCGGCGGCGCTGGTGCACCGGGCGATCGGGGAGCGGCTGACGAATATTTTTGTGAATACCGGGTTGCTGCGGAAGAACGAGTTTGCGGAAACGTTGGAGATGTTGCGCGAGCGCCTGGGACTGCAAGTGATTGGTGTGGATGCGTCGGAGAGATTTCTGGGGCGGTTGCGGGGCGTGACCGATCCGGAAATGAAGCGCAAGAGGATTGGAGCGGAATTTATCGCCGTGTTCGCGGAAGAAGCGCAACGGTTGCAGCGGGAAGAGGCGCACGGAGAGATTGGATTTTTGGTGCAGGGGACGCTGTATCCGGACGTGATTGAATCGATTTCGGTGCGCGGGCCGTCGGCGACGATCAAGACGCATCACAATGTGGGCGGATTGCCGAAGGATATGCCGTTTGCGCTGATCGAGCCGCTGCGGGATTTGTTCAAAGATGAAGTGCGAAGGATCGGCAGAGAGCTGGGATTGCCGGAAGAAATACTGGTGAAACAACCGTTTCCTGGGCCGGGGCTGGCGGTGCGGCTGCTGGGAGAAGTGACTCGGGAACAACTGGAGACTTTGCAGGAAGCAGACGCGGTGGTGGTGGAAGAGATCCGGCGAGCAGGGTTGTACGAGAAGATTTGGCAGGCGTTTGCGGTGCTGCTGCCGGTGCGCAGCGTGGGAGTAATGGGCGACGGACGAACGTACGGGCTGACTATTGCGGTGCGGGTGGTGCAGAGCGACGACGCGATGACGGCGGATTGGGTGCGCTTGCCGTATGACGTGCTGGAGAAGATTTCGACGCGAATCGTAAATGAGGTGGCGGG
This sequence comes from Candidatus Acidiferrales bacterium, assembly GCA_038236395.1. Taxonomy (GTDB): domain Bacteria; phylum Acidobacteriota; class Terriglobia; order Acidiferrales; family UBA7541; genus Acidiferrum. The sequence continues at coordinate 6,841 of JBBRZT010000074.1, forward strand.
AGTGACACGGGTGGTGTACGACATCAGCTCGAAACCGCCTAGTACGATTGAGTGGGAATAGGGAACTAAAGCGACGTTAAGCCGGGAATACATATAAATTACGGAGATATCTGAAGAGGAAGAAAGCAATTTGGAGGATGGGAAATTATTGCCGCGGGAAGGGGAGTTCCGCGGCCTGATATTGCGATGGGCAGGAATGAGCTAATCGCGAATTCGAATCAGCGATTAGCCATCTTCTGGGCCATGTACAGAATGAGCTTGCGATCTTCTTCTTCAACCTTGCTGAGAAGACGGCGCAGCTTGTTGAGGAAACGCGCTTCTTTCCCAACGCTGCCCCAGGCGATGTCGTCAGACGACTTGCGCTTGGGTAGGTTAGGAAGTTGGGGTGGCTCTTCACCATCATAGAAGAGTTGGTAGAGTGGGCATTCGAGAGCGCGGGCCAGTTTCTCGAGCGTTTCGATGGCCGGAACAGTGTGGCCATTTTCAACGCGGGAGATGTAGCAACGGAGCAAACCGGTACGCTTCTCGATGTCGCCCTGTGAGAGTTTCTTTTCCTCACGCATTACGCGGAGGCGGTCACCGATAATCATGTGCGGCATTATTCCATCCGGTAAGAGATTAGGCAAGTAGAAAGTTGCTACTCATTTGGATGAAACGTTTGATGCGCGGGGAAGAGTGGAAGCCTCATTTGCCGCGACGGAAACTCCGGAAGCGTGTAACGTAACCAAACGAGTATGGCACACGTCCCAAAACTAGCGCCGATCGAGCCGGTCCCTGGACTGTTGAGGAAAGACGGGGAGGCGGCGATAAATGCGCCGGTGAAGGGCGGTGCGCACGACCGCGAGTTGGTGCGGCGGGCGCAAGCGGACGACAAAGAAGCGTACGAAGAACTGGTGCGGCGGCATCAGCAGCGAGTGCTGGCGGTGGCCAGCGGAATATTGCGGCGCCATGAGGATGTGGAAGACATCGCGCAGCAAGTGTTCGTAAAGGCATATTTTTCGCTGAAGCGATTTGATGGGCGAGCGGCGTTCAGCACTTGGCTGTATCGCATTACGTTGAATGAGTGCTGGGACCTGCTGCGGAAAAAGAAAGTTCGGCCTCTGCTGTACGAGTCGGACTTGAGTGAGGAGCAGGCGCAGCGGGTAGCGAGCGCGGAGAATTCGGACGGCGCGGGGCCGGACATTCGCCAGACGCTGGAAACGCGACAGCGAGTGGAACGGCTGCTGGCCGGGTTAGATGAACGGGACCGGCTGATGCTGATGTTGAAAGAAGTGCAGGGATTTTCTATCGAGGAAATCGCCGAGGTGATGGAGTTGAATGCGAACACGGTGAAGGTACGATTGTTTCGCGCGCGGCGGCGAGTGGTAAAGACCGCGAAGGAGCAGGAGAAGCAGAGGAAGTGAGCGAGTAGCGGACGAGGATGGGTTCAGGCATTATCCGCAGGACCTTGGGAGAGGAGTAATGGATATGTGGGACAAATTCAGGAAGACGGATGGAAACTGCGTGGAATATCGCGCGGCGCTGGAGGAGTTGAGACCGGAGGTCAGCGAGGCGGAAGGACGCGCCGGACTCAGCCGGAGTTTGCCGGTGAAGTTGACGGCGCACGCCGAAGGCTGCGAGCCGTGCAAAACAGCGGCGAAGGAGTTCTGGGAGTCGCGGAGATTGCTGGCGGGAGTTTCCTTTCAGGGAGCCGCGGGCGGCGAAGAGGTAAGGGTATTGCGCGGAGAAGGCGCGCCTTGGCTGGTGGCGCGGGTGATGGCGAAGATTGCCGAATGCGAAGTTGAGGAACGAAGCGCGAAGGTGGAATGGAGCGGGGCGGTTTCGCGACTGGCTTCACGTGTGGCGTTGGTGGCGGCAGCGATGCTGCTGGTGGCGACCACGTGGCTGTATGAGCCGCCGTCCGATGGGGGAAGGGGAAGTGCAACGGCGGGACAATCCGTGACGGAAGTTGCGTCGCCGTATTTGTTCGACAGCGGCGCAGGAACTGCGAACGTGGATGACGCCCTAGCTGGGGGCGAGAGGCAGCGATGACGCAGAATTCGACAACGCGGAAAGCGGCTTTGTGGGTAGGGCTGGTATTTCTGATGGGGGCGGCGCTGGGCGGGATGATTGGATATGTGTTCGCACACCAAAAATATGTGGTGACGAATGCTTCGCCTACTACCGAAGCGGCGCGGCGCGCGAAGAATATCGACGAATTGACCAGGTTGGCCAACCTGACGCCGGAGCAGAGTAAGCAGGTGGATGGAATTGTGGCGGATATTCAGGCGGAGATGCGGGGAATTCGGAAGACGACGGAGCCGCAGATCGATGAAGTGCGGCAAAAGGGAAGAGCGCGGATACGGGCGATTTTGACGGAGGAGCAGAAGCCGAAGTTTGAGGAGTTTGTAAGGAAGCTGGATGAGGAGAGGAAGTTTCACGGGCAGTAGGTGATTGTTTGAACTTGCCTGGAGAGCTGCGGGCTGCAACATTTGCTGGTTCGGGCTTCAGGGGATGAAGCTCCCACCCGCCAAAGATGAAAGTCAGAAAACCCACGTGCAAATTCGGCACGTGGGGCATACCAAAATCCTATCGAATGGTAGGTTTTAAAAGGGGATGTCTTCGTCGGAGATCTCGGGGCCGGCTGGGGTTGATGATGAGCCGGCAGCGAAGGGGTCGTCGGCGGGCGCGTGGGATTCGAAATCGTCGGAAGAACGAGGGGCGGATGCTCCTCCACCGGCACCTGCGCCGGCTGCGGCGGCGTCACCGCGGCCACCGAGCATGCGGAAATTGCTGGCGACGATTTCGAAGCTGGTGCGCTTCTGGCCTTCCTTGTCCTGCCATTCGCGCGATTGAATACGGCCTTCCAAAAAGAGCAGTGAGCCCTTCTTAAGATACTGCTGGGCGATCTCCGCCTGTTTGCCCCATACGACAATTTTGTGCCACTCGGTGCGCTTCTGGCGTTCGCCGTTGCGGTCTTTGTAGGTTTCGTCGGTGGCAATGGAGAAATTTGCGACGGCCTGGCCGCCGCCGGTGTAGCGGGTTTCTGGATCGCGGCCGAGACGGCCGACGAGGATGACTTTATTTACGGACATGAAATGAATTCTCCTGCGGAGGGGAAGATAACATGGGGTCGCGGAAAAGGGAAATGAGTCAGGGGGGCGAAAGTTAGTCATTTGTGGTAAGCGCGTTCACTCGGAGTAAGCAACCTTTAGTATCATCCTCACAGTCTCACTGGCCGAAGTGACGATTCCCGGCGTTTGGATATCAAACGGGAAAATTTGAATAATGAAATCTATTTCCAGTCTGATTTTCCTGCTTTGCCTGGCCGGTAGGTGTGCTGCGCAAGAGAACACTGCTGGTCAGCCTACACTGAAGATACATTCGGATTTGGTCATGGTCCCGGCCTTTGTGAAGACCAAGTCCGGAGACGTAGTCTTTGATCTAAAGGCTAACGACTTTATTCTCACAGATAACGGCGTCTCGCAACTTCTCAGCCTAGAACAAGACACTGATTCGCAGCCACTGGCGTTGGCTATCGTGGTTCAGACCGGAGGCGCTGGCGCAAGCCATCTCGGTGACTACCAAAAACTAGACTCTGTCCTCGAAGCATTGATCGGCAACGTAGAGCACCGCGTCGCCGTCATCGGCTTCGACGGTACACCACACCTGATAGTCCCTTTCACGATAGACACCGAAGATGCCTCCAGCGCGCTCACAAGTCTTTTCCCGGGTGACCGTGATGCGGAAATTTTAGATGCAGTTGCATTCGCCGTTGAGCAGTTGCGGGAGCAACCCCCGAGCTATCGGCGCACTATTCTATTGCTTAGCGAAACGATTGATCGGGGCAGCAAAACAACACTTGATGACGCTCTGCGCCTTGTCAGCGATACGAACACTGGGATATACAGCTTCGGCTTTTCGAGTACGCGCTCGGCAATCTCACACGAAGCATCAAAGGTGAGTAGCAAAGACCCCGGACCCGAGCATGGCTGTCTCAGTCGCACCGGGGCCGATTCCGAGTATGAAGACTACAGCAAGCAGGTGCTCGACTGCATTAGTCAGCTTGCCCCGCCTCTTCGACTGGCCACTATGGCCTTTCTTACTGCGCGCAACGCGCTGCGCACGAACACAGCTGAGTCTTTAACACAACTTGCCGGTGGTGAGTTCCATCACTTCCACGACGCTAAGGGTCTCAAGGCAGGCCTTATCGCGTTATCGAATGACATACCCAATTATTATGTTCTCAGTTTTCAACCGGCCAATTCCACTCCCGGCATGCATGCGCTCCACGTGGCTACCAAGGACCGCCGACAGTTGGTGACAGAGTTTAGGCGCGAATATTGGATCGACGAGACCAGCCGGTAGAAATTGTTAAATCCTGAAAGTCGCATGATGGGAAACGAGGGAAACTATTTTGCCCGGTAAGCGCTGCCAGCGAGGCTGGATACTAGTTGGCGTCAGAGTCGGTTTTGATTTCCAGGCCGGCGGTGGCCAAGAGGTCGCGGAGGGCATCCTCTCCGGCGGCGCCGCGCTGTGTGGCGGCGATGTTGCCGTCGCGGTCGATAGCGACATAAATGGGGTAGACGGTGGCGGCATACATGGCGGCCAGGTTGGTGTCGTCGGTGAGGACGACTTTGACGTCGCGAGGATGCCGTTCGAGATATTTCTTTACGGTTTTCCTGGACTCGCCGACGTTGACAGCGAGCACGAGGAGATCCTTGCCGACAAATTCGTGATTGATTTTGTCAACGAAGGGCGCTTCGACGGCGCAGAAGGAGCACCAGGTGGTCCAGAACTCGAGGAGAACCACTCTGCCTTTGATGGAGACGTTAGAGAATTTTTCGCCGCCGGTAGTGGTGGCGTTGAAGCGGGGCGCGGGTTCTTTCGCTTTGGTGGCGCGGGCTTTGACGATGAAGTCCCGATTGTAGGTAACGCCGGTGAGCAGGCTGGACAGTAGCGCGCAGGTGAGTGCGAATCGGAAGCGCATGGTGCGGACACTTATGCAACATCAGTTACGTAGTGTCAAGACAAATGGCGGTTCGAGCCCAGTTAACACTTGCAGAATTTGCACCGGGCTGCGCCACGCCGGATTAGTGGCGCAATCGGAAACGGCAGCGGTGCCGAACGTGGGGAAAGTAACAGGTGATTACGGGTCTGGGCTAGGTGGCGGCGGGGGGCGGCGGGGCGGAGAAGTTGGCGGCGGCTTGGTCGACGGTGGGGAACATTTCGACTAGTTGGTCGACTTTGGTGAGCTTGAGGCTGTGGTGAATCATGGGGTGGGCGGCGGCGATGCGCAGGGCTCCGTTGGCGCGCTTGAGCTTGGTGAGGCATTTGACGATGGCGCCGATGGCGGAGCTGTCGGCGTGGGTGACCCCGGACATATCGAAAATGATGAGGGTTTCGCGGGCGGCGATGAGGTCGTCGACTTCCTTGGCGAGCCTGGCGCATTCGGGGCCGGCGTGGATGCTGCCCTTCATCTCGATGGCGGTGGTGCCGGGCTGGATGGAGCGTCTGGTGAATTGCAGGATCATGAGTTGGCGGCCTCCTCGCCTTCGTAGGGGAATTGACGGATGAGGCGCACGCAATCGCCGAGCGCGGAAAAAATGGAAGTGCCCCAGCCGCAGGGTACGAAGGAGGCGGATTTCTGGTTGAGGGGTTTATCGGCTTCGGCATAAAAGCGGAGGCGCTGGCCGGGCGGCGGGGCGGCGAACTCTTTGACAGTAATGTGGAAGAGGACGTCGTGGCCGGGCTGTTGCTTGACGATGGAAAAGTGATGCAACTGCATTAATTGTTCGCCGGGTTCGGCGTGGATGTAGACCCAATCGCTCATCTATATTTTCCCTGTATCCAGTTGATTTAATTGGCAGACATAGTTGTTGGCGGGAGTTTATAACCGGAGGGAGAAGAGGTCAACGGATTCGCGGTATCGAATGAACAAAGCGAGCGGGACGGGCGTATGTAGGGATGGCGGCTGCAGAGTGAGGTGAAGTGTGCGCGGACGGACGGCGATACTCGTTGCGGTAGCGGCGAGCTTGGCGGGCGCGGTGACTGGGGCGCAGGAAGCGATTCGCGTGGACGTGAATTTGGTGACCGTGGCGTTTTCCGTGCGCGAGGCGAATGGCGCGCTGGTGGACAACCTGACCAAGGAGGATTTCGAGGTTGTTGAAGATACCGTGCCGCAGAAGATTGCGTATTTTGCGCGCAGCGTGGATGTGCCGCTGACGTTGGGATTGATTGTGGATGCCAGTGGAAGCCAGGAGCACTTCACAAAGAAACACCAGCACGACCTGGAGGTGTTTCTGAAAGATGTGCTGGGACCGAAGGACCGGGTGTTTCTGGTGGGATTCGGGAATCATATCCGGCTGGTGAGCGATTTTTCACAGTCGGGCGATGGATTGATGCAGGATTGGAAACATTACGGGAAAGAGAACCGGAAGTTTCCGGAGCTGGGGCCGGCCGAGGAACGCGACCTGGGGACGGCGTTTTACGATTCGATTTATTACCCGGTTATGGAAAAGCTGGCCACGGAAAATGGCAGGCGGGCGCTCCTAGTTTTCAGCGACGGCGAAGACAATTCCAGTTCGCACGACATGATGACGGCAATCGAGGCGGCGCAAGGAGCGAACGTGCTGGTGTATACGATTCGCTATACGGAGAAGCAGCACGGAAAATTGACGGCGCGGAACCAGTATGGGATGCGGGTGATGGAGCGCGTGGCGAGAGAGACCGGCGGGACGCATATTGATGCGGAAATTACGGATCCGCACACGTATTTTCGGGAGATCGCTGAAGAGTTGCGGACGTCGTACGAGCTAGCGTACTACCCGACGAATGAGACCACGGATGACACGTTCCGGAAGGTGGTCATACGCGCGAAACGTCCGGGGCTGAAGGTACGCTCGAAGACAGGATATTTTTCGCGGTAGAAGCATGGCGACGGCG
>JBBRZT010000075.1:0-13490 GCA_038236395.1 Candidatus Acidiferrales bacterium
AACGTGGGGAACCTGGTGTGCCCTTCGTCTTACGATCTTGGCGAAGATTTGCGGCTGGTGCTTCTGTCGGTGACGGAAGGGGAAGACAAGCCGCTGAAATATCCGACCATCTTCAATAGCGCCGATGTCGCCATTCTGACCAAGATGGATCTGGCCGAGGTGGTGGAGTTTGACGAAGAAATGGCCAATCGAAATATCCAGGCGGTGCGGCCGGGCATGAAAGTGTTCAAGGTGTCGGCCAAAACCGGCGAAGGCATGAATGAGTATCTGGAATTTCTCGCGGAGCACCGCGCCACGCGGCATTCCGCTTCCTCCGTTGCAAATAATCAGCATTCCGCCTCCGCCCGGTAAACTGCGCGCGCGCGGCAAACCGATAGATCAGAGTAAAAACCCCGCCTCCACCTCAGGCATTAAATTCGGCGGCCAGCAGCGATTGTTTTACAACAATTTTTCGCAACCGCAGAGCCCCACGGGCCTTTTTCATTTTTCACAGGATGTCACCGCCAGCCAGGTAAATCCCGATGTGCCCAATCCTTACGAAAGCGATTCTTTCGCGGGGCTGCTGCTGGGATACGGGGATCCTGCGACTTCGAGCCTGACGGTGGCCCATTCGGTAGCGAACAAGTCGAAGGAGACCGCTTTCTATTTTCAGGACGACTGGAAGGTTACGCCGAAGCTGACCTTGAACCTGGGCTTGCGGTATGAATGGAGCCGCCATACAGCGAGCGGAACAACCAGATTCAGTTCAGTGATTTCACAGGCGACTCCGGTATCGCTGTGCCCATCGTCGTACCGGGCCTGGTTGATACAACCGGCAATCTACCGGGCACCACGGTATTTGCGGGCGGGGGCCACAGCAATTCTCGCGTGGACCGCAACGATTGGGCCCCGCGCCTTGGATTTGCGTATGCCCTGAACCCCAACACTGTCATTCGCGCAGGGTGGAATTTATTACGGGTTGAACGTGGCCACCAATTTTCAGTTTACCGGGACCGCCTTCGGCGCCACTAATCCGATTCTTCTTAACAAGACGTGAAAGATCCCGACCATCTGGAAGACGGACAGTTGATCCGAATGCCTCTCCGCACCAGTACATCAGTTAACTGATTGGGCTGAGGAAACAGCAGGCTTCTATGGAAGGAGGACTTTTTTGAATCAAACTCGTGACAATTTAACCTTCGTCTCGGCCTGGAAATCTGTCGTATGCGATTGTATGAATTAATTCCCTCATGCTGCTGACGAACTCATCGAGAGCGCCCACGCTTTGGCGTTAGGATCGGCCGTGCACCCGCCGATGACAACTGGCGCATAAAGTTATCAGGTTATTTAGTGCGTCCGGTCCCAATTGACTGCGTCGTGCCAGATGATGGACTTGTAAGTTCGCTGCTGTGCCGCAACATTGACATCTCCAACCGTCACGGTTGAGAACTCCCTCTTTTAGTTGGTCGTATTGTTCCTGATTCAGAACGAGCCGCGGCTGTTTTTGACGCAATCTGCCCATGGGCCTTCGTTTAACCTGTTGCGCAGCTGTTCCCTACGCTCGTCAGGTAGGATCTTATAAAGTCGTTCAAGCGAGAGCACCAGCACTTCCGCCTGATTTTCCTCTGTAGCCGCGCCAGCCAGAAAATCGGCGCAAATCATCTCGAGACAATAGCCACGCGACTTGTCCGATCCGAGCATCAGAGCGGTGGTTTCCAGCGCTTGCTCCACCACCGGTAACTGGCTCTTGTACAGCTTGAAATAGATGATTTCCCACGGCTCCGTCTCTTTGCCGGTAAGGTAACGCTCAACTTCAGTTTTGAAACCCTCCTTCGGGAGTTCTTTGGCTCTGTGCAACCAGGTTGCACAGTCAAAGCTCTCGCCGTCCTTCCGCGCCACCTTCACTAATTCCGTAGCCTTGCTCCAGCCCACCTCGCGCAACTGGGTTTTCGGGACACGCGTTAAATTCTCGTGAATGGCCATGAGGTAGTAAGCTTTACGCCGCGACGCTGGAAACCGTTTCTCCAGGAAGTGATCGAAGGAAGTGATCGAAGGAAGTGAGCGTTTCCAGTTTCCAATACTGTTTCGCGCGGACCTCACAAAGATATTCGCCCAGTTCCACAAATCGGACGTCCCGCTCCTGCTCTTTGTTCTTTTCCCAGGACAAGATCTCGTCGATCTTGCTGAGAACAAGAAGTGCCCGGCGGGGGTTGATTTCTGGCGTCACGCTCAGGCGCCCGTCAATCCACAAGCTCGTCAAGCCAATCAAGGTCGCTCGCCCCTGCTTTGCGAATGAGGTTCGCTGCTATCAATTGTTCGTTTCCAAGGCACAGACCTAAATGAGAACAGCTAACGCACCCGTTTTGCGGGAAGCGGATGCCACTGTGTGAGTCAAAGTGCGCGGTTTCGATCTGGTTCACTGTGATCTCGACCAGTCGACCGAATTCTTTGCGTTGTTCTTCTGAAATTGTTGCCTTGAGGTATTGGATTTCGGGATGGTGCTTACGAACGAAGACGACGAAGGCAACTTCCGGGATTCCTGTAAGCCAGGAATAGCAAATCAGTTGTGGGTCGAGCGAAAGCAAACCTTCTGGATTGTCAGGATAGCGAGCGCCAGTCGTTTTCCAATCGATGATGCAACGTATGCCATCGAGTTCGCCGATTGCATCCACATATCCCAGGAAATCGCTCCCTCCTGTCAGGTTGTGAAGGATCCTGATCTGCAGGTGCTTCTGCGGATCCTGAATGCGGACGCGGTTATCTTGCGCAAATCGCTCCAGCAAATGGATCCCCTGATGCGCGAGGCGGTCCCACGTCTCACCCTTTTTGTAATCGAACCCGGCATGGCGGTGAGCACCCCAATCAGTAAAGAGTGCAGCACCGGGGTCGTCACCTCGAAATAATGCACCCAAGGCATTTTCAAACGAACGCCCGAAAGCCATGGCAGCACGAGTTTCTTTTTCTCGCCAGCCATCCAGGTAACGATAGCGATAGCTGCGAGGGCAGCGAAGGTACTGGCTGATTTGCGTGAAGCTATAGACCATCTGCAATTCCGTTCCCGCGATCGACCGATTCGGTGGACACCGTCGTCCACTCCTCGACCGGTGCAAATGCGTCCAGATTCTGATAAGAACGGCCATTCAGTGTGGTGTGCGAGGTACGGATGACGCCACGCAGGCCCAACAATGCCTTTTCGTCGACCTGGTCCCGATCAAGTAATTCTGCGTCGTAGCCAAAATCACGAAGGAACCAATCGAGTTTCCAGAGCGCGCGGTTCGTGCAGTACAGGCGTCCAGAGAACGATTGAGATTCGAAGATAACCGGTTCCAGAACTATAAACTGAAGAGCCAAGAAAGGTTTTTGGGCATGCCATCGGTAGGAAGCTTTTTCGACTCGCACTAAGAACAAACCATCGAGATTGTTTTCAGGTGTTTGCTGTCTCGAATGGAGACCCGGAATATGGCGCCTCATGGCTGGGCCTCCGCCGATTGGGCGTAGGAATTGAGCTTGCAAACCAAACTGTCGCGGTTTTCCTTTGCGGTGGACGAGAGATGAGAAATAAAGGATTCGATCAGTTCGCGGCTGGCCCCAGCGAGGGTTGCGGTGCCACAGAAGTCTGCGGCGTATGCCTTGACGAGAGCCGGATCAAGGTTGTGTTGCCGGATCAAAACACAAAGTTGATCCCGGAGCCGAGGTTGGCCGTTGTTTGAATGTTTCGCGGGTGCCGATGCCCACCTGTACGGGTCCGGGTCTCGATTTGAAGCCGCAGATGCCCCTAACTCTTCAACGGAGCAAATTCCGATTCCATAAGCCTTGCGCAGAGCTCGGTTGACAGCTCGGGTCTCAGCGATGCGCAGCTCAGCGCCGTGAAAAGCTGAAGACACATTGGAGGGCTCAGCGTCCCCATATCCCACAAACTTTTTGGCCCCGCGGCTTTTGTAGACGATCGCTTTAAAAACCCAATGGGAAGACGCCCAATCAGAAACGTTTGTTATGAGGTGCACAGTGATTCCCGAACAACCCCGGCGTTGTGCTAGCCCGATGAGCCCACAATGCGTGACATACCATCGGTTTTCCAGCAGCTTCAGATCTCCAGCAGCTATAGAGAGCCCATATTTTTCGGAAAGAGCCCTAAGTAAATGTTGCTGCTCTCGGTTGATCTGACCTGCCCAAAGCCGCTTGGCCAAAGCCAGATTCGTGATGTATGAGGGTTTCTTTTTCGAGGCCATCGTCGACATTCGCTCCTACTATGTATGAGAATAACATACAATATCATACATAGGGTTGGACGCCGTAGCAACAGAATTGTTGGCATGGCAGGGTCTTTCTCATACAATCGCTTTTAAAATGAGAAAAGATGCCCCCTTGGCCTTTCGAATAGAGCCGGAACTAAAGAAAAGACTGTTGAAGGTTGCTAAACAGGAAGCGAGAAGCCTTTCTCAAATTTGTGAAATGTTTCTGAAGATCGGCATGAATGAATACGATAAGGAAGGGCACAAGTACTTGCAAAAGAATGTGATTTCAATTCGCAATGCGGATTCAGAATGAGCAATGACAATTCAAATTCATTGAGGGTTTTATCGCTCAGGAAGAGAAGAAGCATTCCGGATAGAAAGGGAAGCGTTACACGTTTCATGGCAACCGAGAGTTTGGAGTGGGCGACGGGGTCGAAGCCTCGAAATTCTGGAAAAGGTAAAAGGAGGAAGGACGCCTCGACGAGCGCACCCTTCCTCCTTTTTTGAAAACCTATAAATACTACTTACTGCTCTTGTCTTGATCTGGGCCTAAGTCGCTTCTAAGTCGGGTTTGGGAGGGAAATGCTTCTTTTCTACATCATATACAACGCGAATTTTAACTGGGTCGTCGTCTCCAGGATCAGCCGGTCTTTGTGCGGCCTTCCCCTCAGTTGACTCGCGAATTTCTTTTGCAGCTTTTGGATCGTCGGCCATTGCTTTCACCCACATTTGCAGACCACGTGCTTCAGCAAACGTCGCTCCAGGTTCTATAGGAATACCTTTTCGCTTCATCGCTCTTCGAATGGATTTGGGAATCGGCTCCGGGACGAAAAGTGCATAGGTGTCGGAAATCGGCAGGCGCTTCCGTCTACCAGCTGGATTCGGGCTGGGCTCGCCGTTACTCCATGGCGGACGCGATTCTTACGTGTACCATTAGAATTCATAAATTCCTGCTGCTCACTTTGCAAGGATCGACCAACTAACAGCTGTATCCCGCATTCGGAGGGACAGACCGGTCGCCCACGACTTCGGGTGTAACCTGAGGTTTAGAACAAACTTCTAATTTCAAATGAAGAATTTCGACTAGGTGGTTAAGATAGCACACTGCGGCGCGCCCTGTTAATGAAATTCCTGCCGGTCTTAGCACCGGTTGAATCTTTCTTTTTCTGGGACAGACGGTCTCATTTTTCCGGGATAGTTGGCATCTTAGCCGCTGAAGGGCAAGGCTGAATTCCTCCGCGATGGAGCAAACGAGGCAGTGTCGTTTGGCTCCCACTGAAAGGGCGTCCCGGCACGCGACGGATCATCGAGCTCAAGCCATGCTGGGATTCGCGAAATGACTCTGGTTCGCCATCTCCCACAGGATTCTTCACGTCGCGCAAGGTGAATTCGCGTCGCTGCTGGGAACTCCGGAGGAGCTGCCTCCGCGCCAGGCGACGCCCGCGCTTGACATCGAATGAAATAGGAAGTAAAAGTAACGAATCGAAAGTACTCGAAAGTGGGTCAAAATTCAGCTTTCCGGGGTGGCCACTATGAGTCGTAGCACACATAGGTTTTTTTATTTGCCGGGAACCGTGGCGGCGTTGTTGTGCCTGATCTCCTGCCTGTCTGCGCACGCGCAGTCCACCTACACTGGGCAATTGTCGGGCGAAGTGACCGATTCGTCAGGCGCGGTCATCGCCGGCGCCAAAGTGACGCTGACCGATGATGCCACCAACGCGCAGACCACCGCGGTCACGGATACGAAAGGCGTGTACGTTTTGACTGGCTTGCGGCCCGGGACCTACACCCTTTTGGTGGAAGCGGCCAATCTGGGTTCCGTCGAACGAAAAGATGTGGTGCTGGCGGTCAGCCAGCAAGCCAACATGAACTTCACACTTTCGCCGGGCACGGTAACCACCAGCGTTGAGGTTACGGACCAGGCTCCGCTGCTGGACACCGGCAACGCTTCGCTGGGCACGGACGTCACCAACGAATACGTCCGCGATATTCCCCTGATCAATCGGAACTATTTCGGTCTGGTGTTTCTCGCCGGTGGCGTTACGGAAACGGCCGGCCAGGGAACCCAGGACTCTTATCCGGACGGAACGAACTTTGTATCCAACGGGCAGCGCAACTCCACAGCGGAAATTCGCATTGACGGGGCGCTTATCAGCGCGCCGGAGCAAGGCGAGGGCGCCACAACCAACGTCTACTATAAGCCCTCGGTTGAAATCATCCAGGAATTTAAAGTGGAGAACAATAGTTTCTCCTCGGAATACGGCAATAACGGCGGCACCGTCGTCAACATCGTGCTCAAGGAAGGCGGTAACAAGTTTCATGGCAGTGGATGGTGGTTTGGCCAGCGTTCCGCGATGGATGCCAACGAATTCTTCAGGAACGCCGAGGGAATTCCCAATCCGGATCACGCGCGCGATCAATACGGTTTTTCGTTTGGCGGACCGATCAAGAAGAGGAAGACATTTTTCTTCGTTGATTTCGAAAAGACCCGGGAAGGCAGTCCCGGGGACATCAACGCTTTCGTGCCCACGGCTGCGGAGCGCATGGGAGATTTCCGCAGCACCCAGGTGATCTGCACCGATAGTTCGTTCGGGTGCACCGAGGGCCAACCTACCCCGCAGCGCATTTTCAATCCGTTCAACGTGGATGCCAACGGCAATCGCGCCGAATTCGCAATCCCGAACGTCATTGATCCCAACCTCATTGATACCATCGGCCAGAAAATCATCAACCTATATCCGCAGCCAACGGATCCAAACGCCGCCCCGGGAGACTTCAACTTCCATACTGCCGTTGTTTCTAAGTCTAGCGCCCGGCAATATGACATCAAGCTGGACCACCACTTCTCCGACAGTCACCGCATTTCTGGGCGTTACAGCAATCACCACGATTCGGGTTCCGTTCCCACTATATTTGGCGATGATGGCGACGGTTACAGCGGCACTACCGATGTTCATAACACCGCAATTGAAGACAACTGGAGCCCCAAGCCGACAATCGTGTGGACCAACCGCATCGCGCTCGATCGCGTCGTTCAGCCGGTAAATGAGGATTACCCAAAGGTGTCCACCGTCTTCGATCAGCCCGGTGATGCGATTTTGGCGCAAGCCAACGGCCTAGATCGCTTTCCGACCATTCAGATGGATAACATCTCCACCTCATTGTTCGATCAGTGCTGCACGGATACCGCCTTTGCGCACACCTTGCTTTCCTACGGGTCTTCGATCTCGTGGGTAAGGGGCCGGCACATATGGAAATTCGGCGGCGAGCAGCGCTACTTCTATAATAATTTCTATCAACCGCAAAACCCTACGGGCATTTTCCATTTTTCACAAGGTGTTACCGCAAGCCAGGTTAACCCTGATGTTCCTAACCCCTTCGAAGGCGATTCTTTTGCCGGCCTGCTCCTGGGCTACGGCGATCCTGACGGCTCGAGCTTGACGGCTGCCCGTTCTGTGGCTAATAAATCCAAGGAAACCGCTTTCTATTTTCAGGACGACTGGAAGGTTACTTCGAAGCTAACCCTGAACCTGGGCCTGCGGTATGAATGGAGTACTCCGTACAGCGAGCGGAACAACCAGATTCAGTTCAGCGACTTCACCGGCGACAGCGGCATCGCTGTACCCATCGTCGTACCGGGCCTGATTGACACGACCGGCAATCTACCGGGCAGCACCGTATTTGCAGGCGGGGGCCACCGCAATTCCCGGGTGGACCGCAACAATTGGGCGCCGCGCGTCGGATTTGCGTACGCCCTGAACCCCAATACCGTCATTCGCGGAGGGGCGGGAATCTATTACGGCTTGAACGTGGCCACCAATTTTCAGCTTACCGGGACCGCGTTCGGCGCCACTAATCCGATTCTTTTTACCAAGGACAATTTTCAGACCCGAACCGCAACGCTTGATGACCCCTTTCCCGCCCCCGCAGGCTTTCCTGAGCCGCAGGGACAAAAGTACGGCGCCGCAGCACTATGGGGATTCGCCAACAATAATAGTCTGGACACCGGGCGGGCTCGTAATGCCGAAATTTATCAATGGAATCTGGGCGTGCAGCGGTTGTTTCCAGGACAAATCGTAATCGGAGTGGATTACTCCGCCAGCCGCAGCACGCACTTGCCGTACAGTTCTTTTTCTGGCGCCGCCAATCGAAACTTTTTACCGTCATCGATACGCAACCAGATCGTGAACGGCAACCTGGCGGCCTGCAATGGGCTGGGTCCCAGCGATTGTCTCGCACAACAGGTGGCCAACCCGTTCCAGCCCTTGTTTGTTCCCGGGCCAGACCAGATATTTAATGAACCCAGTTCCATCTACAACGACGACACCATTCCGCTGGTCAATCTGTTGCGTCCATTTCCTCAATTTGGCGGTGAGTTCAGCGGACTAACCTTGCTTAGCGCCAGCGCTATATACCATTCTCTACAAGTGCGCTTCCAGAAGCGTCCCAGCCATTACGTTAGTTTTGAAGGTAACTACACGTTTTCCAAGGCCATTGACGATTCCTCGGCTG
Organism: Candidatus Acidiferrales bacterium; assembly: GCA_038236395.1. GTDB lineage: Bacteria > Acidobacteriota > Terriglobia > Acidiferrales > UBA7541 > Acidiferrum. The sequence goes on from JBBRZT010000075.1 coordinate 8,727, forward strand.
GAGCGAACGCATTTATTACCGACAGCTTGAGTTCCGGCAATCCGCAGGAATTGGACAACCTCAGGGCCGAACGTTCGATCAGTGCCAACGACGCTACTCATCGCATGGTGCTCGCAACCATAGTGGACCTGCCTGTCGGCCGTAACCGCTGGATTGGTCGCGATATGAACCGTATTGTCGACGTCTTTGTAGGAGGCTGGTCTGTTTCGACCATTCTCACCTTCCAAACGGGGACGCCGATCGCCTTGATATCTGGCGGTAGCCTCGAAAATGGCACTCAGCGGCCTGACGTGACCTGTCCTCAGGTTTCTTCAGGAATCAGCTATCACAAGGCGGCGGCAACTGGGGCATCGATCTTCAATCTGGATTGCCTGGACAGTCCTGGCGACCAGGTGGCGGGAAACGCGCCTCGTTACTTCTCGAACCTTCGGAGCGACGGCATACACAATGTAGACGTTTCCCTGAGCAAGGAGTTCGGGATCCGCGAGGGCATGAAGCTGCAGGTTCGCGGCGAATTTTTTAATTTCACAAATACTCCAAGATTCGCGATTCCGGATACCACGCTTACGGACGCAGAGTTCGGCCAGGTCAACAGCACCCTCGGTTCACCGCGGGTGGCGCAAGTTGGCATACGGTTCGAATTCTAGGCGTGCCCATGTGCTACGCGCGCAGTTTATCTCTGGCATGTATTTTTCTGCTTGGCGCCGCCGCGCGGTGCGACGAGCCAACACAAAACTGGACCCATTACGTGCGTATCGGGGCGTACGGGCTGCATTCCGGCAACGCGGAAGCGATTGTGCGAGACGCGCGGGCGACGGGAGTGTTTGGGATCGAGGTGGATAACGACATTCCCGGGCGCTACGAGAGTTTCCTCGACCCAGCCGAGAAGTTGGAAGCCATTCACGCTGTTGCGGAGCTGGCGCACAAGGCTGGAAACAAAAGTTTCGTGTACATTGCCGGGACGGAATGCATAACCGCGAATGCCGATAAATCCCGACACACCTTGGCGAAAGATCATCCTGACTGGCTGCAGCGAAAAATAACTGGAGAGCCGGCGATGTTTGCCGCGGGCTCCGCATTCTGGATCAGAGCCGGCGACGAAGACGTATGGGTCAGTCCGTATGCCACAGAGTGGCGAAAAACCTACATGGAGCGTGTGCGGCAAATTGCGGCCACCGGGATTGACGGGATATATGTGGACATTCCCTATTGGATGACGCATTTCGACGGATGGGAGGATACCTGGGCGAGTTTCGACGACTACACCGTGAACGCCTTTCGGAAGAGCACGGGCCTGGATGCGCGCCACGACCTGAAATTGGGGAATTTTGCGGATTCCAATTTTCGCAAGTGGATTGATTTTAGAATTACGACGCTGACGGATTTCGTCGACGAGATCGGCCGCACGGCGCGGAGCGTCAACCCGGCGATCAAGCTCATTCCGGAAATTTATCCGGGTATCGAGGAAGAAGCGGTGCGCGTCGGCGCGGATGTGTACCAGATGTATGTTGTTGCGGATGTTATCGCGCACGAATATGAATTTGGCGACGGCGACCATCTGGCGTCGTCGCGGACGCAACTGGACTGGTTTCTCTATCAGGCGGGGATGCTTTCTTTCCGGGCGTTTGCCCAGAACAAGGCCACCTGGATCTTGAATTATTCATGGGACGGCGATAAGGACGTGGCGCCGAGCGATGCGATGAAGAATCTGGCGATGTCCCAGATCATGGCGGGAGCGAACGTGTGGGACGCGCCGGGACATTCGATGGCGGGATCGAACGACAGCCAGACCCGCAAAGAGATTTTTCAGTGGATCGGGCAGCATGAGAAGGTGTTTTATTCGCCGCGCCTTCCCATTCGCCCGGTGGGAGTGTATTTTTCGCCGCAGAGCCGGGATTACGACAGCGCAGGTTTTTTGCCGTCGTATCGCGGCACATTGTTGCTGCTATTGCAAAAGCATCTGGAGCTGCAAATCGTTACGCCGCGAACGTTGGCTGCGTTTCGTGGGCCGGTTCTGGTGCTGCCAAACGTAAGCGCTCTGGGCGAAGAGGAACGATCCTCCCTTCGGGAATTTGTGTCCCGGGGCGGACGGGTGGTCATTACGGGCACGGACGCTACTGCGTTAGGCGATGCCGCCGGAGTAAAGAAGTTTAAGGAATGCCCGGCGAAGGCCTACTTCGATCGATTGCAAAAAGATTTTGCGGCGGGCTCGCAGAGTAATCCTGCGGACTTTCTGGCCAGCGTCGATACCCGCGGAGAAATAACGGTGGAGGCGCCGCCCACGGTGGTGGCCCACATTGCGTCTGTAAACGGCGCGCCGCACATTTTCCTGGGGAACTTTAGCGGACTGGTTCCGCGAAAAATTGCGGTACCAACTCCCCAGACAAACGTGCGAATCTCGATTCCGGACGGGAAGGCCAGAACGCTGCATGTTCTTCCGTTTCTGGGAGAAGACCAGTCTGTCCCGGGCCAGCGTCATGAAGGCCGGATCGTTTTTGTATTGCCGGCGCTTGAACGCGGCGCGGTGGCATGGTTTGAGGATGCAAAATAGTTAGCCGATGTATGGTCGACGCAAGCGGAACATTTTAAAGGAAAGTAATGCAGATTTCGAATGGTAAACGAAAAGGACTGGAGGCGGTTTCCGATAGCCGGGGTGTAATTGCGGCCTTGGCCATCGATCAGCGCAGCGCATTGCGCAAATTGTTTTCGGCGGCTACTGGAATGGATGGGCAGCATGTGCCTGTTGAAAAGCTGGAACAATATAAGGAAGCAGTGAGCCGGGTGTTGACGCCATATGCCAGCGCGATTTTGCTTGATCCCGAAATTGGCTTGGGCGCTGCGAAACAACGGGCGAAAAATGCCGGTTTGCTTCTGGCGTATGAACAGTCGGGCTATGACAAGGCTGTTCCCGGGCGGCTTCCACGGCTTCTGGATAGCTGGTCGGTGAAGACATTGGTTAACGCCGGCGCCGACGGAATCAAGACGTTGCTGTATTATTCGCCTTTCAGCGCGCCGGCCGTCAATCGGGGAAAGCAGGAGTGGGTCGAGCGTGTCGGCGGGGAGTGCGCGGCCGCGGACGTTCCCTATTTTTTGGAGTTGGTGCCTTATCACGACGAATTGGACGAGAAGAGCCGGGAATTTGCGGCGGTGAAGCCAGAAATCGTAACCCGCGGCATCGAGGAATTTTCCGCGCCGCAATACCTTGTCGATATTTTAAAGGTAGGCGTTCCGGTGAATATGGCTTTCGTGGCCGGCTCGTCGAATGAAGTAGGGGACGCGGTATATTCCCGCGACGATGCCAAAGAGCATTTCCGCCGTGCGGCGGCCGCGTCGCGAAAGCCGTTCATTTATTTATCGGAAGGGGTGAGCAACGAGATGTTCGGCAAGACTCTAGAGCTTGCGGCTGAGGCGGGAGCCGCTTTTTCCGGCGTTTTGTGTGGACGCGCCACTTGGAAGGATGGCGTTCCGATTTTTGCATCCGGCGGAATGAATGCGCTGGAGGATTGGCTTTCAAACGAAGGGGTGAAAAACATTCAGCGCGTAAACTCGCTTCTCGGCCCGGCGAAACCATGGTTCGAATGTTATGAAACCTCCGTCAATTCGTCGGCGTCGAGTTGACGGCGATGTTGAGGCGCGCGCAAGCTCCCTTGTGGTGCGTGAGCGCCAATCCGGCAATCGACAAACGGATGCGCGTGCCGAAATTGGTGACGGGAAGAGTGAACCGCGCCAGGGATGTTCGTGCGGAGGCCGGAGGAAAGGCTGCGCACGTGGCGATGGTGCTGCGAACTTTGGGCGCGGATCCGTTGTGGCTGGGATTTGCCGGCGGAATCACGGGAGACAAATTGCTCAACGGATTGCGGGATATTGGCATTCGGGTTGAGCCCGTTATGGTGACCGCAGAAACGCGAACGAACCTGGAGATCATCGACGACGATGGAGGCGTCACCGAAATTCTAGAACCCGGCCTGCCGATTGCGGCGAAAGAGTGGGAAGAATTGTTTGAGGCGTGCGAAAAATCGTTTTCCCAGGAAACGCGTCCTGGGATTGTGATCGCATCGGGCAGTTTGCCGTCCGGCGCCGAATCGGGTATTTATGCCAGGCTGACTGAATTGGCGCATCAATGCGGGCATAAAATGTTTCTGGACACGAGCGGTGAACCGCTACGGGCGGCGTTAAGTGCGGCGCCGGATTTTATTAAGCCAAACCATGAAGAGGCGGAATGGCTGATTGGCGATAAGATTGACAATCGCCAATCGTGGAAGACCGCCGTCAGCCGGATCATCCAGTGTGGAGCTCGCAGCGCGGTCGTGAGTCTGGGGAATGACGGGTTTGTTTGGCAGCCCGGCGCAGAGCAAGAAACGTATTACGCAACGGTACCCGGCATTGCGGTGAAATCCAGCGTGGGCTCGGGAGACGCAACCGTGGCGGCGTTTGCTTTTGCGGAGGCTTCGGGATCTGACGCGGAGAAGACTTTGCGCCTGGCGGCGGCTTGTGGAGCCGCGAATTGTCTGGCGGACGCGCCTGGCCGCGCGTCGGAAGCGGATGTACGTGAATTAGAATCACGTGTACACATCGAAAAACTGGTTTGAGTAAAGAGCGAATCGACAGATGAGTGATAGAACTAGCGAGCGGACGACACGATGCTGAATGAAGAACGCAGGCGCGAAATTCTGGAACTGTTGCACAACGATGGGCGCGTTCTGGTCCGCGACCTGTCGGACCGTTTCAAGACCTCGTTGATTACCATTCGCAAGGATCTGGAAT
>JBBRZT010000076.1:0-13433 GCA_038236395.1 Candidatus Acidiferrales bacterium
CGCGGCGCAGTAGCGCCGTTGGCTTTGATGAGCCTAGAGTATCAAGTATGATTTGGCGCGGCGCGGGAAAACGACAGGAGTTAAAAGCGGTGAAGAATAGATGAGCTACGTAGAGAAAAATATGGTTCCGGGCGAGACACTGCTGTATCAGACGCGGCATCACTGGATCGTGCTGCTCGGCCCGTTACTGGTGGTGCTGCTGGTGGGATTGCCGGGATTATTCCTAGTGTGGGTGGGAATGGGTGAGCGTCCGGAAATGAATCAATATGCAACGCAGGTGCCAGGAGGGACGCAGACGTTTCTGGTTGCGGGAGCCGTTCTGGTGTTGATTGGGCTGATCACCTTGGGTTGGGGAATGGCCAAGCGCAACAGGACGGAAATGGCGGTGACCAACCGGCGCGTGCTGATTAAGACGGGCATGGGCAGCCGCAGGACGCTGGACCTGATGCTTTCGCGAGTGGAAAGCATCGGCGTGGAAGAGACTGTGTGGGGACGCATGCTGGGTTTTGGCGACGTGATCGTGCGCGGAACGGGCGGGACGCCGGAATCGTTCTACCAGATTTCGCATCCGCAGGAGTTCCGGCGGCAGGTGCAGCATCAGATTGGCGAGAATGAAACGGTGGTCAAGGGGGGCGGCAATGAAACCAGGACGGCCTGACGCGGGCGAGTACGCTCCCTACTACGAGGGCTACATTGCGCTGGTTCCCGGTGACGACGCGGTGGCCGCCATGGAAAGCCAGCGGCTGCAGATGATGCAGATGTTGGCAGCGCGCAGCGAACGCGAAGGTAACTTCAGGTATGGTGCGGAAAAATGGAGCGTGAAGGAAGTGGTGGGACATCTTGCGGATGCTGAGCGCGTGTTTGCGTACCGGGCGATGCGCATTGCGCGCGGGGACAAGACGCCGCTGGCGGGATTCGAACAGAACGATTACGTGAAGAGTGGCGGGTTTGGCGAGCGGCGGCTGACGGACCTGGCGGAGGAATTTGCGGCGGTGCGCAGCGCGAGTATCACGTTGTTTCGCTCATTAAGCGATGCGGCATGGGCACAGCGGGGCACGGCCAGCGGTAAAGAAGTGAGCGTGCGCGCGCTGGCGTTCATGATCGCCGGGCACGAATTGCATCACCAGCGGATTCTCGAGGAGCGCTACTTCGCGGCGATTCCGCGGGCCTAGATTGCCGCGGTTTTTCTAAGCGTGCTGCGCGAAATCTTTGGCGGGCTCCGTTCGGGAGGCCGGCTCGGAAGCGGCGGCTACGATCATGGCACGTGTGGCGCCGCGCGAGTAGGCGCGGTACCTGGATCTGCCGCTGCGCGATTTTGCCAGCGATGAAAAAATGAAGTAGATCAGCATGGTGGCGACGGCCAGGGCAAAGGCGCCGGCAATCAGTGTGATGGGCTGGGCGCTCAGCGGATCGACGACCGCTTCCTGTATCAAATAGATTCCTACACCGAGAAACAGCAAGGCCACGAAGCCTCCCAGGCTGGAAAAGACGCTGGTAATCCCGGCACGGAAAATCAGGGGAGGGGCGGCATATCCGGGTATTTCGCGATGTTTTGAAGAACGGGCGGAAGTGGGCATTGCTTTCATTCCTTTCGGGCGTTGTGGAGTTGTAGTTCGGGTTGCGGCTCAGAACCGAGTGATTCGCGGTTGCCGAGGAAATCGAGATAGCCAAAGACGGGCAAGGAGGGATGTTTCAGCATGACGGCGCCGCAGGCGCAGCGCAGATGGTCACTGGAAATTGTCCTGCTGAGACCGACAGCGAGTTCGGCGCGGCACGCGGCATTGGAGCACAACCAACGATCACCGGATTGCATAAGCATGGTTCCCAGCCTCTCTGATCCTCGTGGACGCCTAGAGGCTCGTGTACTTTTAGTTACTATAAAGTAAGTACTAACAACAATGTGGAATAGTCCGCGGTGTCGAAGAAGGGCGTTTTCGGGACGCAACGGGCTGCATCCCCGGCAAGCTAAGAAAAATGCGAGTTAACGGGCTGGAGCAGGCGGGTTGCGGGCGCCTGACCGGACTGTTAAAATTGGCTGTTTGCAGGTACCCAGCCGCGCCCACCGGAGGTGCGGGCGGCTTTTCTCCGTACTGGACGTACCGTTTCAACGACGTTTCCAGCGGCGGGGTTCCGCGGTAGCCTGAATAATCTTACAGGTGTGGTGGGTGTGCCATCAGTGCGGCGTGGCGCCGCGGTCCCCAGGGCCCGCGGAAGGAGAGCAGTGTGGCTAAGTACGACGTAGCGATCATCGGGAGCGGGCCGGGCGGATACGTGGCGGCCATTCGCGCCGGTGAACTGGGATTGAAGACCATTGTGATAGAGAAAGATCCATACCTAGGCGGCACCTGCCTGAATGTTGGCTGCATTCCCACCAAGGTGCTGCTGCACCACGCGGATATTTACGATCATTTCAAGAACGCGGCGGAATTGGGATTTGAAGTCAGCGGGCTGAAAGTAAACTGGGCGAACGTGCTGGCGCGTAAAGACAAGATCGTAAAGAAGCACTCCAAGGGCATCGAATTTTTGTTCAAAAAGAATAAGGTGGAATCGGTGCAGGGCTGGGGAAGGTACGAGGGGCCCGGGCGCGTAAGCGTGGAGAAGGATGGGAAAAAGACGCAGATCGAAGCGTCGAATATTCTGGTGGTTACCGGGTCGGAAGCGCGGGCGTTGCCGCGCATCGAGCCGGATCACAAGACGATTTTGACCAACCGTTCAATACTGGCGCTGCCGGAAATTCCGAAAACATTGATTGTGGTGGGCGCCGGGGCAGTGGGCGTGGAGTTCGCTTCGATTTATAACTCGTTCGGGACGGAAGTGACGATTCTCGAAGCGTTGCCGCGGGTTGTGCCGGTGGAAGACGAAGAGGTTTCCGCGGAGTTGGAGAAGGCGTTCCGCAAGAAAAATATTCAGATACACACTGGCAGCAAAGTCGAGTCGGTGAAGAAAGACGCCAAGGGCGTGAACGTGGCGTTCACCGACAAGGACGGCAAGAAACAGACGCTGCAGGCAGAAAAACTGCTGCTGGCGGTGGGCCGCAAGCCGATGACGGAAAATTGCGGGTTGGAGAAATCCAAAGCCAAGATGGACCGCGGATTCGTGCTGGTCGGGCCGCACATGGAGACGGAGGAGAAGGGATTGTATGCCATCGGGGATATCGTCGCGGGGCTGCCGCAACTGGCGCACGCCGCGATGATGGAAGGAATCGTAGCAGTGACGCATATCGCCGGAAAACCGACGCAGCCGATCATGAAGACGCGCATTCCCAACGCGACGTATTGCGAGCCGCAGATCGGGTCGATCGGATTGACGGAAAAACAGGCGCGCGACGCGGGATACGCAGTGAAGACCGGGAAATTTCCGTTCGTGGGGAACAGCAAAGCGACGATTCTGGGGAATCATGGCGGGTTTATCAAAGTAGTTTCGGACGAGAAGTACGGCGAGGTGCTGGGGATTCATATCATCGGGCCGCTGGCTACCGAGATTTTGGCGGAAGCCGCGGCGGTGCTGCATCTGGAAGGCACCATCGACGATATGATGAACATGATGCACGCGCATCCCACGGTGTGGGAGGGGATGGGCGACGCGTTCGCTTCGGTGCGGGGACTGCAGATCAATGTCTGATGCGTGGTGTGACGCGGTGAAAATAGGGTAATGAAGATTTGCTACAGCGTCGATGTGGGGTTGATGGGTTACGCCGAGGCGTGGGAGCTGCAGAAGCGGCTTGTGGCGGCGCGCAAAATTGGCGCGATTGAGGATGTACTGCTGCTTTGCGAGCACCCGCATGTGATTACGCTGGGGCGCAATGGGAAGCGTGAGAATTTGCTGGCGTCGGAGCTGGTGCTGCGGCAGAAGGGCGTGGAGTTTCATGTTTCGAACCGCGGCGGGGATATTACTTACCACGGGCCGGGGCAGCTGGTGGGATATCCGATTTTGAATCTGGGCGCCATTCGTAAAGATGTGGTGTGGTACGTGCGCATGCTGGAAGAAGCCATGATTCGCGCGACGGCGGAATTTGCGGTGGCGGCCGGGCGCGTGGAGGGAAAAACCGGCATCTGGGTGCAGGGCGTGCAGGCAACGCCAGTTTCGGAAGCGACGGAAGAAAAGCTGGGAGCCATCGGAGTGCATATCAGCCGGTGGGTGACTTCGCATGGCTTTGCGTACAACGTGTCGACCGACCTGCGCTATTTTGATTTGATCGTGCCATGCGGGATTAGCGGGCGAAAAGCGACTTCGATGGAGAAGATTCTTGGGCGCGCGGTTTCGCGTAGAGAAGCAGTCCAACCGATGGTGCGGAATTTTGGTGAAGTATTCGGGTTGGAGATGCGTGAGACATCGCTTGCGGAGTTGCGCTCGCGGCTGGCGGAGCAGCCGCCTGCGGGCGAAGCAAATTTGGAGCATGCGCACGCAGTTGCGGCTCTGTCGTAGGCATTGGATTTGGTTGTGACGATTTTCGCATTGGGCATGGAGCGCGGATGAAGAGGGAACTGACGCGGCAGCAATACCTGGACCTGTACTACTACATGCGCCTGAACCGCGCGGTGGAAGACACCATGGTGAAACTGTTCCGCCAGAACAAAATTGTCGGCGGACTGTATTCCAGCGAAGGGCAGGAAGCGATTTCGGTGGGCACTGCGTACGCGCTGGAAAAGAAGGATTGGCTGGCGCCCATGATTCGAAACATTGGGGCGCTGCTGGTGAAGGGCGTGCCGCCGCGGGACATTTTCACGCAGCACATGGCGAAATATACTTCGCCGACGCGCGGCAAAGATGGAACCAGCCATTTCGGCGACCTGGAAAACCTGCACATTGTTTCGCCGATTTCGATGCTGGGAGATTTGATTCCGGTGATGACCGGGGTGGCCATGGCGGGGCGCTACCTGGGGCAGAAAATTGTGGCCATGACCTGGATTGGCGACGGGGGCAGCTCCACCGGAGTTTTTCATGAGGGCTTGAATTTTGCGGCGTCGCAGAAGGCGCCGTTCGTGCTGATTCTGGAAAATAATCAATGGGCGTATTCCACTCCTGTGAAGCGGCAGGTGCCGGTGAAGAACCTGGCGGATCGCGCCAAGGCTTATGGAATCGAAAGCTACATCGTAGACGGCAACGATGTGGTGGCGGTGTACACCACGACGAAGGAAGCGGTGGAGCGCGCGCGGGCGGGCGAAGGACCGATCTTGATCGAAGCCAAGTCCATGCGCATGCGCGGGCACGCGCAGCACGATCCGGCGGAGTATGTGCCCAAGGAGATGTTCGAATACTGGAAGCAGCGCGATCCGATTGTGTTGTATGAGAAATTTTTGACCGGCGCGAAATTGCTGGACGCCAAAAGCAAAAAGGAAATTGACGAGCGCATTGAGACGCTGCTGACCAAGGAGCGCGACTTCGCGGAAAGCTCGCCGATGCCGCCGGCGGAGTTCGCCGCCGAGGGCGTTTACTGCACCGGAGACGAGTGTCACAAGATTGCGCCGAAGTGGGAGAGGCCCAGGGCGGAAGTGACGCCGCCGAAATCGAGTATTACAGCGGTGTGGTCGGTGGAGGGATTCGGGGAAGGCAAAGGATCGGGCGGGAAAAATGCGCCGATCCATTTTGGGGATACGACTCCCGCGTCGCCAGAACTGAGCGATAACGAAAGTAAGCTGGCGCCGAAGACTCCGGCAAAAACGGTGGAGAAGAAAGTTGCCGGTGCGAACGGGAAGAGTTCGAATGGCAAGGGCAAACCGGCTGCGCATTCGGCGAAAAACGGCGCGCGCGTTAGCTCGTTGAAGACCGCGTCGAAAGCCTCGCTGAAGCCTGCTCCTGGGCCGCAAGGGAAGAGGAGATAAGCCATGGCCGATTCCCACGCAGCGGTAGCGGACAAACCAAAAGTAAATGGAGCGGCCACCGGCTCCGGGCCGGTTACTTTTCTGGAAGCGATCAAGCAGGCCATGTTTGAGGAGATGGAGCGCGACCCGGCGGTGGTGCTGCTGGGCGAAGACGTGGGCGTGTACGGCGGCGCGTTCAAGACTAGCGAAGGATTGCTGCAACGTTTTGGCTGGGAGCGGGTGATCGATACGCCCATCAGCGAGAGCGCCATCATCGGCGCGGCTTGCGGGATGAGTTATCTGGGGCTGCGGCCGATTGCGGAGATGCAATTCATCGACTTCATCGCCTGCTGTTTTAATCAACTGACAAATTTCGTGGCCAAGGGACATTACCTGTGGAACGCGCCTGCGCCCATCGTGGTGCGCGGGCCCTCGGGCGGCGGAGTGCATGGCGGGCCGTTTCATTCCGCGAATCCGGAAATGTATTTCGTGCACACCCCGGGACTGAAGGTTATCTATCCGTCCACGCCGTACGACGCCAAGGGCCTGCTGAAGGCGGCGATACGCGACAATAATCCAGTGCTGTTTTTCGAGCACAAGTATCTGTACCGGCGCATCAAGGAAGAACTGCCGGCCGGCGACTACACCGTGCCCATCGGCAAGGCCATCGTGCGGCGGCCGGGCAAGCACCTGACCATTATTTCCTACGCGGCGATGATGCATACTTCGCTGGAGGCCGCGGAGGCGCTGGCTCAAGAAGGAATAGACGCGGAAGTGATCGATCTGCGGACGCTGTTGCCGCTGGATGAAGAGACCATTCTGCAATCGGTGAAGAAAACCAACCGCTGCCTGGTGGTTCACGAAGACACGAAGACCGGCGGGATCGCAGGAGAGATTGCGGCCATACTTTGCGAAAAGGCGTTCGGGGACCTAGATGGGCCGCTGATGCGCGTGACCGCGCTGGACACTCCGGTGCCGTATTCGCCGCCGCTGGAAGAATATTTTCTGCCGAACGCGAAAAAAGTTTTCGACGCCGCCAAAGAACTGGCGAGGTATTAACGGTATTCAAAGAGTTTCCAGAGGAGATCGGACATGGCCGTAGACATCGTAATGCCGCAGATGGGCGAAAGTATTTTTGAGGGCACCATCACCAAGTGGCTGAAGAAGCCGGGCGACAAGGTGGAGCGCGACGAGCCGCTGTTTGAAATTTCTACCGACAAGGTGGACGCGGAAATTCCGTCGCCTTCAGCGGGCGTGCTGAAAGAGATCAAGGTTGCGGAGGGAAAAACCGTACCGATCCAGACGGTGGTAGGCGTGATTGAAGCCGCGGGTGCAGCGAGCGCTGCGGAACCGGCGGCGGCGAAAAGTGCTGCGCCAGCGACCAAGTCCGCTCCGGCTGCCGCTTCACCCGCGAATGGCAAACCGGCCGCTCCGGTGCAAGTGCCGGCTAGAACTGCAGGCGCAGCTACGCCTGCCGCTTCGGCGGCGACGGGAGCGGGCTCCAGCGCGACGCCAGTCAAGGAAGGCGGACGCATTCATAGCTCGCCGCTGGTGCGGCGCATGGCCAAGGAACACGGAATCGACCTGAGCGGTGTGGCGGGAACGGGCTCGGGCGGTCGAATCAGCAAGCAGGATATCGAGGCGATGATTGCGGGCGGCGGGCAGGCGATCGGCGCCCAGGGGACCGGAAGAAGCAGTCAAGCGGATGGCAGTGGCGAAACGGAAGATGAGCTGGAGGAGGCGTTCAACGGCACGTCTACCGTAGCTGCCACTGGAACTGCCGCCGGAACTTCCGCTTCGAGCGGGCCTCCACCGCGACAGGCTCCTGCGATGCCACCACTACCGGCTGCACAACATGGCGGGCAGGTGCACACGGCGTTCGAATCGGCGGTGCCGCGCGAGAAGATTTATTTCGGCGATTACGAAGTGCAGCCCATGACCACCATGCGCCAGCGTATCGGCGAACACATGGTGGCTTCCAAGCGGGTGTCGGCGCACGTGTATTCCGTGGACGAGATCGATATGACCAAGGTGGCGGCTCTGCGCGCCAAGTCCAAGGACGAATTCGAAAAGCGCAACGGCACCAAGCTGACCTTCATGCCGTTTTTCGTGAAGGCCGCGGTGGCCGGGCTGCGCGCCTATCCCACGTTGAACTCTTCGCTGGACGGCACCAACGTGGTGACCCACAAGGAGATCAACATTGGGATCGCCGTGGCGCTGGACTGGGGACTGCTGGTGCCGGTGGTGAAGCATGCCGACGAGAAAAATATACTGGGCATCCAGCGGACGATGAACGACCTGGCGGAGCGCGCGCGTTCAAAGAAGTTGAAGCCCGAAGAGGTGCAGGAAAGTACCTTTACGATTACCAACCCCGGAGTTTTCGGCGGGCTGTTTGGCTTGCCGGTGATCAGCCAGCCGAATGTGGGGATTCTGGGCCTGGGCGCGATTGAAAAGCGGCCGGTGGTGATCAACGATTCGATCGCGATACGCTCGATGTGTTATGTGACGCTGTCGTACGATCATCGCGTGGTGGACGGCGCCATCGCGCACCAGTTTCTGCACAAGGTGAAGGAGTCGCTGGAAAACTGGTCGGAGCCGCTGTTGTAAGCGCGTTTTTCTTTTTTGCCGGACAAACCAGATTAGCCGGCCGTTCATTGCGTACCAAAAACCATTCAAAGGCCCGGCTATTGCCAGTATCAACGGCGATTTCTCGTGCCATTCCCTCTTCGTAAAATTACTGCAGTAACAGCGGCTTGAGCTTGGCGACCCACACGGCGAAACCCTCCATTGGCACAGGCTCGATGCCTACTTCGCGAAGCGAGGCGGCCACGAAATCGTCGCGCTTGTTGCCGCGGACCAGCGGCACGTCGGTGACCGCGGCAAATTCCGTTTTGAGTTTTTCCTTGGCGTGGATGCGCTCGGCGGTGTAGGCCAGCTGCTTGAAATCTCCGGGCGCGCGGGTGACGGAGAGAGAATGCACGAAGCCTCGCGTGCCGTTGCGACGGTAGCTGTAATCGAGGCGCAGGGGGTCGCCCGGCAGGGTCCATTGTTCGGCGCGCACCGATTTTTCGATGCGCTCCCAGAGCTGGGCCTGGCGGAAAACCTGCGAGCAGTAAGAGCGCACTCGGGCGCGACTGCCGGGTAGACCGACGCGGCCGGGCGCTGCCTGCACAGCGACGTGATCGGCATAGAGGCGCTCGAGCTCGGCGTCGAGGTCAGTGGCGAAAACGCCTTTTTGCGGCGCCAGTTGCAGGGCGTTGGACAGCGTGTCGTCCCATTTGGCCAGCAGTTGCTGCCAGGCGCCGGCGCCGTTCGCGGCCTGCAATTCGCTGGAGCCTGACGTTCCGGCGGTTAGAAAGCGGTCTTCCAGGTCGTTACGCAGGGCGCGCAACAGCGGCTCGTCGGCGTGGGGATGCAGGCGGCGCACACGGCGGTATTCCTCTTCGTCTTCGATGAGGCGCAGGCGGCGCTCCCCGGTTGCAGGATTGAACAGCAGGATGCCGATGTTGACCCACTCGTCGCGCACCAGGTTGGGCGTGTAGCGCAGCACGCGGTAGGCGCAGGCGCTTTCACCGGCAGTGGCGCTCGGCGGAAATTGCGAAGCGGTTTCAGTCATGGTTCACACCCAGTTTGGAAAAGGTTGCCGGTTGCATCGCTTGGCGTCCAGCAGCAGCTCGGGCACCCGCGTGCGGCGGCGGTAAATCTGTTCCAGCAAGCGCAGCAGCTCGTCGTGGTCGTTCTCATACCATTCCGGAGGAATGTCGCGGCTGGCGTCGTCCAGCACCCGCTCGGTGATGCGTTTTTCCAGGCGCTCCAGCCACGGGCCGAAAGATTCCATGCCGGTCACGCCCTCATAAACGCGATTGCGCGCGTATAAACCGCGCAGCGGAGCGTCGGGAAATCTCCAGTCTCCGGCGCTGAAACAAAAACCCTGGTCGATCATGATGGTGCGGTAGCCCGCGCGGGGCTGGTCTCCCGGCGAATCCAGCGGGCTAAGAAACAGCGTCTGGCGCCCGTTGGTGTTGCAGGTCCATTTGTCGAAAACCAGCATGCCGGCGAAGTCGTGCAGATTTTCCACCTCGCGCAATTGCTGGTCGGGAAGAAAATCGTGCAGCGTCAGGTGGCGGGGATCGCCGGGATAGCGGGAGCCGAACTGGGCGCCGGGCAGGCAGGGAATCCTGCTGCGGGGATGCTCCATGGCCAAGTCGGGAGTCAGGCGAATCAATTCCTCCGGCACGTCGATAATCGCAACCGGCACGGTGGGCAAGCCCAGCCGTGCGGCTAAGCGGGTACCAAGCAGTTCATTGACCAGGATGCGGCGATGCTGCGGGTTATTTTGGAACTTGACCACGTAGTAGTGGCCGTCCGCGCAGTGCATCAAATGGGATTGCGCTCCGCCGCGCATCCGCCGTATCTGCTCTAGGGCTCTGGGCATGCGGGGTAATGCTAACGGTACTTATTCGAAGAGGCAAGGTGGATTGGCAAGAGAGAAGGGTGGTGGACGAAAAATTCCCAAGTTGAGAGCGTGGAACGTCCCGATGTGGAGCGCGAGAAGAGAATAATTCAAGGAATTAGGGCGGGGAAGGAAGTCCAAAAAGGAAAAGGCCCGCAACTTCGCGAGCCTTTCGGACAAATCACTGACGCGCTGGCCACGCCTGTGGCTGCCGGTTAGCGCCTCTTTTTCTTGCCGCGAGAAGCTTTCTTGGCCGACTTTTTTGCTTTCTTCTTTCGGCCGGATTTCTTGACCTTGGATTTTTTGGCCTTGGATTTTTTGGCAGGTTTGCCCTTTTTCTTCGCGGCCTTTTTGGCCGGCTTGCGGGCGGCTTTCTTGCGCGACGCCGCAGCGCCCACGGTAGCCCGCTGGGGTTCGCCTGAGCCGCGCCTGGGAGCGGGGGCCTCGTCTTCCGCATCGTCGTCCGAGCCCAGCTCGTCGACTTCCGTGATGGTCACTTCCTCCACATCCCCGGACTCTTCTTCTTCCAGGGGCGCCAGCTCATTGTCTTCTTCGAAATTATCCTTCTCGAAATCCATGCCATCCTCCCGGAAGCGAATACGGATTCGAACCCGTCCCGCCGCGCGGGCGAAGACTGGACGCGATTCATCCTTCAGCCGTTGTTATCGTACTCGCGGAGCGTTGTCAAGTATTCTGCGTTCGGGGGCCGATTTTCCGCCGGTCAATCAGGGATGAACGCGGAAATCAATTTCGGGCGGCAGAAGAAGAGCGATTTTGCGCCACGGAGGACGGGCGCGAGGATTTTTTTCTGGGCTTAGCAGGGGCGCGTGAGGAACGTTCCGTGGTGCTGTCCAAGGTGTATACCCGCAGCACCATTCCACGGCGGACCTTGTTGGCCGCCAGGCGATTCCATTTGCGCAGGTCTTCGGGTTCCACACTGAAACGGTCGGCGATGCCCAGGAAGGTGTCGCCCTTGCGCACCCGGTAACTCACCATGCGGCGCTTGTTTTCCGCGGACGGCTGGATCGCGGGAATAATCAATTTCTCGCCGGTGTTGAGCGCCACGGCATGCTCCAGATTGTTGGCATCGGCGATAGCCTTGGGCGTAACGCGATACTTCTTGGCGATGGACGTGAGCGTTTCACCGGCGGCCACGCGATGGCGCCTCCAGCTCACCCACTTGTCGGCGGGAATGTCGGCGATCTCCGCGGAAAATCGTTCGGCAGTGCCAGGTGGAAGATGCAACTCGAAGGCGGGATCGTCGGGAGTAGCCATGCGCAGAAGCGAAGGATTCAGGTTGCGCAGGGTGTCCACGTCCACGTCGATGGTTTCCGCCACCAGGCGCAGGTCGATGGCCCGGCCGGGCTTCACGATATCGCTGGGCACCGGCAATTCCGGCTCGGCCTGTATGCCGTAGTGCGGGGCGTCCTTGGCGATCAGCGTGAGCGCCAGAATAATGGGCACGTAATTTTTCGTTTCGCGCGGCAGCACGTTGCGGCGGTACAGCTCCCAGAAATCGGCGTAGCCGGTGCGCTCGATGGCTTTCTGCACGTTGCCCGGGCCGCAGTTATAAGCGGCCATGGCCAGGTACCAGTCGCCGAACATTTTGTACAGATCGCGCAGGTGCTGCGCCGCGGCGCGAGTGGCTTTTTCAGGATCCTGGCGCTCGTCGAGCCACCAGGTGTGGCGCAAGCCGTATTCTTGTCCGCGATAGGCCACGAATTGCCACATGCCGCGTGCTCCAGCGCGCGAAAGCGCGGTGGGCTGAAAGGCGCTCTCGGCTTGCGCCAGGTAGATGAGGTCCTGCGGCACGCCTTCTTCACCCAGCACGCGGGCGATCATTCCGCGATAGCGGCCGGCGCGGCGGAGGCCGGTTTCCACGATGGCGCGGCCGCGCGGGGTCTGGAAGAAATTCAGGAACGAGAGCACTTCGTCGTTCACGGTGAGCGGCAAATCGTGCGAGATGTTTTTCGCGGCTTCCTCGGCGCGGGCTTTCAGACGGGGGTCGACCGGAAAAGTCATCTCCGCGACTTCGTCGATGGGCGCGGGAACCGCGGGAGCCTCGTTGAAACCGTCTCCGGCGCGAAAGGCCTGCAGCTCGTCGGTGTAGACGGTATCCACCACGCGATGAAAGAGTTCGCTCAGGCGCGGGTCGGAGTTGGGGTCATATCCGCTTTGCAGCATCCAGTCGACCGCCTCGTCGAAATCCTTGCGAGCCGCTTCCAGGTGACCGGCCTTGTAGTTCTGCTCGCCGGAAGCAAATTTTGCTTCGACTTTCTGAATCAAAGCCTGGCGGGCGTCCGGGACCTGCGAATTGAGCCAGATGATGCTGCGATGGGCCGGATTCTCGAGCGGCAGTACGGGAATTTCCTGCGTTGCTGACGCGGGTGTTTTGTCCGCGGGCTTTCCGGTGACGATGAAAAACGAAAGGAGCAGCGCGGTCACCAAGGCGGATCGAATCCCGGTAAATCGTAGCCGCGGCATTCATCCATGGTAAGGACCCTGCGGCGCCGGGGTCAACGCTTTCCGGTTAGGTGGGGTTGGCGTTCACACTACAGGGGAGGTTCCAAAGTTTGTAGCGGCTGAACCGCGGAGAGCGAGGTCCGAACGGACAGATGCTCAAGCCCGGTTGCGGCAATGCCCCCGGACGGGCCGGAAAATGCTCATAAGAAATGCTTTAAAAAGGGCTTGGCAAGAGGTACGGTTTGTGGTACTCTTTCATCGCGTTTGATGCTCTTGTATCGCCTTTGGAACGTGAAGAAAGCGGTCGCAAGGTCACACTTGCGGCCTTTTTTTATGTACGGCCGAAGACGGCCAGCTCTGAGAGGGGCTTGGAAAGGCACCAGATAGCTCAATTTAGTTATGCTCAGCCGCAAGCCGGTTGACAGAAAAGAGTAAAGCAGTGAGTAAAGAACAAGGAACAGTGAAGTGGTTTAACGCCAGCAAGGGCTTCGGTTTCATCCAGCGCCAGAGTGGAGAAGATGTGTTCGTTCATTTCTCCGCGATAGTGGCTGATGGCTACAAGTCATTGAATGACGGCCAAGCGGTTGAATTCGAAGTCACCAAAGGACCCAAGGGCCTGCAGGCCTCGAACGTCCAGCCCCTCTAATCCACTTCACAAAATCAGCTAAGGGCGGCGCGCTTCGGTGCGCCGCTCTTTTTTTGTGCCCGCTCGACTC
>JBBRZT010000077.1:0-13278 GCA_038236395.1 Candidatus Acidiferrales bacterium
CAGCGCCGCTTTGATCGCGATGAGTTTTTCCACCATTTCGGGAGCCAAAAGCCCCTCCCCATGCGCCATCCAGCGAATCGCTCCACCCTCATGCCCGGCCGCCACCTTCACAAATTGTGTAGCCTTGCGCGCCAGCTTGATCTCATTCGCGTTGATGATGAAAAGTTTCGTCGCGAAATGCCGGATGCCCGAGCGAATCTGCCACGCCACCAGGGGATTCTGATTGGTCGGATCGTTGCCAATCACGAGCACAGCCTTCGATTGATACAGCTGCTCCATCGTCAGCATGGACTCGTTAGCGCGCTCGCCCAGCGCCGTCACCAGCCCGGTGTAGTCCGTCGTGCGGTGATGATCCACGTTATTAGTTCCGAAAGTCTGTCGCGCCAGCCGCTGGAACAAATAATTTTCTTCATTCGAGGTGCGGTTCGACCCGATAAATCCGATCGCATTCTTTCCGCCGGTGTCGAACACCTGTTTCAGCTTGGTCGCCGCTGCCTGTGCCGCCTCTTCCCATGAAACGGGGTAAAGCTCCGTGCCGCGCCGCAACAGCGGCTGTTTGATGCGCTCCGGATGTTTCGTGAAATCAAATCCAAATCGCCCTTTCACGCACAGAAAATCCTTGTTGATTCCGGAAAGATCCCGGTTGTTCGAGCGCATGATCTCGTGATTGCGCACACTCAGGGTGGTTTTGCAGCCATTTGAGCAATGCGTGCAAATCGTCGGCGCGTACTGCATCTCCCACGGCCGAGTCTTATATCGATACGTTCCGCTGGTCAGCGCGCCCACCGGACAAATATCGATGCACATCCCGCACTCTTCACATTCCAGATGGTCGCCGCGATTGGGAATAATCACGCTATTAGCCCCGCGCATCCCCACGCCCAGCGCCTTCACGTCCATCCCTTCGTCGCAAACGCGCACGCACCGGAAGCACAAAATGCATCGCGGCGCATCGTAATACACCAGCTCCGACCATTTCTCTTCCGGCCGGTGAAGTTTTTCCTCGATAAACCGGCTGGATTCCGCTCCGTAGCGGAAAACCATGTCCTGCAGCTCGCACTCACCGCCCTTATCGCACACCGGGCAATCCAGCGGATGATTGGTCAGCAAAAATTCCAGCATGTATTTCCGCGCGTCCCGCACCTGCTGCGTATTCGTCCGCACGATCATGCCTTCGGTCGCCACCAGCGTGCACGCCGTCTGCAGCTTGGGCATTTTTTCCACTTCCACCAGGCACATGCGGCACGCCGCCTGCAGCGACAAGCCCGGGTAATAGCAGAACGACGGCACTTCCGTGCCAATGCGCCGCGTGGCTTCAATCACCAGCGTCCCGGGCGCAACCTGCACGTCGCGGTCGTTAATTTTCAGTGTGATCAGTTTTTGGTCAGCCATGGATTCGATTCATTCGCTCTATCGACTGCCGATCAGCGCTTCCGCGGATTTGTAGGCGCAGCCCCCGCGCAAATGTTCTTCAAACTCCCCACGCCACTTCTGCACGATGCTGATCGTCGGCATCGCCGCCGCGTCTCCCAACGGACAAAAACTCCGTCCCAGAATATTTTTGGAAAGCTCGCTGAGCATGTCGATGTCCTGCTCGCGCCCGAATCCCGCGTGCATCCGGTCCAGCATTTTGCGCAGCCAGGACGTTCCCTCGCGGCACGGAATGCACCACCCACACGATTCATGCGCGTAAAAATGCATGATGCGCCGCGCCATATCCACCATGCAGGTGTCTTCGTCCATCACCACCATGCCGCCCGAGCCCAGCATCGAACCCGCCTTGGCTACCGAATCGTAATCCATTGGCAGGTCGATCTCGTCCGCGGTCAACAGCGGGCAAGAGCTGCCGCCGGGAATCACCGCCTTCAATTTTTTCCCGCCCGTAATTCCCCCGGCCATCCCGTAAATAAATTCCTTCATGTTCATGCCCAGCGGGATTTCATAAATGCCTGGCTTCTTCACGTGGCCCGACACGCACAGCAATCGCGTCCCGCCATTTTTCGGCGTGCCCAGGTTGGCGTACGCTTCGCCGCCTCCCAGAATAATCGTGGGCACCGCGCTCAACGTCTCCACGTTATTAATGACCGTCGGGCAGCCATACAGTCCCACCACGGCAGGGAAGGGCGGCTTGATTCGCGGGTACCCGCGCTTGCCTTCCAGCGATTCCATCAGCGCCGACTCTTCGCCGCACTCATAAGCGCCCGCGCCGGTGTGCACCATCAAATCAAAATCAAATCCCGAGCCCTGAATATTTTTGCCCAGGTACCCGCGCTCGTAGGCCTCGTTAAGCGCCTTCTGCACAATGTCCAGCACGTAGCGATACTCGCCGCGAATATAAATAAATCCCAGGTGCGAACCAATCGCCCGGCCGGCAATCACCATGCCCTCGATCAGTTGGTGGGGATCCAGTTCCATCAGCGGCCGGTCCTTGCACGTTCCCGGCTCGCTTTCATCCGCGTTGCAAATCACATAGCGCGCTTTCGGAGAATCCTTGGGCACAAACGACCACTTCATCCCGGTGGGAAATCCCGCGCCGCCGCGCCCGCGCAAATTCGATTTTTTCACTTCGTCGATGATCGTTTCCGGCGTCATCTGCTTCAGCGCTTTTTCCAGCGCCTGGTAGCCGCCGTTCTGCAGAAACACATCGATCTTCGTCGAGCCTTCTATCCCCCAACGCTTGCTGATGACCGGAACCTCGCCCTTCTCGCGCGGGTGCAGCGCTCCGGAAATCACGCGTTCCGGCTCTTCTTTTCGCCCCAGGTCCAGCGACTCGATAATTTTGTCGAATTTTAGCGGCGTCAAATTCTCATAAAAATCGTAATTCACCTGCATCGCCGGAGCCCCGGTGCACGCCCCGATGCACTCCACTTCCTCCAGCGAAAATACCCCATCCTCAGTCGTCTCTTTGTGCCCGATTTCCAGTCGCTTCTTGGCACGCTCCAGCAATTCCGTTCCGCCGCGCAGCATGCACGCGATATTGGTGCACACCTGCACGTGAAATTTCCCCACCGGCTTGCGGTGCAGCATGGAGTAATACTCCAGTGTCTCTTCCACCTGCACTGTGACCAGTTCCAGTCGCCGCGCAATCTCCGCGATCATTTCGTCGCTGATGTATCCAAACTCGTCCTGCGCGTAAAGCAGCATAGGCACCAGCGCGCTGCGCTTCACGGGATAAGCGTTAGCCAGCTTGTCGAATCGCGCCGTCAGTTGCGATGACATCACCAGTTTCATGGCTAGCGATCCACCTCGCCCAGCACGATATCGATCGTGCCGATACACGCGATCACATCCGAAATCAGCTGCCCCTGCACCAGTTTCGGCCAGGCCTGCAAATTAATAAACGATGGCGAACGGAAATGGCAGCGCAGCGGTTTCGGCGAGCCATCGCTGGCGATGAAGCAGCCCAGCTCCCCGCGCGGCGATTCCACGGTCACGAACGCTTCGCCCGCGGGCGGCGAAAAGCCCTCGGTGAAAATCTTGAAGTGATAAATTAGCGCTTCCATTTCCGTCTTCATCTTCTCGCGCTGCGGCGGCACGATCCCCGGAGCGTCGGTCTTGACCGCTCCTTCATCCGTAATTTTGTTCATCGCCTGCCGCACGATCTTCAAACTCTCGCGCATCTCCGCCACGCGAATCATGTACCGCCCGAAGCAGTCCGAATCCGTGCGTGTCGGCACATCAAAATCAAATTCCTCATAGCTCGAATACGGAAACAGTTTGCGGTTGTCGTAAGCCACGCCCGCCGCGCGCAACGTCGGCCCGGTCATGCTCAGCGCGATGGCGTCTTCCGCGCTGATGTACCCCACATTTTTCGTGCGCCCCATCCAGATGCGGTTTTCCGTCAAGAGGGTTTCGTATTCGTCCACCCGGCTGGGCATGTACTTCAAAAATTTATCGATAGCCTGCCGCCAGCCCGCCGGCGGCTGCAACGCCACGCCGCCGATGCGGATGTAGCTGGTCATCATCCGTTGCCCGGCAAACATCTCGAAAATTTTCAAAATTTCTTCGCGCTCGCGGAAGCAATACAGAAAAACCGTCATCGCGCCCAGATCGATGGCATGCGTCCCCAGCCACACCAGGTGCGACGAAATCCGCTGCAGCTCCACCATCATCACCCGGATGTACTGCGCCCGCTTTGGCACTTCCAGGTCCAGCAGCTTTTCCACCGCCATGCAATAAACCAGGTTGTTTCCCAGCGGATTCAGGTAATCCATGCGATCGGTCAGCGTAATCGCCTGCGAATACGTTTTGTCTTCGCACGATTTTTCAATCCCGGTGTGCAGGTAGCCGCAATCGGGAACCGCTTTCACCACCGTCTCGCCGTCCAGCTCCAGCAAAATGCGCAGCACCCCGTGCGTCGACGGGTGCTGCGGGCCCATATTAAGGACCATCGTTTTCGCTGTGCCGACCGCTGTCTCCACCGTGGTCATATCGATGTCTTCGTGAATCCCAGCGGCATCACCGGCAAATCGCGGAACCCCTCAACCGGATAGTCCCGCCGCAACGGATGACCTTCCCAGTCATCCGGCAGCACAATGCGCCGCAAATCGGGATGCTCGTTGAAATGAATCCCGAACAAATCGTAAATTTCGCGCTCCAGCCAGTTTGCTCCCGGCCATACCGGCACCAGCGAATCCAGCACCGCGTCTTTGCCAAACAATTTCACCTTCAGCCGCAATTTCTCCGGCCGCGCAGTAGCCACCAGCTGATACACCACCTCAAATCTCGGTTCAAACGGATGGCGGTCCAGGCAGGTAGCATCGGTCAGCAAGTTGAATTGCATTTCGTCGCGACAGCGCATCGCCGTCGCGCGCAGCAATTCGCGCGGCACCACCACGGTGGTCTCGCCGCGATATTCAACCACTTCCGCAACGGCCTTGGCGTCCCACGCCCTTAAAAGTTCCACGGTAGAAGGACGACCGCCCGCCGCACTATTTTCCTGGTTAGAAGTCTCGGTCAACTTTTGTGTTCCCGAACGCTCGTTTCGTGCCAGTCCAGCGCGCCTTTTTTCCACAGGTACAGGTACCCGACCAGCAGTATGCCGATGTAAATCATCATCTCCACAAATCCGTACCAGCCCAGGCTGCGGAAAATGTACGCCCACGGATACAAAAAGATGGCTTCCACGTCGAACAAAATAAACACCATGGCCACCAGGTAAAACCGTACCGAGAAGGGTTGGCGCGCGTCGCCCGTCGGCTCCACGCCGCATTCATAAGGTTGCTGTTTTACGCGATTTGGCCGCCGCCACCCGATCAGTACCGAAACACCCGTCAGCATGCCGGCTAGCGCCGCTGCGACCAGCAGGTGTATGAGAAGCGGAGCGTAACTATGTAGGTCGGAACCGCCCATAAGCGAAGCGTTATAATAACGACTCGACCACCAATCGGTCAAATCCCGGCTGCGATTCTTTATAATCTTATTTGCCGGACTTTTTGAACCGTTCGCAATACTTGGGGCCCATCGCCATGATCTTCGGTCATAACACCAATGTTAGTCTCGGCCAGACCACTTATCACGTGCAGACCGAGGACGCCGGCGTCGCCAACGCGTTGATCGACACCACCGTCTATTGCCGCGGCCGCGTGCTGCACCGCCGCACCAACAATTATCACGATCTCCTGCCGCTCAATCCCGATCGCGAAGCCGCGCTCAAGCTGCGCCTCGATGAACAGCACCGCCAGGTCCTCGAAGAAATTCGCAGCGGCGCGTTGTATCTGCCGCCACCGGCTCCGCCAGCGCCAGTTGCGCAAGTTGAGGCCACGCTAAACAAAGCCGCGAACGAAGAAACTATCGCCGCGCCGCAACCCGCTACGTTGTCGCTCGAATTGCTGAACGCAAAAACCTGGCTGACAGGGAAGCGCGCCACATTGCATCTCCGCATCACCGACCACGCCGGCAATCCCGTCAGCGCCGCAAAAGTCACCGCCACAGTAGCAGGCGCCAACGAACCCGGGAATTTTTTCGCCGAGTCCCGCGCTGATGGCGAAGCTCATCTCGCCTTCGACATGCCGCGTCTCCACGATGCCAACGCCGCCATAGTAATCGAGGCCGCCGACGGCTCCGCCCACGGCCACCTGCGCTTTCAACTCCGCGCCAAGCAGCGCGTCCCCGTCACTCAGGGGTAGAATCAAGAAATTGAGATTAAGGATAGAATCAAGAAGAAGCACGAAACAAAATCGCGCCAAGGATTAGCATCACTGACCAAGATCAATGGAAAGTTCATTCGCCATTACCGTCAACGGAGAACGCCGCACCGCTCCCGGCGGCGCCACGGTTGCCGACTTGCTTCAGGAATTAAACCTACCCGCCGGCCGCGTGGCCATCGAACGCAACCTCGAAATCCTGCCCCGCCCCCAATGGACCTCCACGGCCATCCAACCAGGCGACCGCTACGAAATCGTCCACTTCGTAGGCGGCGGCTAGCTGCGTGTCGTTCGACCGTTCTTAAACGCCCTTCAGCAAATGCCCCATCTTCGATTTTTTTGTTTTCAGATAAGAGCGCGAAGTTTTTGAAATGCGCGGCTGGCACGGTACCCGCTCTGCCACCTGAATCCCCGCATCTTCCAGTTGCCGCACTTTTTCCGGATTATTCGACAGCAAGCGGATCCGCCGCGCACCCAGTTTTTTCAAAATTGCAGCGCAAAAATCATAATCGCGGGAGTCGGCCGCAAAGCCCAACTCCTCGTTGGCTTCCACCGTGTCCATTCCGCCGTCCTGCAGTTCGTAGGCGCGCAGCTTGTTCATCAACCCGATGCCGCGCCCTTCCTGCGGCAGATAAATCAGCACGCCCGACGCCGCCCGGCCGATCGCCCGCATGGACATTTCCAGTTGCGCCCGGCAATCGCAGCGCAGCGAACCCAGCGTGTCCCCGGTGAAGCATTGCGAATGCACGCGCACCAGCGGAGCGGTGTTGCCCTGCAAATTTCCGCGCACCAGCGCCACCGCTTCGTCCACCGGGCCGCCGCCCTTGAAGCCATAAATCGTGAAATCGCCATACGGCGTCGGCAGTTTGGCCTGCGCCATCATTTGCAGCGCAGCGCTTTTCTTCTTGGTTTTTTTGCCAGCCGCCCGAGTTTTCGTTTTTTTAGCCATCGTGAAGTCGCAAAGTATAACAGGGACGCTGCGCCTGAGCGGGCCCACAACTTTAGATGCGGCGCACAAATCCCCGCTACATCCTTTACATCCCGCGTAACATTAGCTTAGCGTAAGCCGAGCGCGTTTAGCGCAAAGCAACCGCGCCGAACCAATCACGTTATGGATGCCACCACTTCCGTTCGCGACCTGCTCTTCACCTTGCTGCTCAAGGTGGGCGTGGCCTCATCTTTCGCCGCGTTGCTCGCGCGCTGGAACACTTTCCGCCGCGTGCTCTTCACCGAAGAACGCGACCCCGACCAGAAACTAAAATTAATGTTGTTCATGACGCCGCCGCTGATCCTCGGCGTTTTCCTGCGCCTCGTCGGTTACCCGTATCGCTTCGCCGATCTTTCTCTCGAAGGCGCGTTTCTGATGGGCCTGCTTGGCGGCCGCGTCGTCGGCCCTATCGGCGGCGCCATCATCACCATTCCCGCGCTCATGGGTCACGAATGGCTCGCCATGCCCGCCGCGTCCACCGCGGGACTACTCGGCGGCCTCATCCGCCAGGCCATCCCCAATAAAGAAGACATCTGGAATTTCGGTCCCTTCACTTTTCTAAACATTCCGCGCGCCGTCGTTCGCCTGATCCGCAACGCTCAGCCTTCCTGGGAAATGGCGCCGCTGCTCGCTTGCGTCGGCCTGGAGCTTGGCCGCGTCGCGCTGGTGCTCGCCACCAAACCGAAATGGCTTTTCGCCATCGACCCGCACTGGGACTGGTGGCTGGCCCTCACCGTCATCGCCACGCTGATGTCCGTTGCCGCGCCGCTGAAAATCTGGAACAACACCCGCATCGAAATGAATCTCGAGCGCCACCAGCAACTGCTGCTGAAAGCGCGCATGGACGCGCTCTCCAGCCAAATCAATCCGCACTTCCTCTTCAACACGCTCAACACCGTTTCCGCGCTGATCCGTTTCGATCCCGACACCGCGCGCGGCGTGGTGCTGAAACTCAGCAACATTCTGCGCCGCCTGCTGCGCAAGCACGAGACTTTCGTCCCGCTGCATGAAGAACTGCAATTCATCGACGACTATCTGGACATCGAGGTCGCCCGCTTCGGCCGCGACAATCTCGAAATCGTCAAAGAGCTCGACGAAGACACCCTCAACGCTTTCGTCCCCAGCATGCTGCTGCAGCCCATCGTGGAAAATTGCCTGAAGCACGGACTCGCGCCCAAAATCGAAGGCGGCAAAATCCAGTTGCGCACCGCCAACCGCGACGGCCGCCTGCACATCGAAATCGAAGACAACGGCGTGGGCATCTCCGAAGAAAAAATGCCCCACGTTTATGTGGAAGGTATCGGTCTCAGCAACGTCCGCGAACGCCTGCGCGTCCTCTACGGCGCCGACTTCAACCTCGAAATCGAAAGCCCCGCCACCGGCGGCACCATCATCCGCATCGACATCCCCGAACTGGTTTCCACCATGCAAGCCGTCGGCTAACGCAAGCACCACCGGAGAAGGGCTGTCACTGTGAGTTTTTGAGGTTATGTGATTAAATTCGCCCGATGTCTGACCGTTCGTTCACAATTGTCTTTGCCCTTGTTCTTCTCATTTTTGTTGGCATAGGCGTTGTCCTGTTGCTTTTGCCGTCAAGCTTCCTTCGTTACGTTAACAATCCCTTTCAACCGGACACTCCCATCAATCGTGTGTATATGCGTGCGGTGGGTGTCTACATTTGCTTGTTTGTTTTGCTCCCGTTCTCGGGCTCGACGAAGACTTCTGAGGGCTTTCAAGGAAACATCTTGATAGCACTAGGCGTGTCGCCAGTGATCCTGCCCATATTCCTTTGGATTCTCTGGCGATACTCGTCGCTCCAACAGGTAAATCGGCGTTATCTTGCGGGGGAGCCCGAAGAGCCTCAATGGGAGCTTCGGATGAGCGTGGCGTTCTGTTTGCTGCTCTTAACGATGATTGTGACTGCGTTTTGTCTGGGAATGAGTGGCATTTATCCGAAGTGATGCGGGAGTCGTGAACTGAAATGAACTGCCTCGTCCAATACGCCTCGCGGCTATACTTCTGCGTATGCAGCCTGAAGACGAAATCATAAAACGGTGGAGCGGTTCCGCTCCGTACTGGGAGAAGCACCGCGAAGTTATTCGGGGGATGTTTGCGCCGGTTACGCAGGCGCTGGTTGAGGATGCGCAGTTTGGCGGCGGCAATACTGTTCTCGATATTGCTACTGGGCCGGGAGAACCTGCGCTGAGTCTTGCGGCGCTGGTCGGGCCTGAAGGCAAAGTTTTCGGGATCGATCCGATTCGTGGAATGATCGAAGCGGCGCAGCGAGCGGCAGAGAGTCTTGCGTTAAAGAATGTGCAATTCGAGTTGGCTTCTGCTGATCATCTGCCGTTTGCGGACGACACTTTCGACGCGGTGATGTGCCGCTTTGGCGCGATGTTTTTTCCTTCGCCTATCGACGCGGCCCGCGAGCTACTGCGAGTGCTGAAGCCCGGGCGCAAACTGGTTTTGGCGGTGTGGCATCTTGCTGAAAAAAATCCTTTTCACTATTTGCTCTCGCGCGTTATTGATCGCTATGTCCCTCCAGCGCCGCCGGATCCCGATGCTTTTGACGCTTTCCGATTTGCCGCACCTGGGAAGTTACAAAAGGTCTTGAATGAGGCCGGCGCGGTGGCGGTGTCCGAGCGCCTATTCCAATTCGCGATTCAAGCGCCGATCTCCGCGGAAGATTTCTGGGCGATGCGTCGGGAGATGTCCGACACGTTTCGTGCAAAAATAGCGTCACTCTCAAGAGAGCAGTTGGCGGAATTGAATCGCGAGTCGCTCGCCTCATTGCGCGATTACTGCGCAGACGGATGCGTGAGTCTTCCGGCCGAGGTGCTCCTCGTAAGCGGAACAAAAATAAGCCGATAGCAGGGAATAAGGCCAACCCAAGAAATACTTGACAACCTCCCCTAGCTACTGTAGTTTCTGAATAGACAGAAATGACTGAACACACACAACCCACTCCCCTCAGCCCCATGGCCCAGAAATTCGTCCTGCATTGGGGCGAAATGGGCACGCGCTGGGGCATCAATCGCACCGTCGCGCAGATTCATGCGCTGCTGTTTGTTTCTCCTCACCCTTTGCCGGCTGACGAGATTGCCACGATTCTTGCCGTGGCTCGTTCCAACGTCAGCACCAGCCTGCGCGAGTTGCAGGGCTGGCGCATTGTTCGCGTGGTGCACGTGCTAGGCGACCGCCGCGACCATTTCGATTGCACCAAAGATGTCTTTGAAATTTTTCGCATCGTCAGCGAAGAGCGCAAGCGCCGGGAAATCGATCCCACGCTGCGGCTGCTCTCCGAATGCGTCCAGGAAATAAAAGCTGACCCGGCGAAAGACGCCTACACGCTGGCGCGCCTGGAAAGCATGCTCGATTTTCTAAGCGCCATGACCGGCCTCTTCGAAGAAGTGGTGCGCATGCCGGACGCCGCGTTGAAAGGCGTCGTCAAGCTGCGCGGCAAAGTCATCACGCTGCTGGGCACCGGCCGCAAAAAAGCGGGGTAGCGGGAATGATTTCGCTTACATCTGAATTCACCGACAGCAAAGGGCGTCACGCTCGGGGCTGGCTGTTCTACGACGCCGACTGCGCCTTCTGCGTAAAAATCGTTCGTGCGCTCGCGCCCACGCTGCAAAAGCGCGGATTCGCGTTGGCTCCGCTGCAGGATCCACGCGTAGGTCCGCTCCTCGGTTTGTCTCCCTCAGAACTGCTGCTCGAAATGCGCCTTCTTCTCAGCGATGGAAAACAATTCGGCGGCGCGGATGCCGCCGTCGCGCTAGCCCGAGAAATCTGGTGGGCGCGCCCGATAGTCTGGCTCTCCAGGCTGCCCGGAATGATGGACGCGCTGCGCTCCGCCTACCGCTGGATCGCCGCGCGCCGCAAATGCGCTGCGGCAACTTCCTGCGCCATCGCCGAGCATCCATCTTCAGTTAAGAGGTAGCAGCTGCCCGCGGGATTGACGATTTCACCGACAAACCGAAATCGCAGAACTCAGGCGTTGGCGGCTGAGGCGGATTCCAGGACGCGCTGATAGTAGCGCTCATATTGGGGGATCACGTCGTTGGCGCAGAATTTTTGCTTGGCGTTGAGGCGCGCGGTGCGGCCCATTTCGCGGCCGCGATCGGCGCGCGACAAGATTTCGATGGCGTGGGCACCCGCGGACTTCACGTCGCCGGGTTCCACCAGGTAGCCGTCGACGCCGTTCTCCACTACTTCCGAGAGGCCGCCGACGTTGGTGGCGATGACGGGAACTTCGCAGGCCATGGCTTCCAGCGCTGCTAGTCCGAAGGACTCCAACTGCGAAGGCAGCAAAAACAAATCCGCGGCGGCGAGCTTTTCGTAGACCTGGTCCTGCTTGCCGAGAAAAATCACGTCCTTTTGCAGCTTCTTCTTGCGCACCAGGTATTCCGCCGCGCCGCGGTCCGGGCCGTCGCCGATGAGCACCAGTTTTGCGGGCATTTGTTCGCGAACCAGCGCAAATATTTCCACGGCGTCCGGCACGCGCTTTACCGGGCGGAAATTCGACAGGTGCATCAGGATGGGCTCGCCGTTGGGCGCCCATTTTTTGGCGAGTCCTTGATCGGCTGCCCGGGTATACAGGTCACAGTTCACGAAATTGGGGATCACTTCGATGGGGCGCTTGATGTCGAAATCTTTCAGGGTCTGGTTCAGCAGATAGCGCGAGATGGCAGTGACGCCGTCGCTCTGCTCGATGGAGAATTTTGTGATCGGGAGATAGCTTCGGTTGCTGCCGACCAGGGTGATGTCCGTGCCGTGCAGCGTGGTGATGAAGGGCAGGCGGCGCGGCGCGGCCATGGATCGGGCCAGCATGGCGCTGACGGAATGCGGGATGGCGTAGTGCACATGCAGGAGATCGAGCGATTCGGACTCAAATACCTCGAGCATTTTTGTAGCGAGCGCCAGCGTATACGGCGGGTGGTCGAAGAGCGGGTAGGAAGCGACCTCCACTTCGTGGAAATGGATGTGCGGGTCGTTGGGGTTCATGCGGATGGGCGGGGCGTAACTGATGAAGTGGACATCGTGGCCGCGGGCGGCCAGTTCGGTGCCGAGTTCAGTGGCGACCACGCCTGAGCCGCCGTAGGTTGGGTAGCAGGTTATCCCGATGCGCATAAGTTGTTTGGTGCTCCTGGCCGTGTCTTGGTTCAACGATACCTTAGTGCGTTGGTCGTGATGCAATCAGCGGGACGTTGCCTTTTAGACGCTCCCGGGTGCGGGAACGTGACATTGAGTTTTGGCTCTTGTGCTGCTACTGCGTGCGTTTCGACGCTGCGCGGACAGTGACCGTTCCGGGACTGCGAGATTTAAGTGCTTTGTTTGAGGTGGTGTACTAGGACTTTTACTTAGTTGAGCGTTCAACTACGTGGCTTGAAAAGGTAGTTGAGCGTTCAACTGCTGGGATGTAAGAAATGCATGGTTCTTCGGTGTGTTGCGAGTTTGGACGCGGTGTTGCCTGGGGAGTATTATATCAGAAAGGTAATTATCAAGAACGGTTATTTTGAGGAGTCGGAATGCTACCGCGATCGGGGCTTGAACACCAGATTCCTTGTGCGGCCCCTAGGCTTCAGGGGCTGAAGCCCCGTTCGAAATGCACGGTAGCGCGGGGGCTGAAGCCCCCGCCTCCCAAAGAACTAATGCGCGGTAATATTGCGATCGAATTGCGCGGCTAACGCGAGGTCTAGCCCCATTCGAATTGCGCGGTAACGCGGGGGCTGAAGCCCGCGCCTCCTAAGGAACTAGTTCGGGCTACTCGTCGCCGCCGTCGGCGGATTCTTCGCCGTCTTTGTAGACGTATTTGATGACGCGCTTGAAGACTAGCAAGTTGGGGCTGCCCTGGCGGGTGAGCTTGATGCAGTCGCGGTCGTACCACTCGACTGTGCCGTGGAGGATTTCGCCGTCTTCCAGGACGACGGCCATGGGGGTGTGAGATTGCATTTGCTTGACCCAGTAAAAATTCTCGGCGTGGGTCATTTCGGGTGGGGCGGCTTTCTTGCTCGGCGCGGGACCGTTGTGGACCGGCCGGGGGGAGTTTGATTCTTTTACGTCTGCAAAGCCGGGGCGAAACATCCGGCGATTCACCATGACTGCTCCTTATTACGGCGAGGGTGGCTCTTAGGTGCTATGTCC
>JBBRZT010000078.1:0-13113 GCA_038236395.1 Candidatus Acidiferrales bacterium
CCGCCGCTTCCGCCGCTCGCGCCAGAAAAATTCCCTACGTCATCGAGCCCATCGGCATGTTCGTGCCGATTGTCCGGAACGTCCTCCTGAAACGGATGTATCATTCATTTATAGGCAGGAGATTGTTGGCTGGCTCGAGTGTCGTCATCGCCACTTCGCAACAGGAAGTCGAAGAACTGGCCGCCGCTGGAGTGACGCGAGAGAAAATTGTGGTCCGCCGCAACGGTGTGGAGACGCCCCCATCTTGGCCGTCCCGCGGCAAATTTCGCGCTTCCCTCGGCATCGACAGCCAGGCCAGGTTGATCCTGTTTTTGGGTCGTCTGTCGCTGAAAAAAAGTCCGGAGCTATTGCTGCAAGCCTTCGCGCAGCTACCGGCAAGTATTGGGGAGAATAATCTGATGCTGGCATTTGCGGGCCCTGACGAAGGTGGACTTCAGCGGCGCCTCGCCGCCGAGGCCTCCCGCCTCGGTGTCTCCGCCCGCGTGAAATTTTCCGGCCCAATCTTTGGCGAAGACAAATGGGCGGCATACCGCGACGCCGACGTTTTCGTCCTCCCCTCCCGCAACGAGAATTTCGGCAACACCGCGGCGGAAGCCGCCGCCGCCGGAACTCCCGTGGTGGTCACCGAACAATGCGGCATCGCCCCGCACCTGAAAGATATTGCCGGTCTGGTGGTCTCGCACGACGCCGCATCTCTTTCAAACGCGCTCGCTCAGTTGCTCAGTGACTTGCAGCTCCACGCTCGACTCGTCGCCGGCTGCGCCGAAGTCACTTCCCGTCTCGGCTGGGAAGAACCTGTCGCCGAGATGGAATCTCTTTACGCTCGTTTGATCTCCTCGACACAAAATTCCATTGTCCCGTCACGGCCGGGGGAGTAGCCTTTGACCTCCCCGTCCCCCAAGCGCGTAGCGATGTTCCGCGTCATCTGGCGCACCGTGAATACCCTGCTCATCGTTTCCTTGCTGTTCCTTGGCTACTCCGTCGCCTGGGAATATTCCGTCCGCCGCTATCTCAAGGGATTTTCTGACGCCGTTGTTCCCAGTGGAGCCACGCCCGAAGAAAAAATTGACGCCATCCTCAGCTGGATGCGCTCCGGTCCGCCTCGCACAGTGGCCGTCGACCCCGCTAACCTCGCCAATCGCAATCCCGAGGTCACCCTCAATTACCGCCAGTTGCTCGGCGTTTGCGGCACAGCCACCAATGCTTTCCTGAATCTTTCTCGCAGCTCCGGACTCACCGCTCGCCGCTTGCTTCTTTTGAGCCCTCAGCACTTCGCCAATCACGTCGTCGCTGAGGTGCTTATCGACGGCCGCTGGATTATTGTCGACCCCACCTTCCGTCTGATTCTGCGCGATGCTCGGGGCCACACCCTCACTCGCCAGGAACTGCGCGACCCTGACGTCTTCAACCAGGCCACTGGACATATCCCGAGCTATCCGTCCTTCTACAACTACCTGCTGGTCGGCCACGTTCACGTGGCCCGCCTGCCCATTATCGGTTTCGGTCTGCGTACCGCCCTCCAGCGCATTTATCCCACGTGGGATGAAAGCGCCGAGTGGAGCCTGCTTCTCGAGCGCGAGTCTTTCTTTTTCTTCTTCGCTTCCGCTTTTGTTTTTGCATTTTTCTTCATTCTTCGTCTGCTGCTGGCCTGGTACGCCGATCATCGCTTGCGCGTCCCTCGTTTTCACCTGCGCCACCATATCGCTCGCGCAGGCGCCACTTTTTTTTCTACGCCGGAGATTGAAGAGTAGCGTGTGCGGCATTTGCGGCGTCGCCTTCGCTGCACATGACCAACACGCCCCGTCGCGTGTCCGCGCCATGGCTGCCGCTATGCAACACCGCGGCCCCGATGGCGAAGGTTTTCTCTTCGACGAGCCGCGCGCCCCAGGCCTGGCCCTCGGCATGCGCCGCCTCAGCATCATCGATCTGCCCGGCGGCAATCAGCCCATCTGGAATGAAACCCACGACGTAGCCGTCTTCTTCAACGGCGAGCTCTACAATTACCGCCTGCTGCGCGAAACCCTGCTTCTCTGTGGCCACCGCTTCGCCACTCAGTCCGACACCGAAATTCTCGTCCACGCTTGGGAAGAGTGGGGCGAAGATTGTCTCCAAGAGTTGCGCGGCATGTTCGCTTTCGCCTTGCTCGACCTGCGTCGGAGCCAGACTCCCGTCCCCGTGTTATTCATCGCGCGCGATCCGCTGGGCATCAAGCCGCTTTACTATACGCAATCTCCAGCCGGGTTTGCCTTCGCCTCGGAAGTGCGTGCTCTGCTCGCCGCCGGGCTTTCTTCCGCCGAAATTTCGCAAGACGCTCTCACCTCTTACCTTCTCTTCGGTTCAGTGTCCGAGCCGGTCACCCTTCTCGATGGCGTTTTCTCCCTGCCGCCCGGCCACAAAATGTTGCTGCACATTCCCGAGCGCCGCCGCGTCCCTCGCGCCCGCCCCTGGTACGATCCCGCTCGCAGTCCTGCCGCTCGCGATCCCAAGCGCCCTAAAAATTTTTCCGCCGCCGCCCGCGACCTCCGCCCTCTTTTGCAAAGCGCCGTCGAAGCCCACCTCATCGCCGACGTTCCCGTGGGCCTCTTTCTTTCCAGCGGTCTCGACTCCAGCGCCATCGCCATGCTCGCCGGACGAGCCGAAGCAGGCATCGCCAGCTTCACGCTCACCTTTCCCGGCACTGCCTACGATGAAGCGCCTCTCGCGCGCATCGTTGCTGATGGTTGCGGCTCGCGTCACACGGAAATCCCGCTCGACGGCCCAGCCATCCTTTCGCGCATCGATGAAGCCCTTGCCGCCCTGGATCAACCCACCATGGATGGCATCAACACTTATTTCGTTTCCTGGGCCGCGCGCGAAGTCGGACTGAAAGTCGCGCTCTCCGGCCTTGGCGGCGATGAACTGTTTGCAGGCTATTCCACTTTTTCGGATGTTCCGCGCCTCAAGAAATTGGGAGAGCTCGGCAAGTTTCTTCCCGCGCCGCTGCGCCGTGCTTCCTCGCCGGTGTTGCGCGGAGTTCTCGGCGCGCTCACCACCTCCGACGCCGCGCACAAGACCGCTGCCGCGTGGACCACTCCGGGCACGCTGCCGCATGCATATTTTTTTGCGCGCGCACTTTTCCCTCCCGGTAGCCGCCTCGAATCGCTCATCGACCCGCGCTTTCGCGCCAGCACCCTCAACGCCGACGGCGTCACTCTCGATCCCACCTGGCTCGGCTGGTTGCAGCGCGCCGCCGATGAAGCCGCCAAGCTCCCACCCATCGCCGGAATTTCCTGGCTTGAAATGCGCACCTACATGGTCGCAACGCTTTTGCGCGACACCGATTCCGTCAGCATGGCCCGCTCCCTCGAAGTGCGCGTCCCGCTCCTCGATACTCCTCTGGTCGAATTTGTCAGCGCCCTGCCTGATGCCGCGCGCCGACGAGCCGGTTCGCAAAAAGCTTTGTTGGTCGAATCTCTTCGCGATATTTTGCCGCCGGAAATTCTCGCCCAGCGCAAACGCACCTTCACTTTGCCCTGGGAAGAATGGCTGCGCGGCCCTCTCCGCCCTCGCCTCGAAGCCAGTTTCGCCTCCATCTCCCCGAAACTCGCCCCGCATCTCCATTCCGAAGGCGTGCGCGCTGTCTGGAACGATTTTCTCGCCAAAAAAACTTCTTGGTCCCGCCCCTGGTCCCTCTACGTTCTAAACGAATGGTGCCGTCACCTTCCGGCCTGAACGCGCCGCGCCTCTGTTTCGATGTTCACGCCGGAAAGGTTAAACTGATTCTCGCTCCATGATCATTCGATGAACATTCTGGGAATCAATGCCTACCACGGCAACGCTTCTGCCGCGATTGTCTGCGACGGCCAGCTCATCGCCGCCGTCGAAGAAGAGCGCTTCAATCGCGTAAAATACGCCGCCGGTTTTCCCGTGCAGGCCATTCGCTACTGCCTCCAGGAAGCCGGCCTAACTCTTTCCGACATCGATCACGTCGCCATCCCGCGCAATCCCTACGCGCGTCTCTTCACCAAATTGATTTATTCCTTGCGCATGCCCTCGTTCGCACGCCAGCGCGCCAAAGTCCTCGCCACTTTCGCCGGCATCCCCGAAGCCCTCGCCGTCGCGTTCGACACCGACCCGCGCAAGCTCAAAGCAAGATTTCATCGCATCGAGCATCACCAGGCCCACCTGGCCAGCAGTTTTTTTGTCTCCCCTTTCGAACGCGCCGCTTTACTTTCCGCCGACGGCCTCGGCGATTTTGCCAGCTCCATGTGGGGAGTTGGCGAAGGCAGCCGCATGACCATTCACGGCTCGGTGGCCTTCCCGCATTCGCTCGGACTTTTCTACAGCGCCGTCACTCAATTCCTCGGCTTCCTGAAGTTCGGCGATGAATACAAAGTCATGGGCCTCGGCGCTTACGGCCAGCCCGATCGACTCGAAGCTTTTCGCGATATCGTGCGCTTCGACGAAAACTCCCGCGCCAACGGTTTCCGCCTCGGCCTCGACTACTTCACCCACCATCGCACCGGTCCAGAGATGTCTTGGGCCGACGCCGACAAAACTCCCACCCTCGGCAAAATGTTTTCCCCCGAAATGTCACGCCTCCTCGGACCGGTTCGCCATCCCGACGAGCCGCTCGAGCAGCGCCACAAAAATCTCGCCTCATCTCTCCAGGCTCGCCTAGAAGAGGTTTACCTCGGCATGTTGCGAAAGCTCGCCAAAGAAACCGGCCTGAAGTCTGTCTGCCTGGCAGGCGGCGTAGCTTTCAATTGCGTCGCCAACGGAAAAATCTTCGATTCCACCGGCTTTCAAAATGTCTACGTGCATCCCGCCGCCGGTGACGGCGGCTTATCAGTCGGCGCCGCCTTTTACGTGTGGCACCAGATCCTCGGCAAGGCCCGCGGTTTCGTCATGAATCATGCCTACTGGGGACCTGGCTATTCACGCGACGAAGTCCGCCGCGCCATCGACCTCAGCGCCATCGCCCACAACGGTTATTCCGTTGCGGAACTCTCCGAGCCCGATCTCATGCGCAACACCGCGCAAATCATCGCCGACGGGAAAATTCTCGGCTGGTTTCAGGGCCGCGCCGAATGGGGACCTCGCGCCCTCGGCAACCGCAGCATCGTCGCCGATCCCCGCCGCCCGGAGATGAAAGAAATTCTGAATCGCCGCATCAAGCACCGCGAAATCTTCCGCCCCTTCGCTCCTTCGATCCTCGCGGAATCCACCGGAGATTATTTCGAAAAATCCCATCCCTCCCCGTTCATGACCCTCGCCTATTCGGTGCGCCCCGAAATGCGCGACAAAATTCCCGCTCCCACCCACGTCGACGGCACCGGCCGCCTGCAGACTGTCACTCGAGAAGCCAATCCGCGTTACTGGCAGCTCATCAAAGCCTTCGAAAATCTCACCGGCGTCCCGGTAGTCCTCAACACTTCCTTCAACGACAACGAGCCCATCGTCTGCCGCCCCGAAGAAGCCATCGACTGCTTCCTGCGCACCCAGATCGACGCTCTCGTCCTTAACGATTTCCTCGTCACTCGCAATTAACTGCCGCACGTAAGCTCCGCACGCAAATTCCGCAGGTAACCGCCGCGCGATAATACCGCACATCGAAATCACTCCACGCAGGCCGCATTCCGTCTTCCCTGTACAATCTGCCCATGCGCATTTTGTTGTTGAACCTGTATTTCCCTCCCGACACTTCCGCCACCGCCAAAGTAGCGGAGTCCATGGTTCGCGCACTCTCTCAATCTCACGAAGTCACCGTCCTATGCGGCCGCCCCTCCTACGACCCCACCCAACGCCGCCCCTGGAAACTTTGGCAAACCGAACGCATCACCACGCCAGACTCCGCGCCCTTCACCATAATTCGCGTCGGCTCCACCGCCTACCCGCGCATGAACATGAAACTTCGCCTCCTCAATTACCTCACCTACGCAAAGCTCGCTTCTCTCCGCGCGCTCTTCCTCCCCTGCGACGTAATCCTGGCCATGACCGATCCGCCCTTCAACGGCATCTCCGCCGCCATCATCGGCATGCTCAAGCGCAAGCCCGTCGTCTACGACATTCAGGACATGTATCCCGACATGGCCGTAGCGGGTTCCATCGTTCGCACTGGCCTCATTTCCCAGCTCTGGGAGCATCTCCACAGCTGGGCTCTAGGCCGTGCCGCGCGCATCATCGTCCTCGGAGACGACATGCGCGCGCGCATCATCTCTAAAGGCGTCAATTCCTCCAAAATTTTTATCGTGCGCAACAGTGTCGACGTTCCGCCCCCCGGCTCGCCTTCGCCGCCGCTCAATCTCGAAGTCATCCGCGCCATCCGCGCAAATTTTCGTTTCGTCCTTCTCCACGCCGGAAATCTGGGTTTTTACGGCGCGTGGGACATCCTCATCGCCGCCGCGCGCCAACTCGAAAATGACAACATCGGCTTGGTCTTCGTCGGCGATGGAGCCGAGCGCGCCCGCCTCGAATCTCTCGCCGCTGGCGCAGCCAATATCCGCTTCCTGCCTTTTTTCCCGTCAGCCGACATCCCCTCCGTCCTCGCCGCGCCCGACGCCCACATCGTCACCATCAAACTCGGTCTTCAAGGCGTCGTTGTCCCCAGCAAAATGTTCGGCATCCTCGCCGCTGGCAAACCCATCGTCGCCGTTGCTCCCGATGACACCGACGTCGTCACACTCGGCGCCCACCACGGTTTCGCGGTTTGCGTCGATCCCTCCGATCCAGCTGCCCTCGCGTCCGCAATCCGTCAGCTCGCAGCGGATCCCAGCCGCCTCGCCGCCATGAGTCAGTCAGCCTCGCTCGCCGCTACCCAATACTCCCGCGCCGCTGAAATGCAGAAGCTCGCCTCGATCGTCTCTGCCGCAACCGGCGCTCCTCGACACTAAAGGAACCCTCCACCAGCCGCTCCCTCCGTAAGCCTCGACCACCAAACCCGCGATCTTCAAAACACATTTGGTATCCACCTGGTTATTACCGGCACCGTACTACCGCATAATCCTTACTTGATGCCTTAGAAATTTGTAAGTATCGTATCTTCGCTGAGTGGGGCAGCCGTCTTGGTCTTTGGAGCCGGACGCCCAATCCGGCAAATCTTTGTGAACTCGGCCTCCAGTCCTCAGGGCTGCGTTCGCTTCCATTCCATGAGGTTGCATGGCCGCTGGCCTGCTTGCATTTTTCATTGCTCTTTTCGCATCGCTGCTTCTGGTCGTTCCGGTGCGCGCGCTGGCTCTGCGTGTCGGCATGGTCGATCTGCCCGGCCCGCGCAAGGTCCATCTCAGCCCCATTCCGTTACTCGGCGGCCTGGCCATGTACGGCGCGGTGATGATTGCCGTCCTCTTCGTGTTCGACGGCCCCGCCCGCGCTCAAATTGAAGGCATTCTCGCCGCCGCCTCCCTCGTCGCCGCCGTTGGCATCCTCGACGACCGCGGCTGGTTGCATCATCAGATAAAACTGTTCATCGGCATGCCTCTGGCCGCGGCCATTTTGCTTTTCAGCGGCATCCACGCCCAGGTTTTCAACGTTCTCGTCGGCGGCAGGGCCGGCAACATTCTCGACGGCATCCTCACCATCGTGTGGGTCGTAGGTATCACCGCTTCCTTCAGCATCCTCGACCACATGGACGGCCTCTGCGCCGGCATCGCCGCCATCGCTTCCGTCTCTTTCGCCCTGGTCGCCTACCTGCACGGCCAGACCTTGGTCACCACGCTCGCCGCCGCGCTCCTCGGCGCAGCTGCCGGCTTTTTGCGCTGGAATTTCAAGCCCGCCAAAATCTTCATGGGTGACGGCGGTGCCATGTTCCTCGGCTTCCTGCTCGCCAC
The DNA here is from genome assembly GCA_038236395.1 of Candidatus Acidiferrales bacterium. Classification (GTDB taxonomy): domain Bacteria; phylum Acidobacteriota; class Terriglobia; order Acidiferrales; family UBA7541; genus Acidiferrum. Next base: position 7,806 of record JBBRZT010000078.1, read on the forward strand.
TCTCGGCCTCAAATTGCGCCTCGAGCGCGCCGATCACCTGGCAGGCTGGCTCGTTCCCGTCCTCATCCTGGGAGCCACAATCTTCGACACCACGCTGGTGACCATTTCGCGAGCCCGCCGCGGCCTCTTGCCCTTCACCACCCCCGGCAAAGACCACGCCGCGCATCGCCTCTCCAATCTCGGACTCGGCCATCGCGGCTCAGTCATCTCTCTGTATGTCCTCGGCGCTTTCAGTGGCGCCGCCGCCGTGCTGGTCAGCTATCTCCCCTCTCGCGGCGCAGCCCTCGTAGGCCTCATCGCCCTAGCCCTCATCTTCGCCGGCGTAGCCGCCCTCGAACACGCCCCCTACGAACGCCAACAAAAAAACACATCTCACGCCTGAACATGCCTTCTCGTTAGGCCTCTAATTTGACTCTGGATTCCGATTTTGACTCTGGGTGTCCCACACGGCCGAATTCGCGTGTGGAGATTTTGGTAAAATGATCCGGCAATTTTCTCGATCACTTGTACCGGCACTTCCCGCCCGATCGCCTTCCAACTATTGACTGACCCTTCTCGTGTATCCGGCACAGAAAATCACCGTCTACCCGCCGCTCTTTCTTTGCCCCTCACCTCAGTTTCGCTATACTTTACCGGGGCGTCCTATCCAGCTGATCTCATAGTTCCCCAAAGGTCGGACCGTAGATTTCAATAATTTAAACGCGGCGTTTATAAATACGTCCAGGCCAACCCGCGTCGTTGGGGCATACCAAACGGTGGCAAAAAAGTCTAACGATTCCCGCTCACGCCGGGAAAATGGCGAAGTGATGGTTGTCGGCGGTTCCGCCGCGGGTTTATACACCGCCGCGGCCGTCGCTCGCGGTGGACGCCGCGTGCGCGTCCTCGAATCCAAGCCCCACTTCGATCCTCCCGCGCGTACTCTCATCGTCACTAGCCATTTCCGCAATCAGCTCGGCGCCGCCGCCCGCGAAAGCATCGTCAACGAAATCCGCCGCTTCGAACTCTTCACCGACGGCCGCTCCGCGCAGATTGCCCTCGCACAGCCCGACCTGATCATCGAGCGCTCCAAACTCATTCCCGCGCTGGCTCGCGAAGCCCAGCAAGCCGGCGCGCAACTTTCTTTCGACACTCGCTTCCTCGGCCTGGGCCCCAATTCCAGCGGCCTGCGCCTCGAAACCGAGACCGCAGGCCGCAAAGAAGAATTGCACGCCGCCAGCATCGTAGGAGCCGACGGCGCCACTAGCAGGGTCGCGCGCACTGCAGGCTGGCCCCCGGTTGAAACCGTGCCACTCATGCAGGCCATCGTGCGCCTCCCCAAAGACTGCCCGGTCGACACCACCCGCGTCTGGTTCGTCCCCGACGACACTCCTTATTTTTATTGGCTGGTCCCCGAGTCTGCCGAGCGCGGCGCCCTGGGAGTCATCGGCGAACATGGCAGCGACACCAAGCGCCGCTTCGAACGCTTCCTCGAAAAGAAAAATCTCGAGCCGCTCGAATGGCAAGGCGCGCGCATTCCCGTCTACAAGAAATGGATACCCGTCCGCAAACGCGTCGGCAATGGCGACGTTTTTCTCGTCGGCGACGCAGCCGCCCAGGTTAAAGTCTCCACTGTCGGCGGCATCGTCACCGGTTTTCGCGGCGCACTGGCTGTCGCCCAATCCATTCTGCATGGCGGCCGCAACGACGAATTGTCCGCGCTGCGCCGCGAGCTCAGCACCCACTGGCTGATCCGCCGCACTTTGCATCATTTTCAGCAAAAGGATTATTCCCAGCTCGTCGACCTGCTCGACGCCGCCACCCGCGCCTCCCTCGGCGAAATCAATCGCGACGAATCCGCGCGCCTGCTCTGGAACGTCATTCGCCGCCGCCCCCAACTGGTCCTCCTGGGACTTCGCGGCCTGCTGATGGGCAAGCCAAGTTTGTAACGGAATTTCACCGGTTCATCTCGCCGGGCATCTGCCTTTCTGTCCGCAGTTCTGCGATGATAGTGAGTCTCGTCGGCGCATTGTTCCCCGCGCTGACTATTCCGGCTCAGGAGAGTTCGCTTGCATCTTTCTGTGATTGGCTGTGGGTATGTGGGCCTGGTCACCGCCGCCTGCCTCGCGGAAGCGGGCCACCAAGTAATCTGCACCGACATCGACACCCACCGCATCGCCAGCCTGAATGCCGGCATCGTCCCCATCTACGAGCGCAATCTCGACACCATCCTCGCCTCCGCTCGCAAAGCTGGGCGCATCTCCTACACTCCCGACGCCGCTGAAGCCATCCGCGCCGCCGATGTAATTTTTATCTGCGTGGGCACTCCTCCCAAAGAATCCGGCGAAGCCGACCTTTCCGCCATCGACCACGTTGCCCGCCAGATCGCCCAGGAAGCGCAATCCTCAAAATTGGTCATCGAAAAAAGCACCGTGCCCGCGCGCACTGGCTTCGAGTTGCAACGCGCCCTCGGCGCGTATTCGCGCAATGGCATCAAGTTTCGCGTGGCCTCCAATCCCGAATTTCTGCGCGAAGGCACCGCCGTCTCCGACTTTCTCCATCCCGACCGCATCGTCGTCGGCGTGGAAGACGAATCTTCCGCCGCGCAATTGCGCGAAATCTACGCCCCCATTCTCGAACGCCGTTTCCATTGTCCGATTCACAACGGCCCTTGCCCGCCCGGCCCGCCGGCGCCTTTCCTGGTCACGACCATCAACAGCGCGGAACTGATCAAGCACGCTTCCAATTCTTTTCTCGCGCTCAAAATCAGCTACGCCAACGTCATCGCCGACCTCTGCGAACAGCTCGGCGCCAACGTCGACGAAGTTACTCACGCCATGGGACTCGATCCCCGCATCGGCGGACAGTTCCTCAAAGCAGGCCTCGGCTTCGGTGGATTTTGTTTCCCGAAAGACGTGCAGGCCTTCATTCACCTCTCCGCTTCCGTGGGCGTGGACTTCAGCATCCTCAAAGCCGCCGAAACGGTGAACAAACAGCGCATCGACCGCTATCTGGAAAAAGTTCGCAAAGCCTTGTGGGTTCTGAAAGGCAAACACATCGCCGTCCTCGGCCTGGCATTCAAAGCCAACACCGACGACATCCGTTTCGCGCCCGCTCTGGAAGTCGTCAAGCGCCTGCTCGACGATGGCGCTCAGGTTCACGCCAGCGACCCGGAAGCCATCGACCGCGCAAAAGTTTTATTCCCGCAGGTCCACTATCACGAAGATCCCTACGAAGCCCTCAAGGGAGCCGACGCCGCATTGCTCTGCACCGAATGGGATGTTTTTCGCACTCTCGACTGGACCCGCGCTGCGAAGCTCATGGCTCGCAAGCTCCTCATCGACGGCCGCAATCTCTATTCGCCCACGCTCATGCGCGAACTGGGCTTTGAATATTATTCTTTCGGCAGGGAAAATCTTCGCTCCGAAGGCAACGTCTCGAAATCATAGCCGCTCTGTCGCGGCTTCAAAATTAAAAACGCGCTATCGCCGCACTGAACCGCTCTGCTGCGCTACAAACTGCTCTTTGAAGTACGCCACTGTCCGCTTCAATCCTTCTTCCAACTGCACTTTCGGCTCCCACCCCAGCAGCCGCTTCGCTTTTCCGATGTCCGGGCACCGGCGCTTGGGATCATCCTGCGGCAAAGGCTCAAAAATAATCTTCGGCTTATTCTCAAAATGCGCGCGAACGCGCTCCGCAAACTCCAGAATGGTAATCTCCTGCGGATTCCCGATATTCACGGGAAAATGTTCCCCGGAAAGCATCAGCCGGTAAATCCCCTCGATCAAATCGTCCACGTAACAGAAACTGCGCGTCTGCTTTCCATCTCCATAAATCGTCAGAGGCTGCCCGCTCAGCGCCTGAAAAACAAAATTCGGCAACGCTCGCCCATCGTTCAACCGCATCCGCGGCCCATACGTATTAAAAATCCGCACGATCCGCGTATCCACCGAGTGGTGCCGGTGGTAAGCCATCGTCATCGCTTCCGAAAAACGCTTGGCTTCGTCATAGACCGCGCGCGGCCCGATGGCATTCACATGCCCCCAGTAATCCTCTCTCTGAGGAGAAGTCTCCGGATCGCCATAACACTCGCTCGTCGAAGCCATGAAAAATTTCGCGCCTTTTCGCAGTGCCAGCTCCAGCGCGTTCTGCGTCCCGATTGAGCCCACTTTCAGTGTCGCAATCGGATGCTTCAGGTAATCCGGCGGGCTGGCCGGCGAAGCGAAATGCAGCACGTAACCCACTTCCCCATCCAGCTGCAGCGCGCCGGTTTCGCTCACATCCTGATTCAGCAGCTGGAATTTTGCGTTCCCGCTCAGGTGCCGCACATTCTCTTCCGCGCCGGTGATAAAATTGTCCACCGCCAGCACTTCCCAGCCTTCCGCAAGCAGCCGGTCGCACAAGTGCGACCCCAGAAATCCCGCTCCGCCGGTCACCACTGCCCGCATGCATCCTCCGAAATCCGAACCGCCAGTTTAGCCTGCGCTCCGCCGATTGACCACTTCCACAACGCTTTGCATCTCCCCGCGAAAGTGGCAAGATACGCCCCAGCCCGGACATGTCTTTTCAAAACAGCTTCGCGCCCTCCAACGCGGCGCCGCGCGTTTACGTCCGGCACTCCAGCGGCATCTTCGGCCTCTTGGTATTCATCGCCGCGGTCATCAGTTTTCTTTGCGTGGGCCGCTGGCTGGTTGTCGAAGATCCCCTCGATCACGCTCAGGCCATCGCCATCCTCAGCGGCCGCATGCCGCTCCGCGCGATGGAAGCCGCCCAGCTCTATCGCCAGGGCTACGCCAAAGAAATCTGGCTCACCCATTCCACCGAGCCCGGCAAAAGTCTCGAGTCCCTCGGCGTGTCCTATGTGGGAGAAGAAATCTACAACACCAAAATTCTGATCCACGAAGGCGTCCCCGCCGCAGCCATTCGCGTGCTCGACCCGCCCATTCTCAATACCGCCGACGAAATCGTGGTTATCAACGCCGCCGTCAGCGCCGCTCCTCTGCACGTCGTGATCATCGTCACCACCAAGCCGCACACTCGCCGCGTCCGTGCTCTCTGGCGGGCACTCACTCGCGACCAGAGCCGCGCCATCGTCCGCGCCGCTTCGGACGACCCATACGACGGGGATCACTGGTGGCACAAGACGCGCGACGCTCTTGATGTTGTGCGGGAAGTTCTCGGCCTCATGAATACCTGGGCTGGCCTGCCGCTGGGCCAGGCCTAAACTCACAAATATTTTCAGCGCCTAAAAAAACAAAAACCGTTTCCGTGGCTGTTGCACCCGCTCATCTTCCAGTTCCGGCACGTGCGGCAGGTCCCGCCCCTCAAACGC
>JBBRZT010000079.1:0-13073 GCA_038236395.1 Candidatus Acidiferrales bacterium
AGCGATACGCCCGAAGGCAATACCGCGCCGCACTGCAAGCAGGTTTTAGTCACCGATTGTTTTTGCGCTGCGGACGCATTCACCCCGGTGAAGGAGAGAACGTCGTCAGAATATCACGCCGGAATTATTGCCGCCAAGAAAGTAGTAGTCCTGTGGCGAATCAGGCAGCGGGAAAACTTGTAAGGAATGGTGAGCTCTGAGCAACTTCAAGGCGAACTACGAGGAAGAATCTACGCTGTCATTTGTTCTGCAAGCATATCCCGGCTGTAAGCGATTCTCCGGTCCAGCGCCACTGCCGCGAAATACGCGCATTGCGAACGCTCCGCTTCCACCCACGAGCGCAGCGCCGGAACCACCAAGCCGATGGTCTTGCTCGCCACGCCCAGCAGGCGGAAGTAAGCGCCGATCGCCTGGATCCCGCCGCGGTCCTCACGGCGCTCCGGACACAGATGCAGGAATTGCATCACCCGCTCAAAGTCTTCGCCCGACGCGCTCCTGCTGATTCCGATTACGTCCTGCACATCCAGCGAGAGTGCCCGGCGAGCCGACGCTGCAATTAGCGACCGGCAATACGACACGAAAAATTGCAGCAGCGCCGCAAATGAAAACACGAATATCAGTGCGGCCATCATCGGGGCACCACCGCAAGTCGTCCCGGCGCCAACCGAGCCTCGTCGTCAAATCTCATGAACGCGTAGATCCACGCGATCGGCAGGAACATTCCCGCCGCCGGCGGCAAATACTCCCAGATGACTCGCAAGTTGGGATACGCATTGTGCAGCGCATAATTCGCCGCGTTGATGCTGAAATACACGCCCAGCGACAGAACGATCTGAATTACCCGCACGCGACTCTCGCGCAGTTTCAGAAGCGCTGCCCACAGCACATAGGTCAGAATTAGTCCCACGAAATAAAGATTCTGCGAAATCTCTACCACGTAATGGGTGAGCATCCGCGATTCCGACTGGTGTACCACGCTGTAGGAAAATAACGCCGTGCCGATCAACAGCAGCATCATGAATACTCGCAGCGGCATCGTCGCTTTCAATTCTTCAAACACGATGGCATATAGGCCCATCAAGGCGAAATACAGGCAGATGGTCAGAATCGCATCGGAATAGTAGTAGAAATACGTGTATTCGGGCGACGTCCATCCGTGCCGCGAAAACACCAGGTATCGCCCCACGCTAACCAGAACGGAGGTCGACATATAAAGGTTTAAGGTGAAGTACCGCCTAAAGGGACCGCGAAGCAATGAACACACCACCACAGAGGCCTCTAGGAGAGCGCCTACGAACCAGATGATGTACTCAAATGTGCCAGGCACGTCGTCAGCTTTCTGACGCCCTGGCACTAGCGGATTAACCCGCTGTGAAGCTAATTATTACCAGGGTGTCGGCGGAACCGGTGCCGTCCCATTCCACGGTGTCGGTGGAACTGGTGCGGTGCCGTTCTTCCACGGCGTCGGGGGTACCGGTGCCGTGCCGTTTCTCCACGGTGTCGGCGGAACTGGCGCCGTACCGTTGGCCATCAACACGGAACCATCTCCGTGCGTGGTCACTACTGTCTTCAAGCCCATCGCTCCGGCCAAAACCAACATGGCCAAGAGTACTGCCGTTGAAATGCGGGACATAGTGCCCTCCGAGGGGTAACCTCAGGGCGCACTCTATCCATTCCCGTGGCAAAGTCAAGTATTGACTGTGCCATATCGGTACACACTTCCACGGCTGCTCGTTTCGCTGGGCTTTCGCCTGCGCACAAGCCACCTATGGTCTTGCAATTCGAAGAGTAGGTTTCGGCACCCCTAGGGTCAACGGTACCTTGGTACCACCATGTATAGGACTCTCTGAGATATCTCTTACGTCACATTTATCGCCCGCGCCTGCACTCCTGTTCCCTGTGCGCGGCTTGACACCTCTGCGAATGAATCCGTAGCATGATTGTCCTGTGCCGGCGTAGCTCAGTGGTAGAGCGAGGGTCTCATAATCCCTAGGCCGTGGGTTCGATTCCCTCCGCCGGCACCAATCACCTGTGGAACCTGCTTGATCCTCGCGGCGTCCCATAACTACCTTTGTTCCGCGGGACGAATTTTTGCTCTTCGAATATGATCAATGAAAATGGTCTTGAAAATTCTGTCAAACTCACAACGTCAATTTGGCAAAAATGATTCCGGTCTCGTGATGCTTGCACCTTTGAAGAATGGGACGGTCACTGAATGAATGTTTCGTGTTCTCCGCCCATCAGTACGGCTGTCCGCTTCTTTTCTATCGCGGCGCTTTTTCTTCTCCTGTGCGCCTCAGTGAACTCCCAGCAAAAACTCCAAACGCCGCCTTCCCGGCAGGAACCTCCCGCAGTTTTAAAAGTGACTACCCGCCTGGTCACAGTCGACGTTGTCGCGCGTGACCGCCACGGAAATTCCGTCCGCGACCTTGCCCCCAGTGATTTTCAGATTACCGAGCAGGCCGGCTCCCATAAAGGCCAGCAACAAATCGCATCTTTCAGGCTGCTGGACCGTTCCTTGGCAAAGGCTCCGGATCCGGAAAGAGCGGCGCTTCAGCTTCCTGCCGGCGTATATACGAATCTGGTGACCACTAAAAGCTTGTCCGCTCCGCCTACCATTCTGTTGGTCGATGGTCTGAACACCGACGCAACGACACAATTGCAGGTCAGGCAAAAAATGGTTCAGCTGCTCGCATCCGCTCCCAGCGAAATTCCCATGGCTGTTTTTCTGCTCGGCAAGGACCTGCGACTGATTCAGGGATTTACGACCGACTCGAAACTGCTGCATTCCGCGGCTGAACAGCCCCTATCGCTCGAGGCCACCAAGTTACAGGCCAAGGATGCACGCGACGATACCTTGAGCCATTCCTCGCTGCTCGAACACATGGCCGGTGTTGAGGGCCAAAGCGACATTCCCGGGGGACCGCCGCCAACCAGCAGCTCCAGCGGTCTGTTGGCCATGCGCGCATTGGAGCTGCAGCGATTTGAGAGAGAGCAATACGCTGAATCGATGGACGTTCGCGTGAAGTTGACCCTGGAAGCGCTGCGCACGATTGCCCGCCACGTCAGCGGCTACCCCGGCAGGAAAAACCTGATCTGGTTGTCGTCCGCCTTTCCATTGGCCATTTCGCCGGACGCCAACCTCACCATGGTGGCCAGGTTCAGCGGCGTCCGCAGCTATGCAGCCGACATGTCCGCCGCGGCGAGCGCCCTCACCGACGCGCAGATCGCCGTTTATCCCGTCGATGCCCAGGGGTTACAGACCCAGGCGCTCTTCGATCCCGAGTCGCGGGGAAAGGCGAATCCTTTCTCGCAAGGAGCCACGTTGAATCGCGAGACCAACGTGCGCTTCTCAACTCAAGAATCCATGCAAGACCTTGCGCAGGAAACCGGCGGCAAAGTCTGCCTCAATAACAACGATCTCTCGGAATGCGTGAAAAAGGCGATCGACGATTCGTCGTCTTACTACGAGTTGAGCTATTACCCTGCCGACAAGAATTGGCACGGAGAGTTTCGCCGCATTTCCGTGAAAACTACCCGTCCCGGCGTGCATCTCTCGTTTCGTCAAGGCTACTTCGCGCGCGAACCTGACGCCACGATTTCGGCGGGCAACACAAAAGACACCGATGTGCATATCTCTCAAGCCGCGTGCAACGATTTTCTTACCGCCACCTCGATCGTCGTCGAAGGCAGCGCTCTGCCTCCCGATCAGCCAGGCCAATCAAAGTATTTTCTCGTCATCGACCCCAATGCTCTTTCTTTTGGCGCGCCGGATGACGGGGTGCGAAATACTCAGATTGATATTGCCACTTGCACTTTCAACGCCCGCGGACTACCGCTGCAATACAATCGCCAGGGTATCGGTCAGAAATTCACGGAAGCCCAGTATCAATCCGTACTGGCACACGGCGTTTCCCACACCATATCCTTGGTGCCTAAACCGGAGACCGCGCGCATTCGATTGCTCGTCTGCGATACCCGCACCGGCATGATCGGTTCCGTGGACCTGCCCTATCCCACACCGATCATGACCGCCTCTTCCACCAATCCCGAAAAAGCCACCAACCAGGCTGCTACAGAAACTGGCCAGGCCTCTACCTCACCGCAAACCGTTCCTCATTCCATTAAGTTCCACGGCCATCAAGGCCAGAACGGGACGCTCGAGTGGAACGCCGAGAGAATCCTTTATTCCGGTGACATGCCACCGCAGGACAGTGCCAGGGCTCTGTTCGATTCACTCTGGGGCAAGTCCTACTCCTGCCAGAGCGGAAAGTTTGTGTCCCTCATCGACAAGACAACTCCCGCGCCGCTGCCGCTGCATTTTCGCGCCGACGATACTCGCAGCACCGAAGTCTACCTGGATGCTCAAGAAGGAGTCAGATACTCCGGTGAAGTGGCCGTCGATGCCAGCGCCAAGCCCTTCTTCGAAGCCTTGCGCTTGCTCTATCAGTGCAAGAATCCCGCAGTAACTCCCACCCAGCCCTGATTCCCGGTCCGCTGACCGCGACGGTCAAAGTAATCCCCGATCGTAGGCATCTATGTCCTGGCTTCTACGCCTCTGGTCGCCCGCACGCCGAAGTTGCGTGTGGAGATGTTCCCAATGGAACGAGCCAATTGTCGCCTTGAGATACGTCGCGCCTCTTAGGTGTCAGCCATCGGCTAGTACAAGTGGAAACTGACTTCGATTTGCACCCGGCAATTTACAGGTTTTCCATCCTGGCCGAGCGCGGGCTTCATCTTCCATTTCTTTACTTGCTTCAGCGCCTTTTCATTCAATCCCAGGCCTGGACTCTTCGTCACTACAGGATCGATGACGTTTCCATCGGCAGTCACTGTTATATCCAATAAAATTGTTCCGGTATATTTGGCGGCTCGCGCTTTGTCGGTGTACCCCGGTGGCGGGCAGTGAATGCACTGCGGCGCGCCAATTCCATTCACCCCGGCGCGAGCCACTCCACCGTCGGCTCCCGCGCGATTATCAGCAGTGTGCTGCGCTACTGCAGCCGAGGTCATTGCGAAAAAACAGACTAAAGAGACCCGCAGTGCACTCCTCGTGGCCATAGCCATAAAAGGCTCCTCAATACGCCGCAGCATACTCCTCGTAATAGTCCATTCCAAGGCTTCACGTGTCGCTCTATGTCCCTGGTTCGGACACATTCCCCTTCTTTACTTATACCGTCTTCTCCCGATAGCTATACCCTATATACCAGCTACACTTGCCCGTTGGATTGAGTTCCCTCCCCGATCCGCCGAAATCCCGAAATCGAGGCAATGTATATGATCAGACTACTTCGTACCTCGGCCCTGTTGTTGCTCTCCGTCCCGCCTTCTCATGCCCTGCCGCAAGACAGCCATCGGCGAGATTCCGACTCCGATTCGCTCATCAATATCCGCGTTTCCCGCAACACCGAAACCGTCAACTACCGCGACAACTCCTCTACAAAAATCGATTTCCAGGGAACCGCTCTGATGGCCCGCGCCCAGGGCAAGGCGGAAATCGAAGCCAAACACGGCCGCGTCGCCATCAAAGGAGAATTCGAATACCTCGAACCGGCCTCCTCTTTCGGCTCAGCCTATTTGACCTATGTGTTGTGGGCCATTTCTCCTCAGGGCACTCCCAATAACCTCGGCGAAATCATTCTGGACGGCAGCAAAAGCAAGCTTGAAGTCACCACCAATCTCCAGAATTTCGCCATGATCGTCACCGCTGAGCCGTACTTTGGCGTAAGTTATCCCAGCGAACTTGTAGTGCTGGAAAATGTCGTGCGCGGTGACACCAAGGGCTCCGTCAGTACCGTGAATGCGCGATTCGATCTTTTGCAGCGCGGCGTCTACGACGATATGCACCTCGAACGTTACATGTCGGATTCCAAGGTTCCCCTGTCACTTTACGAAGCCCGCAACGCCGTGCGCATCGCCAAAGCTCAGGGTGCCGCTCGTTACGCTCCCGAAGCATGGACCAAAGCGGAGGATGCCATGCGCCGCGCCGAAGATTACCAATTGCGAAAACAACATAAAGCAGTCTCCACCGCCGCGCGAGACGCCGTGCAGGCCGCCGAAGACGCCCGCAACATCGCCGTAAAGCGCCAGGATGAAGAGCGCATCGCCAGACGCCAGCGCGCCTCCGAAGCCGAAACGGCCCGCGCCCGCGCCGCCCGGGAAGACGAAGCCCAGCGTCGCCAAAACGCCGAGCGCCAGAGAATGCAGGCTGAAGTAGCTGCCGCGAATGAAGCCAGGGCCCGCGCGGAAGCCGACGCGCAGCGCCAGGCCGCCATGTTGCAGGAACAGCAGGCCCGCGAAGCCGCGGCTCAATCAGCTCAACAGGCTGCTCAATCCGCACAGCAGGCCCAGGATGCTCAGGCCCAGGCTCAACAGGCCCAGGCCCAGGCTCAACAAGCCCAGCAGGTCGCTGCTCAATCTGAACAAGATAAGCAGCAGCTCCGCGCCAGGCTTCTCCAGCAATTCAACGTGATTCTCGAAACCAGGGACACCGTGCGCGGTCTGGTCGTCAACATCGGTGACGTGCTCTTCGACACGGGAAAATACACTCTACGCGGCCCCGCGCGCGAGGCCCTCGCCAAACTTTCCGGAATCGTCTTGGCTTATCCCGGACTCAAGCTGCAAGTGGAGGGTCACACCGACTCCGTAGGCAGTCCGGCGTTCAACCAAAAACTTTCTGAACAAAGAGCCGGCGCCGTCCGAGACTATCTCGTTCAACAGGGTCTAGACACCGCCTCGATTTCCTCCTCGGGCCTCGGTGAAGCCATGCCCATCGCCGACAATGCCACCTCCGCCGGACGCCAGAAAAATCGCCGCGTCGAAATCATCGTCAGCGGCGAAGTAATTGGCACCCAAATCGGCGTCCAACCGCAACAATAATCACAAGCAGCGAAGATTGCTGTACAAATCTGCTCGTTTTCGCAAAGTGATCTTGGCAATCACTCAGCCAAAACATTCAGAACGGTCATTCCGAGCTTGCGTAGTCGAGGAATCTCTCTTCGATCTATCGCGTGAGCCACCTCCGTTTGTCTTTCGTGTTTTCTTGCAACCACACAATTGTCCCCAACAAAAAAACGCGCCAGAAAGCGGCGCGTTTCCTTCTCCAAAATGACTGCTGTTCTTACCCCTTCTTCGTATCAATCTTCAAATTCACCACAATCTCCTTGCGGCTCTCAAAACTCGAAATCGTACGCGTCGAAGACTTGGCCCCATCCTTCTCCGCATGTATCTCATAATCCGCATTGGGATCCAGTCCGCTGAATTTGTAGCTCCCGGTCTCATCCTCGGCAATGTAACTGCGCACCGCGTTCGTCCTGGTATTCTTCAGGAATACCACTCCACCCGGCATGGGATTTTCCGCCTTATCGCTTACGATTCCGTGCACGCTGCGCAGTTGCGATTCGTGCTTGGCATCCTGTGCTCCCGCCACCGCCGCGAAAACAATCAACAGCGCAACCAGCCCGGCAATTTTCCGGCTAAATTTCATGGCTTGCCTCCCTTGCCTCCATTGACCGGCTCCAGGTGAAAGATAACTTTTTCTTCCGCGGCGCCGTCTTTTCCATTCACCGCCTGGGACTGCTTGGCGAACCCTTTTACCTCCGCGGCAATCTGGTAATCCGCGCCCTGCGGCACGCGCACCGCGAATTCCCCTCGAAAGTTTGTAGCCGCCTCCCAGTGGGGCTTTTTCGCATCCACCCGCTGGATGCGCAATCTCACTCCCTGCATGGACAATCCGTGCTCGTTGAAAACCGTGCCGCGAATCAATAAATCATTCGCATGGCTGCGTTTCGCTTTGGATGTCGATGAACTTTCAGCACTCGCGGACTTGCTCTGCTGCGCGACCGCCGGTTCCTGCCCGGCCAGCGCAGAACAAAATATCGACGCGCCCATTGAGATTGTTGAGATTGTGACGACTGTCGCGAGACTGATGATCCACCGCCTTCGATGCTTCACCTTGTTCTCCAATGGCCCACTGGCCAGCCCGCTGACGAGATGGTTGCCCGATTTTTCCCAGATTACTTGCTGTTACCTTAGATGATGCGCCCACCGCCCGAGATGTACATCCCGATGTGCGGTAAAGTCTCATCACTCCTCGTCGAGCTCTTCCTCTTCTTCTTCCTCGTCCAGCACATCGCCCTTCTCCGCCACCTCGGCCTCCTCTTCTTCGTCATCCTCGTCATCGTCCTCTTCGTCGTCGGAGATGACGTTCAGATGAACCGGGTGGATCTGCGAAACTTCCAGCTCGGATTCGCACTCCGGGCAGCTTAGGATTTCGCCTTCTTCCACTTCGTCTTCGTCGACATCGATTTCGGTCGAACATTCAGGGCAGCGAATCACGTCTCCATCCTCCATCAAGTTATTGGCCCGGCACCGTCGCGAAGCCCGACGGCTGCCGTGAAACGTATTATATACTCCGCGGTGTGAAGTCAACTGGGTAGGTAAATCGCGTGTGCGGAAAGAAGCGGAAATAGAATGTGTGGCATCAAAAGTGTCTTGTTCGCGCGTCGCTGGTTGATCCGGTCCTGCTGAAAAATGCCTTCTTCCCGCGAATATCCTGACCGTCCCATTGTTGGAATCGGTGGCGTGGTCATCGACGGTGGCCGCGCCCTGCTGATCCGGCGGGCCAGCGAGCCCTTGCGCGGTGAATGGTCCATTCCCGGCGGCATGTTGGAGCTGGGCGAAACTCTGGAGGAGGGAGTCGCCCGCGAGCTACTTGAAGAAACCGGCCTCCACGTTCGCGTCCTCGACCTCATCGAAGTCTTCGAGCGTATCATCCCTGGATCGGCCGCTGCCGGCGGCGTCTCCGGCAAAATTACCAACCCACGCTACCACTTCGTGATCGCCGACTACCTTTGCGAGCGCATCAGCGGAGATCACGCCGCCGCCAGCGACGTCACCGACGTGGAATTTGCCCGCGAAGACGACCTCGCGCGCTTCCATCTCACCGAAACCGCCCTGCGCATCCTCCACAAAGCCTTCGCCATGCACCACGCAGGCAGCTCCACCTCGACGCAGTAGGTCGTTCTTCATATTGGCAACCATCTCAGCTCAACCACCCAGGCGCGTCATTCCTCACCGCGTATTTTCCGCGGATGAGGAATCTGCTGTTCGCGCTTTATCTAATGTAACAAAATCAAAATCGCTGCTACCAAGACCCAAAATTGCAGTGGAATCGTCTTTAAAAAACAAAAACGCTACCCGGCAATCGCTTCCGGCAATCTTCCCCGCGTCCGCTCCCGTCGCCCAAACTCTTCCACCGCCGCACGCAAATCCCCCGCCGTAAAGTCCGGCCACCGCTTCTCCACAAACACAAATTCCGCGAACGCGCATTCCCACAACAGAAAATCCGAAAGCCGCTTCTCCCCGCCCGTTCGAATCAACAAGTCCACGTCCGTCGATCCACCGCGGCTGAACTCCGCCATCACTCTCCCAAACGCCTCGCAGGACAATTCCGTAACCTTGTAAAAGCGGCAAGCCGCCAGGTAGATCGCCTCTCGCGCCGAATAATCAATAGCCAGCCGCAGGTGCAGCCGCCCGCACCCAGCCGTCGCGGCCTCCGCGTCGCAGATTGTTTGGCGCAGATTGACCGGCAAGCGATCGCGCCGCCCGATCACGTTCAACCGCACACCTTCCTCCACGCAGCGTGAAGTCTCCGTCAGAAGATACTCATGGAGCAGCGGCAGAATCGCTGCCACCTCGTGCGCCGGCCTCTGCCAGTTCGCGGAAGACAGCGCGAATAGCGTCAAGGTGTGAATCCCCAGCCCTTGTGCCGCGGCAATGATGCTGCGCGCCGTTTCCGCCCCCGCTCGATGCCCTGCCGATCGCGGCAGGCCCTTGGCAGTCGCCCACCGCCCGTTCCCGTCCGAAATAATAGCTACGTGAATAGCAGCTTTCGGAATTCGCGAAGCACTTGCTGACTCAATCGAAGTCAAAGATGGCATGGTCAACCTTCCGATCTTTCATCAACATCACAAACTACTCTGCAATACAAAGTAAACGGTCCAAAAAAAGACCCGCCGCAAATCTCGAGTCTTTTACTTCTCCCGGGTCGCCCGGATCAATGCGTCCATGTGGTTCAGATAACGTTCCAGCGCCCGCCGTCCCGCTCCCGCCAGCCGGTATTCCGTCTTCGGCAATCGCCCGTCGAACGACTTGGTGCACACGATGTAATTCGCTTCTTCCAGCTTTCGCGCGTGCACGCTCAAATTACCGTCCGTAGTCTTTAACAGCGCCTTCAACTCGTTGAACGTCAGCGAACGGTTCACCGCCAGCGCGCTCACGATCCCCAATCGGATGCGTTCGTGAATCAGCCGGTCCAGATCCGGCGATACCGCTTCACGCGTCTGTTCCCGCACGGTCGTGATCGAATCCTCGCGCTGCCGCGCACGTGCCCCGCGGTCTTGTGGAATTGCAGCAGATTTTCCCATTTTCGTTTAACCTCCGTACCGCAGCGCAATCCACACGCCAAATCCGATTTGCACCAATCCAAATCCTGCAGCCATGAACAAATCTCCCCACGCTGCCGGCGCAAATAACGCGCAGCCACCCAGGGCCATCAGCAGCAACCCCATCACCGGCACCACTCGTACGGAAAACGCCCCGCCGGTCACAATCGCCGCCCCATACAAAAGCAGCCACACCCCGGGCAACACTCCAAACAAACCCTCGCTGTAAAGCGCAAACGTCAGCAGTCCGCCGGCAATAATTGGCGCCCCAAAGCTGAAAAGGAATTTCCGCCCGGGTCCGGAAAATAGTTTTGAGTCGGCCCGGTGCGCCTTTCTCGCGGAAGCCGGTCCTGCAATCGCCACCGCAATCACCGCTTCGACCAGCCACACGCCAAACCAGGCACGCGGCGTGCTCTGCTGCGAAGCCACCAGCGCCGCAACCAGCGCGGTAATCCCCATGGCCACGCCGCCCCAGCCGGGCACCGCGGTGAATTCCGCCGCCGACTCCATGGTTTCGCGAATATATCGAAGATGATCCGCGGCCCTCGCATCGATAGGAATCGGGCCGGGCCTGGGCGTAGGAGTTGGCGCGGAGCTACTCTTCAGCATCCCCGCAAATTAACAGGCCGAGGAGAGGCTGTCAAGTACTTTGTATTATAAAGTTGAGATCTGCGAAATCGCCTATAAAGCTGTCGTCGCCCGCGACCGCGCATACTTCCCGCTCAGCGCGTTCCAGCGAATCACAAATATATCGATAAACATTTTGAAACTGTCCCGCAGCATGCTTACTTTGGTGTCCGGCGAATGCCCCCAGCGCACCGGAATCTCGATGGCCCGCAATCCGTAATGCCGCGCCAGATAAAGCAGCTCGGGATCGAACCCGAATCCTTCGATACGCTGCAATTCAAAAATAATTCTGCAGCGCTCCCGACGGAACGCCTTGAACCCGCATTGCGTATCCACAAATGGCAGCCACAAGACCACTCTCACGATCTTATTGAAAATGATTCCCGCGAATTCCCTGAAAGGCGATTCATGAGTGCTGATCAAACTGCGATTCAACGCTCGCGAGCCAATCGCCACGTCGTATCTATTTTTCAGCGCGCCGATAAGTTTGTCCGACTCCTCGATCGGTGCGGAAAGATCGGCGTCCGTGAACAGCACCAACTCGCCCGTAGCCTCCAGCATCCCGTGCCGCACGCTGTAGCCTTTTCCGCGATTCGTTCCATTCGAAAGCACTCTCAGCCTGGAAATCTTTCCCGTAAAGGTTTCCGCCACGGCCGCAGTCCGATCGCGCGAGCCATCATCCACGATCAGCACTTCCGTTTGCAATCCCAGCGTCGGCAAATACTCCGCCAGCCGCTCCAAAGTCGCAGGCAAGCGCAATTCTTCGTTGTAAGCCGGAATCACAATGGAAAGATCGGGATCGGCGCCGCTCATTCAGTTGTAGAACTCCCAGCAGTCGCCGCGCCCTGCGTTTGCCCTTCGATACCGGCCACAATTTCCTCCATCTGCGTCAAAACAAAATCACACTCCCTTTCACTGTTATAGAAATGTGGCGAGATGCGCACCCCCGCCTTCGGCCGGTAATCCACCAGCACATTTCGCGCCACCAGTTCTTGGCAAACTTCCGCGGCGTGCGGGCACTCTATCGACACCGTTCCCGCCCGCTCTGCCGCATTTTCCGGCGTATTCACCCGCCAACCCCGCGCCTTCGCTCCCTCCAACAGCCGCGCCGTCAGCCGCATCGATTTCTCGCGAATCGCCGCAATCCCTACCTTGTTGATGATCTCCAGCCCGGGCTTGCACGCATACAGTGCTGGAACATGCGGCGTGCCATTCAGAAAACCAAACGAATCCTCGCGCCGATCAATCGCCCCAGTCTCAAACCCAAACGGACGCCGGTGCGCCAGCCAGCCCGTCAGTGCCGGCCGCAATTTCGCACGTAAATCTTCACGCACATACAAGTACGCCACGCCCGGTCCACCACACAGCCATTTCAAAACGCCGCCCACCGCGAAATCCACATTCAGCCCTCTCACATCCAGCGGTATCGTGCCCGTCCCCTGAAAAACATCCAGCACCACGTGAGCGCCCACGCGATGCGCTCTTTCCACAATCGCCCGCGCATTCACGATGTACGAGCTCCGAAACAATACTTGCGAAATCGGCACCAGCAGCGTCGTCTCATCGATGGCGGCCAGCAACTTCTCCAGATCGATGCGAATTGGATCCGCGCTCGCCACCGTCTCGATCCGCGCCCCCAGCCGCCGCTGCTCGTTGTAAAAATATTGCACCGAAGGAAATTCCTGCTCCACCATCACGATTTTGTTTCGCGCTCCGCCGAAGTCGAAACACGAACTAATCACCGCCTGCGTAATCGTCACGTTCTGGTGCAACGATATCTCTCCAGCGCCGGCGCCTATGAGCGGCGCGATCTTGTCTCCCACGCCGACCGCCATCTCCCACCAGCCTTCTTCCCACGCGCGTATTCCGCGATTGCCCCACGAGTCCGCATACGCGCGCACGCTCTCGTAAACCGCGCGCGGCATCGCGCCCAGCGAATTGCTGATCATGTACGTGGAGTTTTCCAGAATCGGAAATTCACTGCGCCATTCAAGAAGGTCA
>JBBRZT010000080.1:0-13029 GCA_038236395.1 Candidatus Acidiferrales bacterium
AATTCACCTGTAAAGCAACTGAGCCTTGAACTTCGCGTCCAAAAACAAAAAGCCCACGTTCACCAGGACTCTGGCAACGTGGGCTTCGGAACTTTTTAGTATGCGTGCGCTAAGTTCGGAAACTTGTCGGGCCAGAGCTGTGGGTCATGCGACACGCAGCGTTGCATGCGCACGGACAACAGAGCATCTGGCAACAAAGGTTCATCGAAAAGTAGAGTACGACGACGGCGGATAGGCTGTCAAATCGAGTTGATGCTAAAGATTCGATTCGGTTCATTCGATTTGGTGATTCTTGCCTCGGGCTAAGGCTTCGGGACGGTCTTTCTTGCCGGTAGCGTCTTCTTATGCGCCGGAGTAGCAGCGCCCGGCACGGGAACCAGCTTGGCACTTTTGATGGAATCCAACTTGGGCCAGCCCTTGTCGAGGTAGGACCTGCCCTGCTTTTCGATCTCGCCCTGATCGGGGCCGCCGCCGCTGGGCGCGCCTTCGCCGTAGCCAGCATACAAAGTGTCGACCACATTCATGCCGTCGGTGACCTGCGCGAACGCTGCGAATCCCATGCCATCGAGCCGCGGATTGTCGGCCAGGTTGATGAACACCTGCGTGGTGCGCGTGTTCGGCCCGGCGGTGGCGAACGTCACGTAATACTTTTTGTTGCTCTGCGTGACGGGATCATCGGTGATGGTTGCCTTTGACCACGCCGCGTTGACGGGAGGATAAGCGCTGAGCCCGAATTGGGCGATGAATCCGGTGAGCACGCGGAAGAAACTGGCGTTGTCAAAAAAATGGTGTTTGACCAGATTGTAAAAGCGGTCAGCTCCTTTGGGAGCCCAAGCGCGCGTGACAGTGACGGTGAAGTCGCCCTTGGTGGTAGAGAAAATCACCTGATACGACTCGGGCGCTTTGTCTTTCAACAGCGATGGGCGAAGCAAGGCGTGATCGTAGGTTTTCGCAGCCGTGGATGTAGTCCCGGCTTTGGCCGGGGCTTTCTGCGCCGTCGAAGCCTTGGGCTTCGCGGGAGCAGTCACAGGCGTTTGCGCGGAAATTTGTGTGGCCGATAAAAACAAGCCGGCGGCAATCACAAAAGCGAATTTTCTCATTTCCCTTCCCTCTTTAGCGGATTGTTGCGGTGACCCAAAATTGCATTGGCCCGGATCAATTCTTGCTGCCCGCGTTCGATTCGCGGCTGACGCGTTCGACCTCGGTCATGACCCGCAAGGTATTCTCGCCCAGAATTTTCCTGACGTCACTCTCGGAATATCCCTTGTTGAGCAATGCTTCAGTAATGTAGGGAAGTTTAGTGGCGTCTTCCATGCCATAGGGCATGTTGGCGCCGTCAAAATCGGAACCGAGGCCCACATGGTCCGCGCCGGCAACTTTCACGGCGTGGTCGATGTGCTCGATAATCTTTTCGTAGCCGACGCGCGGCAGCTTGCCCTGCTCAACAGCTTCACGAGTCAGCCGGTCGCCTTCGAGCAGTTGGCAGGCTTCGTTGTTGCCGCAGCGCTTGTTCACTTCCATCTCGATGCCGGCATTGATTTTGGGGTCGGCTTTTTCCGCGTCGCGAAATTCCTGACTCAGGAAGCCCACATGATAGTTAATCTGCACCACGCCACCCCTGGCGGCGAGAGCTTTCATCATTTCATCGGTCATGTTGCGCGGAGCGTTGCAGATCGCGCGGCAAGACGAATGCGAAGCGATCATAGGGGCTGTGCTGACGGCCAATGCATCGGCAAACGTTTTGTCGCTCACGTGCGAGATGTCCACCATCATGCCGAGGCGATTCATTTCGCGCACCACATCTTTGCCGAAATCGGTTAGTCCGTTGTGAGCAGCTTTGTCGGTGGAGGAGTCCGCCCACTCGTCGTTGCCGCTGTGTGTCAGCGTCATGTAGCGAACGCCAAGGGCGGCGTAAGTGCGCAGGACGGCAAGGTCGCTGTTGATCATATGGCCGCCCTCTACGCCGATCAGCGCCGCGATTAGTCCCTTTTTGTGCGCCTCGCGGATTTCCTCGGCCGTGGTCGCCAGCACAATTTCACGCGGATGCCTGCGAACCTGTTCGCGTACGGCGTCAATCTGGTCGATAGCGTGATCCACGGCTTCCGGGCCGGTAACTTTGCTGGGAATCCAGATGGAAAAAAAGATGGCGCTGAGCCCGCCTTCCTTCATCCGCGGAATGTCGATGCTGCCGTCGCTAGCTCGCTCCCCAAGATCGAATTTGCCGTCGAGAAAACGCTGCGTGGTGTCGTCGTGGGTGTCGACGACGATGGACGAAAAATGCAGCTTGCGGGCTTTTTGTGAAATGGTTCCGGTGGAAAGCGCCAAACCGGCAACCACCAGCAGAGAGATGCAGCCAAGTGCAAATAGCAACGCGCGCATCATTTATTCTCCATGCAAAATAATTCGGCGGACGCCAGATTGTAATCGCAAACGAAGAGCGTGCGACAGAAACCTGCGCGCTGGGCGGTGAGAAGAAAACTGGTCCCGATCGCGTCAGCCAGCGAGCCAGCCAAAAAGCGCCTGCTTCCACGCTTCGCGATTTATTTCCGCCAGCGATTCCGTCAGCGGAATCCCTTTGGGACAGGCGACCACACAATTCTGCGCGTTGGCGCAGTCTTCAATGCCGCCATTGCCCATTGCGGCGACCAAGCGTTCCTTGGCGTGCATTTTTCCGGTGGGATGCATATTGAACAGGCGCACCTGGCTGAAAATTGCCGCGCCCATGAAGGCATTGTGATCGTTCACCTGCGGGCAAACTTCCAGGCAGTTGCCGCAGGTGATGCAGCGCGAAAGCGGGTAGCCCTTTTCCTGGACTTCGGGCGCCATGCGCGGGCCTTCGCCCAAATCATAAGTTCCGTCGATGGGGATCCACGCTTTCACACGCTTCAAACTCTCGAACATGAACTGGCGGTCGACGGAAAGATCGCGCACCACGGGAAATTTGGACATCGGCTCAATGCGAATGGGCTGTTCCAGCTGATCGACCAGCGCGGAGCAGGCCATGCGGGCCTTGCCGTTGATGAGCATGGCGCAGGAGCCACAGACCTCTTCAAGGCAATTCGAATCGTAAGAGACCGGAGTTGTTTGTTTACCTTCGCGGGTCACGGGATTTTCGGCGATGTCGCGCAGGCAGATGATGACGTTCATGTACGGGCGCCACTGCAGGCAAAATTCCTCCCAGTGGGCGGGCTGTTTGGGAGCGGACTGCCGCTTGACGCGTACGATGACTTCCTTTTTTTTATTGTCGGCCATGCTCAACCTCGCGCTGCCTCAAAACTTTCGGTCTAACGTTAATGCCTACTTCGCTGCGTCGTAGCGTCTCGGGCGCGGAGGAATCTGCGTGATGTCCACCGGCTCGTAAGTCAGGCGAATTTCGCCATCCACAAACTTGGCTCGCGTGGTCTTGAGCCAGTTGGCGTCATCGCGCTCCGGAAAATCCGGTTTGTAGTGCGCCCCGCGCGATTCATTGCGCTG
Source organism: Candidatus Acidiferrales bacterium (assembly GCA_038236395.1). GTDB lineage: Bacteria > Acidobacteriota > Terriglobia > Acidiferrales > UBA7541 > Acidiferrum. The sequence goes on from JBBRZT010000080.1 coordinate 3,475, forward strand.
CAGGGCTCCCAGGGTGATCACGCGAGCCAGGGTCAGCATGTTCTCCAGCTCGCGCGCAAAATTCAGTGTCTGATTCGACCATTTGGTGCGGTCGCTCAAATTGATTTTGCGATAACGGGCCTGCAGCGCCTGGATTCCGGCATCGGCCCGCTCCAGATTCTTGTTAATTCGCGTCACGGTGACGTGCTCGGTCATAATTTCGCCAAGCTCGCGCCAGATGGTGATCGGATTCTCGTCGCCTTGATTGGAAATGAGCGCCTGATTCTTCTCTTCCTGGCGTTTTTTTTCTTTCTCGAACACCGCGGATGACGCCGCGTCCGCTCCAGACTGGAGCCCAGCGGCATATTTCACCGCGGCAGGCCCGGCCAGGCCGCCGCCGAAAATACAGGAGACAAGCGAGTTGGCGCCCAGTCGATTGGCGCCATGATATTGATACTCGCATTCGCCCGCGGCATAGATTCCGGGCACGCTGGTGGCCTGGTCCTGCGCGTTAATCCACATCCCACCCATGGTGTAGTGCATGGCGGGAAAAACCTGCATGGGTTCTTCGCGCGGATCGACGCCCAGAAACTTTTCGTAAATTTCGAGAATACCTTCGAGTTTGCGGTCGAGCGTTTCGCGCGGAATGTGCGTCACGTCGAGATAGACCGCAGCTTTTCCGTGCAGGCCGAGGCGTTCCTGATAAACGATGCGGTGAATGGCGCGCGTGGCGATGTCCCGCGGCACCAGATTTCCGTACTTGGGAAACCACTCTTCCAGAAAATAAAAGCGCTCCGCTTCGGGAATGGTGCGCGGCGCGCGCTGATCCGCGGGATTTTTCGGCACCCACACTCGGCCGCCTTCGCCGCGCGCTGATTCGCTCATCAGGCGCAGCTTGTCTTCGCCCGGAATGGCGGTGGGATGGACCTGGATGAATTCTCCGTTGGCATAATCGACGCCTTGCTGGAGAAGTGCCGACTGCGCGGAGCCGGTGCAGACCACAGAATTCGTGGAGCGGCCAAAAATCGCGCCAATGCCTCCCGTGGCGAAAATAACCGCATCCGCCGCGTAAGTAGCGACTTCCATGGAGCGCAAATCCATAGCGCAGATGCCGCGGCACACCCCGGAATCATCGATTACGGCGGACAAAAATGTGACGCCCTCGAATTTTGTGACTTTGCCCTCAGATTCGTGGCGGCGCACCTGCTCATCAAGCGCGTAGAGCAACTGCTGGCCGGTAGTAGCGCCCGCGAAAGCGGTGCGGTGATACAGCGTGCCGCCGAAGCGCCGGTAGTCGAGTAATCCTTCGGGAGTTCGGTTGAACATAACGCCCATGCGGTCGAGAAGATCGATAATGCCGGGGGCGGCTTCGCACATGCGCTTGACCAGCGGCTGATTAGCCAGAAAATCGCCACCGTAAATAGTGTCGTCGAAATGTTTCGCGGTGCTATCCCCTTCGCCTTTCTGATTTTTGGCCGCGTTAATCCCGCCCTGGGCGCAAACCGAATGCGAGCGCTTCACCGGAACGATGGAAAAAAGATCCACCGGCACGCCCGCTTCCGCGACGCGAACGGTGGCCATCAGTCCGGCGAGGCCGCCGCCCACCACAATAATTTTCGGCTGTCTCATTTCATCAAGTAAGAAGCGAAGGGATGCCAGTTCAAGCGAAAGCTCAGAATGATCAGGATGCCTGCGATGCTGAATACCACTCCGACCAGAACACCAAATTGTCCGGCGGCGCGCTGGGCGCGGACGGTGGCCGCCAGTCCCCACTTGCACAGAAAATTCCAGATGCCGACGCCAAGATGGAACGAGCAGGCCAGCACGCCCACCACAAAAAAGGCCAGATACCAGGGATTACGCAAATCGTTGGCGACGGTGGCGTAAGTGGAGCGCCCGTGGGTGATCCAGCGCTCGGTGTATAGATGCCAACCGATGTAAACGAAAGCGATCAAGCCGGTCCACCGTTGAAAAGTGTACAGCCAGTTTCGAACCCAGGGATATTGCGAGACGTTCGATTGCCCGCGCAACCAGATGTAAATTCCGTATCCGCCGTGAAACAACAGCGGCAGAAAAATAAACGCCCATTCCACGAAAAGGCGGTATGGAATGGTCTGCAAGTCCTCGGAAGTCTGATCGTACTTGCGCGCGCTAACCAGAGCGGCGCTGTTGGACCAAAAATGTTCGGCGAGAAATGCCCCAACGGGAAGAATTCCGGTAAAAGAATGAAGCTTGCGGAGGACGTAGCTCGAATTTGCCTGGGTGGCGTTCGCGGACATGCCCTCTCCGCCGCGAAAGTCCCTGGGCGATGATGAAGGGCGCTCGAAAATCGCGGCAAAATCAGTATAGGGAGTCCACGGAAGCGTTGCAAGCTGAGTAGGGAAAACGGCGCAAATTACTCATCGAGGAAATGGAGTAAAGTTTTTGGGAGGCCTGCGGCGAGCCGCCTGTACAATTTAAAGTGTGAGTGGATTCTCGCAAAATTCAGGCGCTGACCGCCCGGAGTCGAAGACGAAATGAACGCGAGTTTTGGTCTGGTGACGGAATTGGAACGCCTGGCAAGTGCGCTGGGAGCGGATGGCAGCGAAGGCGCCCCAATTTCATTGCAATCCGTCGCCGAGCGGATTGCGAAAACGCTGGGAGTGAAACCGGACGAAGTGGCAATCCTGGGATTATCGACGCGCTGGAAGCACCTGCATTTTCTCGCGCCCGAATCGTTGAAAAATGTCGGGTACATTCCGCTTTCCAGCAATTCCGCGCTGGCGGCGCGAACAGCGCGAGAAAGCCGCCCGGAGATCAACAACAACTTCGCCGCGGTGCGGCACGCCAGCGTTTTCGAAGGCGTGAAAGTCGGCGGCGAGGCGACGGAAGCGATACAAAAGATCATCAGCGCGCCGATTTTGTCGGAAGGCCGGGTGGTAGGGGTCATTCAAATCAGCCGTAAAGGAACAAATACGGCGACGGCAGGCCCGGATTTCACGGCAAGCGACCTCGGCCAGGTTCTTGCGCTATGCAAGCCGCTGGGCAAACTTTTGCGGCATGTCACCGGTGCGAACAAGTAAAATCGCCGGCCGAATTTATTTCTCCAAGATGAACGAACGCGCGCCGGGCTGGAATTGCGTTGACAGTGCAATACCTTCTTGTTACTTTTCCACAGCGGGAAATTTTTTTGTGTTAACCCAACCACGGAGGCACGGCCAGCCGGCACATGGCGTTTGTCGCTAAGAAGATTTATCTCACCAAGGGCGTCGGTAAACATCGGGAAAGGCTTTCGAGCTTTGAGTTGGCGTTGCGCAACGCGGGAATTGCGGCTTGCAACATCGTGCGCGTCTCGTCAATCTTCCCTCCCAATTGCAAATTGATCTCCCGCAGCGAAGGGCTGAAGCACATGAAGCCCGGTCAAGTGGCCTTCACGGTCATCAGCGAAAATTCCACCAAGGAAGCGCATCGCCTGATCGCCGCCAGCATCGGATTGGCGCTGCCCAGCGATAAATCCATGTATGGATATTTGTCCGAGCATCACTCATTCGGCGAAACCGAAGAAGTGGCCGGCGAATACGCGGAAGAGCTGGCGGCGGAAATGCTGGCGACTACTCTCAACGTGGAATTCGATCCCGATCTTTCGTTCGACGAGAAAAAAGAAGTGTATCGAATTTCAAACAAGATCGTGCGCACCATGAACGTGACGCAATCCGCGGTCGGCGACAAACGTGGCTTGTGGACTACCGTGCTCGGCGCCGCAATTTTGATCGGCGAAGACGACTAAGGCTCCGTTTTTGCGAGAACCTGAAACTCTCGTTTTGTTCCTACGCAAATTCCGTCACAAATTTCGCAAGTTGTCTATTTCTTCTTGAAATATCCCACCCGATCCAAAACCGCGCCCACAATCAGAGGCAACGCCACGGTGGCGTCGTCGAATACTTCCGCTAAGCGGCCACCCTCTTCAGGCGGAACGAATTTTCCCCACGAAACGGCTTCAGTGTAGGTGCTGCCGCTCAGCCCGCCCCAGTGAACCGGCTCGGGACAAATGCGGACTCCGTAGCTGTAGCGCTTCAGGGGAATATTCTTGTAGCCGCGCCGCGCGAGCAGTTCCGCGTACACCCCGAATTGTTGCGTCCAGTTGCGCGGTACGCCACCGCCGACGGTAAAAATACCCATTCGCTTGGTGGCCAGCATGGTGTTCGCAAATTTCTCAAAGTCTTCGAAAGGATCGAAGCGCAGCAACGGGCGTTTATCTTTAATGCGGATCATCTTATGGAGAGCAAAATCGATACCCAGCTCGGAATCGGTGAAGGCTGGAACGAAAACGGGAACGTTGTGTTCGAAAGCGGACTTCAGAATTCCCCGCCCCGGCATGGTCTTGTGCAGGTATTCGCCGATGCGCCGGTGAACTTTCCAACTGCACACCACTTCTTCGGCGTCCCACTCGTCAAGAATGTGGTCCATTACTGTTTCGACGTGATCGAGATTGGTTTCCGGCTCCAGCGAATCGTAAACGCGGTTGTAACCTGCCTCGAAAAGCTCGATGTCGTTCATTTTCTTTTCGTCATAGCGGAAATGCGAACGCCCAGTAGCTTCCACGAGGCCGTGCGCCATCAATGCACCGGTAGAGACAATCGCTTTAACGATGCCGGATTCGATCAGGTCGCAAAAGATGAGGCCCATTTTGCCGACGGTAAGAGCGCCGGAAAGAGTCATGGCCACAAAGCAGTCTTTGTCGCGGGCCATAGCTTCCAGAACATCGGCGGCATCCCCGATCTGCCGGCCAGTGAAGGCGGTATCGCCCATGGCGCGCACGAGTTCGTCGATGGTCCGGCACTTGGAAAGGTCCAGCGGGAAAATCGGCCGTAATTTATCTTTCACCGGGTCGTGCAGCACGCGTCCGGTTACTGTTTTCTTTTCCTTCTTGGCCATTGCCTCTCCTTGGCGTCGAATACGAGTCGCAACCTCCGCGCACAATCGGGAAATGCGGAGAATTCTTGCGTATTGAAGTCAAATGAGATTGATAGTACAAACGCGGCCAGAAAGAAAGAACAAAACGGCGAACCAGCGCCGCGAAACGGTCGTGTTAAACTAAATTCATGGCGGATAAATTCACCATTGGCCTGGTGCAGATGAAGTGCACAGCGCACGCGGAGGAAAATCTCGCTCGCGCCATTGATAAAATACGCGAAGCGGCCAACCGCGGCGCGCAGATAATTTCCTTGCACGAATTATTCCGCAGCGAGTATTTCTGCCGTACCGAGGACCCGGACTTGTTCAGCCTGGCGGAGGCCGTTCCTGGCCCAACCACGGAAAAACTGGCGCAGATTGCCAAGGAATGTAATGCGGCGCTGGTGGTTTCGCTGTTCGAACGCCGCGCGGCCGGAATTTATCACAATACCTGCGCTGTGCTGGATGCCGACGGCACTTTCCTCGGTAAATATCGGAAAATGCACATTCCAGACGATCCGCTGTATTACGAAAAATTCTATTTCACGCCGGGAGATTTGGGGTTTCCCAATTTCGATACCAAATATGCGCGCATCGGAGTGCAGATCTGCTGGGACCAGTGGTATCCCGAAGGCTCGCGCCTGACCGCCATGAGCGGCGCGCAAGTGATTTTTTATCCCACCAGCATCGGGTGGCACTCGCACGAGAAAACGCAGAACGGCGCGGGCCAACTGGATGCGTGGAAGACCATTCAGCGCAGCCATGCGATTGCCAACGGTGTATATGTTGCGGTAGTGAATCGCGTGGGCTTCGAAGGCGGGGTGGCAAAGGGCGACTCCGGACTGGAATTCTGGGGAAATTCCTTCGTGGCCGATCCCTTTGGAGAAATTATTTCGCAAGCTGGGAGCGACCGCGAAGAAATTCTGGTTGTGGAATGCGACCCAGCCAAAAGTGAAGATACGCGACGCAACTGGCCGTTCCTGCGCGACCGGCGCATCGACGCGTACCCGCCGATTCTGAATCGCTGGCTCGCGGAATAATGCCGCAGCGCGCCGAAACAACTGCACCTCCAACTCCCGCCGATCTTGATTACCGCATGCCTGCTGAATGGGAGCCCCACGAGGGCACCTGGCTGGGTTGGCCGCATGAAGTGACGGACTGGCCCGGAAAATTCGCGACGATCCCGTGGGCTTTCGCGGAAATCGTGCGCTTGCTGTCCGAGGTGGAACGCGTATTTTTGCTGGTGGAGGATCGCGCGGCTGAAGCGGGGGTACACGCCATATTGAAAAAATCGGGCGCGAATCTTGCGGCGGTCAAATTTCTTCGCGTGCCGACCGATCGCGGATGGATGCGCGACTCCGGTCCTATTTGCGTGCGCAACGGCAAAGGTGAGGTCGCTTACAACCATTTCGCGTTCAATGGCTGGGCAAAATACGCAAATCACAAGAAAGACGCACTGGCGGTTGAGAAAGCCAACCGCCAACTGAAACATCGCATTTGGCAACCGGTGCATAAAGGGCGGCGCGTGGTGCTGGAAGGCGGAAGCATCGACGTAAACGGCCGTGGAACTCTATTGACCACTGAAGAATGCCTCCTGAGCAAAACGCAGGAACGCAATCCGGGATTCACGCGCGAGGATTACGCAGGAATATTTCGCAAATATCTTGGCATCCGCAAAGTGCTGTGGCTGAATCGCGGAATTGCCGGCGACGATACCCACGGACATGTGGACGACCTGACGCGTTTTGTAAATCCCACGACGGTAGTGACGGTTGTCGAAGAAGATCCGGCAGATGCAAACTTTGAACCGTTGCAGGAAAACCTGACGCGCATTAACGAAATGACCGATCAGGACGGCCAAGCTTTGCGCGTACAAACGCTTCCGATGCCGAGGCCCGTTTATTTCGCTGGCCAACGTTTGCCGGCCAGCTATGCGAATTTCTACATTGCCAACGGCCTCGTAATCGTGCCGACGTTTAACGATTCAAGCGACCGGGTGGCGTTGAATACGCTTGCCGAGCTTTTTCCAGACCGGAAGGTGGTGGGAATCGCCTGCCGCGATCTGGTTCTGGGACTCGGAACGTTGCACTGCATGACGCAACAGCAGCCTTCTGCCAGATAGAAGGCGAAGCCGGCCGTTGGTGGAGTTTCGCGGGAATTTGATAGACTCTTGCGTGATTACGGCGGCGAAAGAATCAAATCTGGGGGCACGATGCTGACAATGCTATTGACCTTAATGCAGGAAACACGAGTTGTCGAAGTGCGTTATCAGCGCAGTTTGGTCGGCTGGATAATTATTGGTTTGATCGCCGGATGGCTGGCGGGGAAAGTTTCGCGCGGCGAGGGCTACGGCTGCGTCGCCGACATCATACTGGGCTTGGTAGGTTCGCTGCTAGGCGGTTGGATCTTCACGCGCTTGGGAATTTTTGGCGGCGGATTTATCTATTCACTCGCTGCCGCGACTTTGGGCGCGATCATAGTCGTTTCCATCGTCCATCTCATCGCCGGCAAACGATAAACGTTTACCATAACCGCCGCGGTATACCGCGTGTGGTACCGCAAAAGTATCTCGTGCCTTGCCGTTGAATTTACCCCTTTCGGCGTCCCAGCGATATTGCTGCCCTTTCACTTGGCCGCTTCTGCACTGTGATACGATTCTCACACGCGTATTGGAGATGACGCTTCATTGAACAAGAGTTCTAATTCCCTCACGGTAATTCCCCTCGGCGGTCTCGGCGAATTCGGAATGAACATGATGGCGCTGCGATTTGGCGAGGACATTCTCGTCATCGACGCCGGCATGATGTTCCCGGAATCAGAGCTGCTGGGCGTCGACCTGGTTATTCCCGACATCACGTTTCTAAAGCAGAACCGCGCGCAAGTGCGCGCCATTGTGCTGACTCACGGGCACGAAGACCACATCGGGGCGCTACCGTACATTCTGCGGGACCTGAACGTTCCGGTGTACGGCACCCGCTTCACCCTGGCTTTGGTAAAAAAACGCCTCGAAGAAGCGGGCCTGCTGCAATCCACCACGCTGCGCGAAGTGTTGCCTGGGCGCAAGGTGGAGATCGGGCCATACGAAGTCGAATTTATCTCCGTGACGCATAGCACCATCGATTGCGTGGCTCTGGCGGTGCGCACGCCTGTGGGAGTGATCATCCACACCGGCGATTTCAAGATTGACCAAACACCGGTGGGTGGAGAGCCATTCGACCTGCACGCTTTCGCGCGCTACGGCAATGAAGGTGTTCTGGCGCTGTTCAGCGATTCCACCAATGTGGAGCGTCCAGGCTTTACGCCATCGGAACGCGCCATCGTGCCGCGCATCGAAGAGCTTTGCCGCTCGGCGCCGCGCCGCGTGATTTTGTCGTGCTTTGCGTCGTCCATTCACCGCATCCAGCAAGTCATCGATATCGCCTCGCGCGTAGGACGCAAAGTTGCCTTCGTCGGGCGCAGTATGGTCGACAACGTGGAAATCGCCCACTCGCTGGAGTGCTTACGAATCCCCGACGGAATGGTGGTGCGGCCGCAGGATGTTCGCGGGTTCGATCCCAAGCGTATCGTGATCCTGGCCAGTGGGAGCCAGGCGGAGCCAATGTCTTCGCTGTCGCGCATCGCGGTGGACAATCACCGCTTCGTGTCGGTAGACGAAAACGATTCGGTCATTCTTTCTGCGCGCATTATTCCCGGCAATGAAAAAGCGATTTTTCGCATGCTGGACCACATGTTCCGCAGGCGCGCGCTGGTGTATTACGACAACTCTGCGGGCACCATTCACGTTTCGGGGCATGCTAGCCAGGAAGAACAAAAACTCTTGCTGCAACTGGTGAAGCCGAAATATTTCATCCCGGTTCACGGAGAATACCGCCATCTATTCCGCCACGCGGCGCTAGCGCACCAACTCGGATGCGTATCCGGAGAAATTCTGCTGCTGGAAGACGGCAAGACCATCGAGTTCACCGAAGACGGCGTGCACCGTCGCGACCCGGTGACGGCTGGACGCGTGTGCGTCGATTCCGGTTCTCTCGAAGAAATCGAAGAAGTGGTGATTCGCGACCGCAAACATCTTTCCGAAGACGGCGTGGTGGTGTCCATCATCGCCATTGATAAACACACCGGCAAAATGGAATCGGTTCCGGAAATCGTCACCCGCGGCTTGATGAGCGACAATGGCCAGGAATTGATCGCCGGGGCACGCGCCGTAATCATCAACACTGTCGAGCAGTCCAACGCCGAAGAAAAATCGGACTGGGGCGTCATCAAGGAAAAAATTCGCGTGGACCTGAAGCGCTACATCAACAAACACACTTCGAAACGGCCGCTGATTTTGCCGGTCATCCTGGAAGTTTAATCCTGAATTTACGATGAGCGACGCGATTCCCAGCGAACAGGAAAACGCGCCGCCAGGGGCCGCCCCTGCAGCTTCCGGGCCCGGCGCACCGGCAACGGGGTCTGGCCGAGCCGCGTTCATCTTCATTTTTGTCACCATTCTGCTGGATTTCCTCGCGCTCGGCATCGTTGCGCCGGTCCTCCCCAACCTGATTATTCAATTCGAAGGCGGCAATATCGCACGCGCGGCGAGCATCACGGGATTTTTCGCTTTTGCGTGGGCCACCATGCAATTTATCTTTTCGCCCATCC
>JBBRZT010000081.1:0-12661 GCA_038236395.1 Candidatus Acidiferrales bacterium
GAAGAAGACTCCACTCACCGATGCCTGCCGGGAGCTTTTGAACAAACCTGCGCCGGATGATCCGGCAGGTCGAAATTATGCGGAGGCGATCGTGGAACGATTAGCCAAAGCAGCGTTGGCAGGCAGCATCCCCGCTGCACGGGAAATAGCGGACCGCGCAGAGGGTAAGGCGCGCCAGTCGATGGAGGTAAGTGGGCCGGATGGCAAAGCACTAGAACTACAAAATATGACAGATGAGCAGTTGGCACAGCGACTAAGCGAATTGATGTCGAAGTGGGACGCCGGAAAGAGATGACGCTGATGCACGCTGGCCCCGTGATCGTGTGCCGGCCAAAACCTGATGCCTGGCGGCACGGCAATAAGAAACGAATTTTTCGGGCAATAAGGGTAGTCCTGAGAGAACTGAGTGTACTACCCAACAATTGTGTCTTGACGACGGCCCACCGCTACCTAAGACTGCTCCCCCGGTTCCCCGCCGGCTACCATCGTCTGCACCTCAACTAGCGATTGATCCCCAAGGACCAGAAATGCGTACTCCTGAATTGCCGGCCTTGACGGGTATCCGATTCTATGCGGCACTAGCCGTTTTTCTATCCCATATTTCTCTCATACCTAGAATGGAACTCCTGAGTGACGGCTACAATATTTTTCAGCTAGGTGTGGTCGGCGTTTCTTTCTTTTTTGTATTGAGCGGATTCATCCTCACTTACAATTATGCGGACCTGTTCCGATGGGGCGCTCCTGCAAGCAGCTACAGGCAATTTATCTGGGGCCGCTTTTCAAAAATATATCCCGTATATTTTGCCACCATGTTGTTGGCCATCCCGATTCAGATTCTGAGTCCCAACAAGCCTCTCGACTGGCGAGCGGTTCCAGTTCACGCCTTGCTTTTGCAATGCTGGCTGCCGTTCACGAAGCCAATTTTTTACAACTATCTGAACGTTCCTTCATGGAGCATAAGTTGCGAGTGGTTTTTTTATCTGCTGGCGCCGGTGGCTATGTATTGCGTCCTCGGGAATATGCGCCGCCGCGCCGCGTTGTTGGCCGTAACTGGAGCGTTTGTGGTGGGGATGGGTATTTTCCTTTGGCACAGCCACTCTGACTCAACGCGCATCTTTTTCGAAAATTGGTTTGCGCCTTCCAGGTTCCTGGAATTTCTCGCCGGTGTTTGTGTAGCACGCGTGTTTCTGTCGTCGCGATCCGCTCGTTGGGCAAAGTTCTCTGTGGCGGCACAAATATCCGGACTCTTCTATTTCGTGGCCATTGTGGTCTGGAGGAATCACGCACCTTGGCCATTACGAGGTGGTCTGCTCTATGTACCGGGTGCGGCACTCTTAGTTTTTGGCCTTGCGTACTCTAGGGGCTTTTTTGCGGCTCATCTTAGTGGGATATGGTTAAGACGGTTGGGTCTGGCTAGTTTTTCTTTCTACATGCTACATACCCCAATTTGTCGAGCCCTGAGAGGTGTTTATTATTATTTTGGCTGGGAGACGCGGACCTGGGTAGGTTTCTGGTTTGTGACGGTAGCTGCATACCTGGTCGTCCAGGCCGCAGCGTTACTGATGCTTTACGAATTTGAACTTCCCATGCAGAAATGGTTAAGGAGCCTTCGCGCACCAAACCGCAAGGCCCGAACGCTTGGAAATCTTTCCATAGCCCACTCACCGAAGCTACCGACAGCGCCGGGCGTTTCAGGCGACTGGGAGCCACTGGCCTAAGCACGCGCCGTTACTATTCCTTCGTATTTAGCAGTTCGATGACGACTGGCTTTGATTCTATTTGATTTTGAGTTTTGCCTCGTGGCTCCCGGGAAATCCGGGAAAACCACCCGCCCGGTAATCCGGGCGGTCTCAATGGGTCGACGCAACACTAGCTCGAAGTTTGCTTTGCAGGAGTCTCAAAGGGTAAATTCGTTCGTAAGTCTTGGTTCAAACGGAACACGGCCCTGTTTAGGTTTGATTGAGTTCATGCCGAACGGTTTGTTTTCTATCAGAAGTGTTGCCGTACCAACCCATTAGATGGCGTTGCATCGACCGGTTGAGCTGGCAGCATTAATCAGGATCTAGCAGACGCAATAACCTAGGAAAATTGAACCGCGTCCTATCGCTTCCAAGCGCCAGCAAGATGGGCTTACCGGAAATTGTTGATCAGGATCACGTCACTGTTGGTTTCCCCTTTGGCCAACAGTAACTGCTTTCCATCGCGCGACCAGGCAAAGTCGAAGATAAGGCCCGAGGTGAAGTTGGTTATCTGGCGACGGCCAGCGCCAGAAAGCGGTTGCTCCCAAATGTTGGCGGCACCATTCCTGGTGAGAACGAATTGCACGGCTTTCCCGTCCGGAGACCACCGGAATTGAACCGTGTCTTCTGGCAACGGGAACAGGTGAACGGGATTTCCGCCGCTGGCCGGAATCACAGCAATCTGCTCTTTCGCGTTAGGTTTGGCTTCTTGGTACAAGTAGGTCAGCCAATTGCCGTCCGGTGACATGCGCAAATTTGGCGCACTGTTCAGTGCTGGAACGATGATCTCTTTAGGAGTGCCACCCTCGACGGGCATGCGAAAGAAGTGGGTTCCTTCTCCGCCTAGAACACGACACTGACTCCCTATTTGGAAGATGTTGTTGATTCAGTAAGGCAGCGATTCCTTCAACGAAACTGGTGTCAGTTCTGGTGTCAGTTGGGATTTCTGTTCCTTGCGTTAACGTGCGCGGCCTTGCGCCAGGCGAAACTTCTGGAACGTGCGTAAATACTGGCCATTTGCTCTGTGGTGCGTTCTCGTGCTTGACCCTGCAGAATGGCCTCGTGGGCATTAACAGTGAGGTGTCCTACCAGTTGGACCACGCCCCAGTTGGAGTTGGTCAGAATACCATACGGCCGAGGACTTATCGCCAAGGCGGACGGGCCCATTTCGGCACATTTCTCAGAATTCGAAATCATCATCGGCTTTGATGTGGATAACCGGGAAAACATTCATGCGTGCGTGTTGCATTCCAGAATGTTTTAGTGGAAACTAGCGCGTTAAATAACCCGGGCATGCACTTCCCGGTGAGAGTGGTGGCGCTCGGCAGTGTTTTGAACTTGGCGCGTTCCGTCTCTCAAGTGCAAAACTTGACATGGCCCAGATTTTTCATCGCAGCGCAAATTCCATCGCTCGATTCAGTCTGCTATTTGCCGTTTTAGGGGCCACGTTGGGACTTACGATCCTGCTGGGGGCCTCGCGCGCTCCGAATTACACGCGGGAGAACATCGTTCGCGACCAACCCATCCAGTTCAGCCACAAACATCACGCGGGGGACGATGGCATCGACTGCCGCTATTGCCATACCGGGGTGGAAACTGGGGCGGTGGCGGGAATTCCGCCCACCAAAACGTGCATGAATTGTCATTCGGTGCTCTACAACAGCTCCGCATATCTGGAACCGGTGCGCGAGAGCTACCGCACCGATAAGTCGATTGTGTGGACCAGAGTCCACCGGCTGCCGGATTTCGTGTATTTCAACCACAGTATTCACGTGAATAAGGGCATTGGATGCTCGTCGTGCCACGGGCAAGTCAACCAGATGCCGCTGATGTTTCAGGCTAAACCGCTGACCATGCAGTGGTGCCTGGACTGCCACCGGGATACGGAAAAGAACCTGCGGCCGCACGATCAGATCGTCAATATGGATTGGGTGGCCCCGCCAAATCAGTTGGAACTCGGCAAGAAACTGGCGGCAGAAAACCATGTTCGCAGCGCGGGTGAGCTGACTAACTGCTCAACCTGTCATCGTTAAAATGGACGGTATGCGAGAGAACGAAAAATTCGAAGGCAAACTGCACGGCGGCGAAGCTGAGTATTCGCACGAGCACCATCATGCCGGGCACCACGATCATCCTGACCAGGATCATGACGATCATCGTGATGGGCCGCATGACGAAGTGATTGAAGAGAGCAATGAGTTGCTGGAGCAACCCCTGGATCTTGCCGCGGTGCGCGCCCAACTGGCGTCCAAAACCGGCAAGCAATATTGGCGCACGCTGGAAGAGCTGGCCGGCGATCCGCGATTCGAACAGTTGTTGCACCGCGAGTTTCCCAGGCAGGCTTCCGAGTGGGACGAAGCGGTAGATCGCCGCGATTTCCTGAAGTTGATGGCCGCGTCGCTGGCTTTCGCCGGCCTTTCGGGATGCGGCATCGCTCCCGAAGAGCACATCGTGCCGTATGTGAAGCAGCCCGACGGGCTGGTGCTCGGCAAGCCGCAGTTTTACGCCACCGCCATGCCTTTCGGCGCCGACGCCATCGGGGTGCTGGTAGAAAGCCACGAAGGCCGGCCCACCAACGTGCAGGGAAACCCGGACCACCCCTCGAGCCTTGGCGCTGTTGACTCCTTCGTGCAGGCTTCCATTCTCGATCTGTACGATCCGGATCGCGCGCAGATCCCCACGAACCTGGGAGAAATCAGTTCCCTGGCGGCATTCACCGAAGCGGCCCAGGGCATGGCGTCCGCCGTCAAAATGTTGAACGGCGAAGGATTCCGCATTCTGACCGGCACGATCACCTCGCCGCTGGTCAGCGGCCAGATACAGGCGCTGCTCAAGCTTTATCCCAAGGCCAAATGGCATCAGTGGGAGCCAGCCGGGAGCGATGGCGCGCGCGAAGGCTCAAAGCAGGCGTTCGGGCGTTACATCAATACCGTCTACCGGCCCGAGAAAGCGGACGTGATCCTTTCGCTGGACGCGGATTTCATGGCCAGCGGACCGGGCCACATCCGCTACATGAAGGAATATTATCGCCGCCGCAAACTGAACAACGGTTCGGCGGAGATGAACCGGCTTTATGTCGTGGAGCCGACTCCGTCAGTAACCGGGGCCACCGCCGACCATCGACTGCCGCTGCGCTCCAGCGACATAGGGATTTTCACGCGGGCGCTTGCGGCGAAAGTTGGATTGGGCGGAACGGCGACGCTGCCTTCAGCCGCGCAGCATTGGATGGAAATGGTGCGCGCAGAATTGCAAGCGCATCGAGGCGCTTCGCTGGTGATCGCGGGGGAGCAGCAGCCCACTGAGATTCACGCGCTGGCGCACGCCATCAACGCCGCGCTGGGCAATGTGGGAAGCACGGTGTACTACACCGAGCCGGTTGAGGCCACGCCGGTGAATCAACTGGAGTCGCTGCGCGCGCTTTGCGACGATATGGCGGCGGGGCACGTCGATACGCTGCTGATTATCGGCGGGAATCCCGTTTACGACGCGCCACACGATTTTGATTTTGCGGCCAAGCTCAAGAAAGTGCGGAGCACCGTACACCTCAGTTCGCATTTCGATGAAACCGCTGAATATTGCCAGTGGCACGTGCCGGAGTCGCATTATCTGGAAGCCTGGGGAGATGTGCGCGCTTTCGATGGCACGGCGAGCATCGTCCAGCCGCTGATCGCGCCGCTGTACAGCACGCGTTCCGCGTATGAATTTCTGGCGGCGTTCAGCGACAAGCCCGGCGTTTCGGGATACGACGCCCTTCGCGATCATTTCAAAACTGCTCATGGCGGCGCCGATTTCGAAAAGTCCTGGAGAAAAGCGCTTCACGATGGCGTCATCGCGAATACTACGCTGGCGGCCGTCAGCGTGGCATCGGCGGCGACGTTGCCGGCGACGAATCCTGCCGAGACAGATGCGCTGGAGTTTATTTTCCGTCCCGATCCCAGCGTTTATGACGGGCGCTTCGCGAATAACGGCTGGCTGCAGGAATTGCCGAAGCCGGTTACCAAATTGACTTGGGACAACGCGGCGATGGTTAGTCCCAAGACTGCGGAGCTGCTGGGACTGACACATTCGGTCGCTGCGCGCGGCGGTGAACACGGCCAGATTCTTTCGAGCGTGATCGATATTTCTCTTTCGAACAGCAAAGTTACCGCTGCCGCATGGATTCTGCCCGGGCAGGCCGATGGCGTCATTGTGCTGCCGCTGGGATACGGGCGGAAAAAAGCCGGCTACACGGGAACGAACAAGGGATTCAACGCTTACGCGGTGCGCACTTCCGACGCGCTGTGGGCCAAGACCGGCGGCACGGTGAAGAAGACCGGCGACAACTACCCGATGGCCTGCACGCAATATCACTTCAACATGGAAGGCCGAAAGATTCTGGCCACTGGCACGCTGGAGGAATACAAACAGAATCCGGCGTTCGCGCACATACATGATGAGAAGCCGCCTCAGGAGCTCTCGCTGTACAAGGAATTTGGTTATCCCGGCTATGCCTGGGCGATGTCCATCGATTTAAACAGCTGCAATGGATGCAACGCGTGCGTGGTGGCCTGCCAGTCGGAAAATAACATTCCGGTGGTGGGCAAAGATCAGGTGATGCGCGGCCGGGAAATGCACTGGATTCGAATTGACCGCTACTACCTGGCGGACACGGAAACGAACGACCCGAGCACGAACACCAACGATGCGCTGGCAAACCCGCCGACATTTTTCCAGCCAGTTCCGTGCCAGCAGTGCGAGAACGCGCCTTGCGAGCAGGTTTGCCCGGTGGGTGCGACGGTACACAGCGCCGAAGGCCTGAACGACATGGTCTACAACCGCTGCATCGGGACGCGCTACTGCTCGAACAATTGCCCGTACAAGGTGCGGCGATTTAATTTCCTGCGCTTCCAGGATTGGGAGACGCCGCAATTGAAACTGATGCGCAATCCGGAAGTGACGGTGCGCAGCCGCGGGGTGATGGAAAAGTGCACCTATTGCGTGCAGCGCATCAATAATGTGCGCATCGAAGCGGAAAAAGAAAACCGGCCCATTCGCGACGGCGAAATCGTGACTGCCTGCCAGGCTTCGTGCCCCAGCGAGGCGATTGTTTTTGGAAATGCTAACGATCCCACTTCGCGCGTGGCCAAATTGAAAGCGCAGCAGCGTAATTACTCGATATTGGGCGAATTGAACGCGCGCCCGCGCACTACCTATCTCGCCGCGGTGCGCAATCCTAACCCCGATCTGGCCGCGCCACCGGAGAAGGCATGAGCGTAGCCCTTCGAGACAGCAATCATCCGGAGATTCCGCACCTCGACCCGGTGCTGGCGGGCGGGCACACCTACGAGTCGGTAACCGAGCAAATCAGCGGCGCGGTCCTGAACCGCCCGACGACGCTTGGATGGTTTATAGGTTTCGCGATTGCATTTTCTGCGATGGGGATGCTTACGATCGCCGTCGGTTGGCTGATCATCAAAGGCGTCGGCATCTGGGGAATCAACATTCCCATCGGGTGGGGATTCGCCATCGTCAATTTCGTATGGTGGATCGGTATTGGCCACGCCGGCACGCTGATTTCCGCCATTTTGTTTCTGCTGAATCAGAAATGGCGCACTTCGATTAACCGTTTTGCCGAAGCGATGACATTGTTTGCGGTGGCCTGCGCGGGACTTTTTCCGCTGATCCACACCGGGCGCCCCTGGATGGCTTTTTACATGTTCCCGTATCCCAGCACCATGGGGATCTGGCCGCAATTTCGCAGCCCGCTGATCTGGGACGTCTTCGCGGTATCCACTTACGGTACGGTTTCGCTGCTGTTCTGGTTTGTGGGCCTCATTCCAGACCTGGCTACGCTGCGCGATCGCGCGATATCCAAACCGAAGCAGATGATTTTTGGATTGCTGGCCATGGGATGGCGCGGTTCGGCGCGGCACTGGCACCGGTATCAGTCGGCCTATTTGCTGCTGGCGGGCCTGGCGACGCCGCTGGTGTTATCGGTGCACACCGTGGTGAGCTTCGACTTCTCGATCGCCATCGTTCCGGGCTGGCACACCACGATTTTCCCGCCGTACTTCGTTGCCGGAGCGATTTATTCCGGGTTCGCCATGGTGCTGACCATCGCCATTCCGTTGCGGAAGTACTACCACTTCGAGGATTTCATCACCATGCGGCACCTGGAAAATATGGCCAAGGTGATGCTGGCGACGGGCCTGATTGTGGCTTACGGATATTTTTTCGAATTTTTCATGTCGCTTTACAGCGGGCAGAAATTCGATGTGTTCTTGGTGCAGCAGCGGCTGCACGGTCCCTATTCACATTTTTACTACGCGCTGATCCTTTGCAATATTCTGACGCCGCAGTTGCTGTGGATCCGCCGCATACGCACTAACGTTACGGTGCTTTTCCTGATGTCCATCGTCGTGAATATCGGCATGTGGCTGGAGCGTTTCGTGATCGTGGTGATCAGCCTCACACGCGACTTCATGCCCTCCGCGTGGGGCCGCTATTCGCCGACGGTGTGGGACTGGGCCACTTTCATCGGCACGCTGGGATTATTCACCACCCTGATTTACCTGTTTGTTCGGGTGCTGCCGTCGATTTCCATCGCGGAAATGCGCGAACTGGTGGCGCATAACGAGGAGCACGATTGATGCAAGAGCGCTCCCATCTCTACGGCGTAATGGGCGAGTTTGAAACCGCCAAGGATCTAATCCGCGCGACCGAAAAAACTCGCGAAGCCGGATACCGCAAGATGGATGCGTACGCGCCATATCCCGTCGAGGGCTTATCGGAAGCGATGGGCTTGCGCCGAAGCTGGGTGCCATTGCTCACACTCATCGGCGGACTGGGCGGAGGCCTGACTGGGTTCGGATTTCAGTACTGGGTGAACGTGATCAGTTATCCGCTGAATATCGCGGGACGCCCACTGAACAGCTGGCCGGCATTCATTCCGGTGACGTTCGAATTGACGATTCTGGGCGCTGCTTCCTTCGCGGTGTTCGGGATGCTGGCGCTGAACAAGCTGCCGCACCCGTATCATCCGGTTTTCAACGTGGCGCGATTCTCGCGGGCGTCTACTGATCGGTTTTTTATCTGCATAGAAGCGACCGATCCAAAGTTCAGCGCCACGGAGAGCGCGCGTTTTCTGCAGAGTTTGAATGCGCAGCACATCACCGAGGTGCGCGACGAAGAAGCTCCATTGGAGCATGGCCATGGGTAAAACTCTGTCCATGCTGCTTTCGAAACGCATGTTGTGGCGGGCGTGCGCCGTGGCGAGTTTGTTTGCGTTGGCCGGGTGCGAACATCTGCATCAGGACATGGGCAACCAGCCCAAGAACCTGCCGCTTTCGCCGTCGGGATTTTTTGCGGATGGACGCTCGGAGCGCGCGCCGGTGGAAAACACCGTTCCGCGCGACGCGATGGTTAACGACGACTTGATGGTCACCAAGGATTCGAACAATTTTCCGCTACCGGTCAACCAAGCGCTGCTGGAGCGCGGCGAAGACCGCTACAAGATATTTTGCGCGCCGTGTCACGGCTTGCAGGGCGACGGCAATGGCATGGTGGCCATGCGCGGCATGAAGCATCCACCGAGTTATCACCTGGACCGCCTGCGGCAGTCGCCAAATGGATATTTTTACGACGTGATCACCAATGGGTTTGGCCAGATGTACAGCTACTCGGCGCAGATACCACCGCGCGATCGCTGGGCCATCGTTTCTTATGTTCGCGCGCTGCAGTTGAGCCGCAACGCGCACGTTGCGGAGTTGCCGGCCGGCGTGCGCGAAAAATTGAATTCCGGAGGGACCGCGCAATGACGGCGCAAGAATATAAGGCGCCGGATAGCGTGGGCCGGCTGCAACGCAGCGCGCTGATCGCCGGCGGATTCGCGGTGCTGCTGTGTATTTTTGCGGCGCTTAAATCGCCACAAATTTTCTATCCCTCGTATCTGATGGGCTATCTGCTGATTTTGGGCTTTGCGCTCGGCTCACTGGGCCTGCTGATGCTGCAGCACCTGACCAGCGGCCAATGGGGCATTGTCATCCGCCGCCCGCTGGAATCGGCGACCCGCACGCTACCATTGCTGGCGGTTCTGTTTCTACCCATCGTTTTCGGCATGAAGTATCTTTACGGCGCGTGGCTCGATCCGGAACGAGTGCGCGAGGAGCCGCTTTCTTCCTTGCAGCAGAGTTACTTGACCGCTCATGGTTTTTACGTGCGCGCGGTGATTTATTTCGTGGTGTGGATTGGCTTGATGTTGATTTTCAATTACTGGTCGCGCGAGCAGGACATCCGTCGGGATGACCGTTTGTTGCGGCGGCGCTTCAAGTTGCTGGCCGGGCCGGGGATCATCCTGTACGTTTTTGTCATGACTTTCGCAGCCATCGACTGGGCCATGTCCATTACGCCCCACTGGGCGTCCACGATTTACGGTTTTCTGTTCGTGGCCGGCCAGCTGATTTCGTCCATGGCGCTGATGATCGCCATCGTGGTTCTTCTTTCACGCACGGCGCCGATGGCCGGGCTCATTCACAAGCGGCACATTCATGATCTTGGCAAGTTCCTTCTGACTTTCATCTTGCTGTGGGCTTACTTCAGTTTTTCCCAGCTCCTGATTATCTGGGCTGGCAACCAACCGGAAGAGATCACTTTCTACCGTTCGCGATTGTACGGAGGCTGGGGCGCGGTTGCTGTCGTGGTGTTAATTTTTCACTTTTTCGTGCCGTTCTTCTTATTGCTTTCGCGCGATCTGAAACGCAATCCGCGCTTGCTGCCCATGGTCGCCATCTGGATGATCTTCATGCGCCTGGTCGATCTTTTCTGGATCACCCGTCCGGAATTTACGGTCCGGGCGTTCCCGACGTGGATTGACATTGTCGTACCCGTTGCACTGGTCGGATTGTGGCTCGGGTATTTCGCTTTCAATTTGCAGAAGATGCCGTTGCTGCCGCTCGGCGATCCTCATCTACCGGAGGCCGTTGCTCAACATGAGCACTGATCCACATCAACGCGCTCCCGGAAACGCGGAACTTCCGCATCACGACACCGTTGCGTTCGAAACGCGCGACGTGAAAGTGCGCGCGATTTACTGGTATTTGATCGTGCTGACCATATCCGTGGCTGCGTCTTTCCTGATCTGCGTGTTCGTGCTGCGCTTTACTTCGCACTTTGTGCAGGAATCCGACGCGCCAATGATACCCGCGCGCGCGGCCATGGGACCGGACTATCACCCCATGCCGCCGGAGCCCCGCTTGCAAGGCGTCCCGGGGCACGAAACGGATCCGCAGCAGGACCGGCGCGATAAAGTGCAGGCCGATACCGAGGCCAACGAAAAATACGGCTGGGTGGATCAGGGCGCGGGCGTCGCGCAGATTCCTGTGAAAGAAGCGATGAAGATTATCGCCCAGAAAGGTTTGTCGTCCGCCGCGACGGGAACAGCAGCAGCTGCTCCAGCGGCGGAGAAAAAGTAATTCGATGAAGAGACTGCGCGCTATCGCGACCGTAGCTGCCCTGCTGCTGGTGGGGTCCACGGCGCACGCCCAAGCCGTGCCTGGCAATACGGGACCAAGTTCTGTGGGAATGCCGGCGCAGCTTGTGAATGTTGGATTTGAGCCGCAACTGAACGCGCAGATACCGCTCGATCTGCCTTTTGTGGATGAAAATGGCAACGCGGTACAGCTTCGCGATTATTCCGGGCAGAAACCGATTCTGCTGGCGTTCGTGTACTACGGTTGCCCGATGTTGTGTAACCAAGTGGAGCAAGGGGTGGTGGGCGCGCTGAAGATGCTGTCGTTTACTCCCGGACGCGATTACGAAGTTGTGTTTGTGAGTTTCGATCCGCGCGAATCGCCGGACATGGCCGCGCAGAAAAAGAAAAGCGCGCTATCGCATTTTGGGCGGCCGGAGACCGCGGCCGCGTGGCATTTTCTGACTGGTACAAAAGAAAGTATCGATGCCGCCACCAAAGCGGCGAACTTTCGGTACACGTTCGATACCAAAAACAATCTTTTCGCCCATGCCAGCGGCATCATGCTGCTGACTCCCGATGGACGCATCTCGCGATATTTTTATGGTGTCGAATATCCGGCAAGAG
Source organism: Candidatus Acidiferrales bacterium (assembly GCA_038236395.1). GTDB lineage: Bacteria > Acidobacteriota > Terriglobia > Acidiferrales > UBA7541 > Acidiferrum. Next base: position 11,812 of record JBBRZT010000081.1, read on the forward strand.
ATGTGCGGCTGGGGCTGGTGGATGCCTCGGCTGGGAAAATCGGGACGCCCATCGATCATGTTCTGCTGTTTTGCTACCGGTACGATCCGAGCTCCGCGACGTACAGCGCTTCGATTTTGAAAATTATTCGCCTGGGCGGAGTGCTGACGCTCGTTTGCATCGTCGTCGGCATACTGATTTTTCGGCGCCGCGACGCTGAGCAACTTAATGCCAGAAAGCGCGCGGCAGCCGGCAGCTATCACCAACGAGGAGCTCACTAAGCGTGCAGTCGCAATTGCCAATGCTTCCGGAGCAGGCTTCCAACTTCGCGCCCAGCGTGGACGCGCTGATGCTGTTCATTACCGCGGTGTGCCTGTTCTTTGCCGGGGCGGTCACCGCCGCGGTCGTTTATTTCTTCTTCAAATACCAGCGTAAAAATCCCGATGAAGTCGGCGTCCCTATCCACGGCGACATGCGCCTCGAAACAGCCTGGATCGTGATTCCGCTGATTTTGTCCATGTTCATGTTTGCCTGGGGCGCCGAGGTTTACGTCGATTACCGCCGGTCGCCCACGGACACGCTGGACATCTATGTGATTGGCAAGCAGTGGATGTGGAAAGTGCAGCAGCCCAACGGGCTGAAGGAAATTAACGAACTGCACGTGCCGGTGGGCCGCAGCGTCCGGCTGATCATGGCCAGCGAGGACGTGATCCACGATTTTTCCATTCCAGCATTTCGCGTGAAGATGGACGTGGTGCCCGGCCACTACAACACCATGTGGTTCCGGCCCACCGTTCCTGGGCATTATCGGCTGTACTGCTCGCAGTATTGCGGCACCAATCACGCGCTGATGGGCGGCTGGATTACGGCC
>JBBRZT010000082.1:0-12635 GCA_038236395.1 Candidatus Acidiferrales bacterium
CGCGATTTCAAAGACAAGTACACCTGGGTGATGTCGCCGCGCTGGCTGGACAAACGCACCGGCGATCATCTGGCGCTGGACACTGGCGGCGGTCCAATCGCACGTTTGTGGGCGACGGCGCTGGCGGGCCTGGTGGACATCGGGTACATCAAGTCCACGGGAACCAGCGTGAAGATGTATTTGCCGAAAACCATGTCGCTGCCGGAAGTGGAATTCGAATGGAAAATCCCGAAGTGGAGCAATGCCATCGAGCGTGATCGCGCGCGCACTTATTTCCAGGTCTACGCGGCTTGCGCGGCGCTGTATTTCGCGGAGCAAGCTCTCGCGGAACTGCATGCCGGGCGCACCAAGACGTGGACGGACTTCAAGGTGCCGGAAGACGCGATCGGGTGTGGCTTCCATGAAGCGGTTCGCGGCGTGCTCTCGCACCACGTGGTAATTCGCGACGGTAAAATTGCCAACTACCATCCGTATCCGCCGACGCCGTGGAACGCCAATCCGCGCGACATTTACGGGACGCCTGGTCCCTACGAAGATGCGGTGCAGAACACGCCGATCTTTGAAGAGAATGGGCCGGACAAATTCAAGGGCATCGACATCATGCGCGCGGTGCGCAGCTTTGATCCTTGCCTGCCGTGCGGCGTGCACATGTACCTGGGCAACGGCAAAGTGCTGGAGACGCATCACTCTCCGATGTTCGGTCTTCAACCGTAATTAAAAAATCAGATCATCCGCGGTCGTAAGCGACCGGCGAGGACGGGAACAGAACACCTCCCGTCCCCTCCGCTCCGGCGGGAGGGGAAGGCGTCGATGTCGAATAAAGAAATTGCTCGCCAGATCGAGTCTATCGACGGGATGGTGCGTGCCCTCGAAAAGACGACCGATCCCGTGCTGTGCACCAAGGCGCAGGATCTGGTGCAGGCGTTGATGGAACTCCACGGCTCCTGCCTGGAGCAGATGCTGGAAATTGTGCGCTCGACCGGCGAGGCGGGGAAACCAATTATTGAAAAATTTGGGGACGATCAGTTGGTGCGCAGTTTGCTGCTGCTTTATGGATTGCATCCGGTGGATCTGCAGACGCGAGTGCTGCAAGCGCTGGATAAAACGCGACCGTATCAGCGGTCTCACGGCGGGAACGTGGAGCTCGTTTCTCTTGACGACGCCGGCGTGGTGACTTTGCGCTTGACGGGAAGTTGCGACGGGTGCGGGTCTTCATCGGCCACACTGAAACAGGCGGTGGAGGAGGCCATTTACGAAGCGGCCCCCGACGTGACAGGCATCGAGGTGCCGGGTCTTGAGGCTGTCAAGACGGCGGCGGTTGGTTTCGTTCCTCTGGCGAGCCTGCAAGGACAAAATCTTCTCGCGCGGCCGGCGAATCCCGGAATACAGTGGGTCGACGCGCTAAACCCCTCGCAAGAAATTTCTACCATTCAAGGGAGCGCGACCTAACCGTGCCTTCCTCCGACGCACAGCAAAGAGTGACGCCCTTTGCGGGGCTGCGGCAATTCGCGAAACGGCGAGCGAATCTCGAATACTGCGAAATGTGCAGCGTGGAATTGCGCGCCGATCATCAACATCTGATTGAAGCTGCGGCGCGAAAACTGATTTGTGCCTGCGACGCCTGCGCGATTCTTTTCAGCGGGCAGGGTGTGAAATACAAAAGGGTGCCGCGGCGGGTGCAGTTTTTGCGCGACTTCCGCATGACCGACGGGCAATGGGACAGCCTGATGATTCCCATCGAGATGGCTTTCTTATTTCACAGCACTCCGCACGGAAAAGTGGTGGCGTTTTATCCCAGTCCCGCGGGAGCGACGGAGTCGTTGCTTTCGCTGGAGACCTGGAACGACGTGGTACAGGAGAATCCAGCGCTGCTGGAACTGCAACCGGACGTGGAAGCTTTGCTGGTGAATCGCGTCGGCGCGGGGCACGGAGTTAAAGCCCAATTTTACGTCGTGCCCATCGATGAGTGTTACAAGCTGGTGGGGTTGATTCGGATGCACTGGCGCGGGCTTTCGGGCGGCACGGAAGTCTGGCGCGAAGTGGGGCAGTTTTTTGCTGACTTGAAAACCAAGGCCGGCGGGGATGGCGCGGAAGCTCATGCCTGACTTGAATTTCCAAATCGAGAAAGTCAGCGCGGTTTCTTACGCCGCCGCGCCGCTGGTGTCGTTCTCGCTGCGCGTCACTAACGCGGACGAAGAAGAAACGATCCATTCGGTGATGTTGCGCGCGCAGATTCAGATTGAGGTGACTCGCCGGCACTACAGCGCGGAGGAACAGGCGCGACTGCAGGATTTATTCGGAGAGCCGGACCGTTGGGGCGCCACGCTTCGCAACATGTTGTGGACCCACGCCGCGGTGACCGTTCCGCCATTTCAGAAAGAGACGGTGGTGGAAATTCTGGTGCCGTGCACTTTTGATTTCAGCGTGGGTGCGACGAAATATTTTCACGGGCTGAACGAAGGCGATCTACCGCTGAATTTTCTCTTCAGCGGCACCGTTTTTTACCAGGACGAGGACGCGAACCTGCAGGTGGCGCCGGTTTCGTGGGAAAAAGAGGCGAAGTTCAAGCTTCCGCTGAAGGTGTGGAAAGCAGTGATCGACGAATATTACCCGAACACCGCGTGGCTGTGCCTGCGGCGCGACGCTTTTCAAAAACTCTACGAATATAAGGTCAGGCACGGAATTCCGAGCTGGGAAGAAGCCATCGAGCGGATTTTAGCGGGCGCCGAGGAAACGGTGCGCACATGAACGCGAAACGGGTGGAAGAAATCGCCAACGCGGTGCTTTACGAGGGATACATGCTGTATCCCTACCGCGCGTCGTCGGTGAAAAACAAGCAGCGATGGAATTTTGGGGTGGTTTATCCGAAAAATTACGGAGATGCGCAGCGCAGCATTGATCCGTGGTTTACGCACACGGAATGTCTGGTGCTCGGGAATCCAAAAACAGAAATTGAGATTAAGGTTAGATTCTTGCAGGCGATTTCGCGAGCCCTGGGCGAGTTGGAGCAGCCTATCGACGAACTTCCCGAACACGGCGAACCGGGTTTTCGACCGATAGCGTCCCTGCGTGTGGGAGAGCAGCTACTGCAGACCTGGCAGGAAGCTACTGAGCGTAGCGTAATCGTCTCGGTGGGCGGCGTCGACGAGTTGATCGCTAGCCCCGTGGAGCAATCATTCAGCCAATCGCCACAAAGGGATTTGGAACCGGTGCGCGGAGCGGAAAACAAAATCACCGGGCTGATCGTGCGGACACAGGAAGCGATCGAAGGAAGAATCGAGGTTTCTGCAGAGTGCATCTCCGAAGGCGTGTATCGAGTCAGGCTTACGGTTTCGAATCGATCCAATATCGCCGGCGCGGAAATGCCCAGCCGGGATTGCGCATTGCTGCAATCGCTGATTTCGGCGCACAGCATTCTTCGTGTGACAAATGGGGAATTTGCGTCGCTGCTGGAACCTCCCGAGGAGCTACGGGAGGCCGCCGCGGGCTGCAACAATACCGGCACGTGGCCCGTGCTGGTCGGCGACGATGGCGAACGCGACGCCATGCTGTCTTCTCCGATCATACTTTACGACTATCCGCAGATTGCGCCGGAGAGCGCAGGCGATTTGTTTGATGGCACGGAGATTGACGAAATTCTGGCGCTGCGCATTTTGACCCTGACGGAAGATGAGAAGCGCGAGATGCGCGAAGGCGATGAGCGCGCACGGCAGGTTCTGGAGAGGACCGAGGCGATGCCGGCCGAGCAGTTCGCGAAGTTGCATGGGACGTTGCGTGGATTGCGTCCAGGTTCCGGAGACCGGCCATGAACGAGTGGGAATTTAATCTGCTGGAAGACAAAAGCCAGGTGGCGAACCTGCAGATTGCCGGCGTGGACGTAAAGTGTGGCGATCGCGTGAGGCTGCGCCCTGGCAAGAGCGCGGATATTTTCGATATGGCGTTGGCGGGGAAGACGGCGGTAGTTGAGGCCATCGAACAGGATTACGAAGGCAAATTTCATATCTGCGTGGTGGCGGATGACGACCCCGGGCGGGATATCGGGATGATGCGGCAACCGGGTCATCGATTTTTCTTTTTTCCGGAGGAGATTGAACCGCTTGGTCCAAACGAACCGGCGCAATCTTCGGCAGCAACGTCCGCGCCGGCTATCCTGATTGCGTGTATCGGGAATATTTTTTTGGGCGACGATGGATTTGGCGTCGAAGTGGCGCGACGATTGTCCGGGAAAACCTGGCCGGGTGGCGTACAGGTGACGGATTTTGGTATTCGCGGGTTGGACCTCGCTTATGCCTTGATTGACGGACCGGGTATTACCATTCTTGTCGATGCCTGCCCACGCGGCGAAGCGCCCGGAACAGTTTATGTGATCGAGCCGGATTTGGGTTCGCTGGATTCAGCGGCAACGCAGGTGACCCTGGATGCGCACTCCATGAATCCGATGAGTGTGTTGCGCATGGCGAAATCCATGGGCGGAGAATTGAAGCGCATTCTTTTGCTGGGCTGCGAGCCCGAAACTCTGGGGCCGGACGAAGGACTGATAGGGCTGAGCGAACCAGTGGCGGCTGCGGTCGACAAAGCGGTGCAAGTGCTGGACACTCTGATTCCAAAAATATTAAACGGTGAATGGCTTGCAGGTTCGGTGACAACTTAAATTTTAAATCAAGGAAGGAAAAAGTTATGGCGACTGAACTCTTGAAGAATACGGACGGCGGACACACCAACGAGCGAGACACCCTGTTAATGCTGGGCGGCGCCGCGCTGGTGGTGGTGGGAACGGGGATGATACTGTCCAACCCCGTGGTGCGGCGCTACATGTCGCAGATGGGGTTTGGAGATGTACTCGGGAATATTATTCCCGATGTGGAGCGCTATTTCCGCCTGCGTTCCATGTGATTTGGTATCACTTGAAGGCGCGGTGAGAGAATGGCCGGGGGAACGGGAGCGAGGATGGCCGCAGACACGCTGACGACTGCGCAGTACACCATTGATGCGGCAAGAAGCCGCTTCACGGTGACGGCCTACGCCAGCGGCCTGCTTTCTGGACTGGGACATAATCCCGCCATAGCCATACGAGATTTTGCGGGGCAGATTAAGTTCGCGCCGGAAGAACTTTCGAAATCGTCGCTGGAATTTCTGGTACAAGCGGAATCGCTGACGGTACAGAGCGATGTGAGCGACAAGGACCGCCGCGAAATTGAGCGCACCATGAAGGAAAACGTACTGGAAACAGGACGCTTTCCGGAAATTGTGTTTGCCAGCACCGAGGTGTCCGGGACTCGGCTAGGCGACTCCCTGTATGCTTTGAGGATTCAAGGGGGTTTATCGCTGCACGGCGCAACCCACATGCAACCAGTGATTGCCCAGATGGTTCCCGGCGACGATTCGCTGCGCGCGTATGGGGAGTTTTCAATTCGTCAAACGGATTTCAATATCAAACTGGTTTCAGTGGCCGGCGGCGCATTGAAGGTGAAAGATGAGTTGAAGTTTTCGTTCGATATCGTAGCCAGGAAACAGGCGTGACGATATGGACAGCGGCGACGCAAATCGGGAATTCGCGGGAGGATGCACCATGTGCTTAGCCATACCAGGCAAGATTATTGAGATTACTTCCGACGCTACGCACACGGCGGTGGTGGATGTGGTGGGCGTGCGGAGAAAAGTGGACCTGGGTCTTTTGGAGGACGATGCGGCGAAACCCGGCGACTGGGTTTTGATTCATGTGGGTTTCGCGATGAGCAAGATCAGTGAGCAGGACGCGCTCGATCAAATGCGGACGCTGGAGATGTTGGGCGAAGCCGAAGCGGCGATGCAGGAAGTGCGCGGCTACGGCCTGGAAGAATCAGAAAGTGAACAGATAACCTGATGTTTTTGGGTGGCCCATGAAATACGTAGACGAATTTCGCAATCCTGAACTGATTTCGAAGACCGCGGAAGAGATCCGCAGGCTGGCGGATCCGCAACGGCATTACAGGATCATGGAAGTATGCGGCGGGCATACGCACGCGATTTATCGATTCGGGCTGAAAGATGTGCTTCCCGCGAATATTGATTTGATTCACGGGCCAGGGTGCCCGGTTTGTGTGTTGCCCATGGGGCGCATCGATGACGGATTGGCGATTGCCGCGCGGGAAGACGTAATTTTCGCGGCGTTTGGCGACATGATGCGCGTGCCCGGGACGCTGGGTAGTCCTCTGGAGCACAAAGCGCGGGGAATGGATGTTCGCATCGTGTATTCGCCGACGGATGCGATCAAGCTGGCCAAAGCGAATCCCGACAAGCACGTGATGTTTTTCGCGATTGGGTTTGAAACCACCGCGCCTTCTACTGCGTTAACGCTGCAGCGCGCCCGGAGCGAAAAGCTTAAGAATTTTTCGGTGTTCTGCAATCACGTCACGATTATTCCCGCCATTCGCGCCATCCTCGATTCTCCCGACATGCGCCTCGACGGTTTTATCGGGCCGGGGCACTGCTCCACGGTGATCGGCTGCCGGCCGTACGAATGGATCGCCCAGGATGAAAAAAAACCGATCGTGGTTTGCGGGTTCGAACCGCTGGATGTGCTGCAGTCCATCGTGATGCTGTTGCGGCAATTGCGCGATGGCGAAGCGAAAGTTGAAAATCAATACAAGCGCGTGGTGCCGTGGGAAGGGAATCGCGCGGCGTTGAGGGCCATGGCGGAAGTATTTCAGCTGCGCCCGTATTTTGAATGGCGAGGACTGGGATTCATCTCGCAATCGGCGCTGCGCATACGCGACGCTTACGCGGAATGGGATGCCGAGCAACTCTTCAACATTCCGGGAATTCGCGTAGCCGATCCGAAAGCCGCGCAGTGCGGCGAAGTGCTCAAGGGCGTTTTGAAGCCCGCACAATGCAAATTATTCAGCAGGGAATGCACTCCGGAGACCCCGATCGGAGCGCTGATGGTGTCTTCGGAAGGATCATGCGCAGCCTATTACAATTACGAACATCGCAAAGCCAATCTGGTGAGTCTCAGCGCGTCGATGTGAGCGACGAGACGAAGCCGGGCGGACTTCTTCCTAAAATCAAATTTCGCGAGCCGCAAATCGAAATGGCCCACGGCGCTGGAGGTAAAGCCAGCCGCCGTTTGATCGAGGGCCTTTTTGTTCCTCTCCTGTATGGACAAGCTCAAGAATTTTTGGGCGATGCCGCGCACGTGGCTATTGCCGGCGCTCCCGTGGCGGTTACGACCGATGCGTTCGTTGTAAAGCCTTTGAGCTTTCCCGGAGGATCGATCGGTGAGCTGGCCATCAATGGAACGGTGAACGATCTGGCCGTATCCGGCGCGCAGGCGGAAATCATTGTGGTCACTTTTGTGCTCGAGTCCGGCTTGCCTACGGAAATTCTGGAGGCAGAAGTGCGCGCGATGGCCGCCGCCGCGGCGCGCGCGGGAGTGCGAATCGCGAGCGGAGATACCAAAGTTGTCGAGCACGGAAAGTGCGATCAGATGTACATCACTACGACCGGTCTGGGGCGCATTTTGCCGGGGATTCACCTGGAACCGCGTGACGTGAAATGCGGCGACAAAATTATTCTTTCCGGGCCGATTGGCGATCATGGCATTACCATCCTGCTGGCGCGTGGAGAGTTGGATATCGAAGCCGATCTGCGCTCCGACACGCGCTCGGTGTGTCCAATGGTTGACGCGATGCTGAATGCCGGAGGCGCGGGAGTTCGCTGGATGCGCGACCCGACGCGCGGCGGAGTAGCCACTTCGCTGAATGAATTGGCGCGCGATTGCCGGCTCGGAGTTGTGTTGTTCGAAGATACTCTTCCGGTGCGGGACGAAGTTCGCGGCGCGTGTGAATTGCTGGGCCTCGATCCACTGCACATCGCCAATGAGGGGCAGTTTCTTGCGGTGGTGGCTGCAGAATTCGCAGATTCCGCGCTGCGCGCGATTCAACAGGTGCCCGGCGGCGAAAAAGCTCGCGTGATCGGCGAAGTGCGCGATCAACCGGCGGGAGCGGTGCTGGTCACCACCCGCTACGGCGGAAGCAGGATTGTGGATATGCTCGTCGGCGATCCCCTGCCGCGTATCTGCTGAGGCTTGCGATGCCAACTGCATGTGATTTGACGGCTCAGGTAGCGCAGCGGTTGCTGGCTCGCAACGAGCTGTTCGAAGCGTTTTTTTCGCATGAGGCTCATCGGCTTGCGGAAGCCTGCTGCGAAATGTCCGATCGCTTTCTTCGCGGTGGCCGGCTCCTGGCTTTTGGGCGCGGGCCTTACGCCACGGATGCTCAGCACGTTTCCGTCGAATTTGTGCATCCGGTGATTGTCGGCAAGCGCGCGCTTCCCGCGCTGGATCTTTCCACCGTGTTTCGTCCCTGGCTGGAAGCGATTTTGTCTCCCGACGATATGGTGATGGGCTTCGGTCCGCCGGAAGGGGATGCGGAAGTTCTCGATGCGCTCGACTGGGCGCGCAAAAAGCAGGCCATGACGTTCGCGCTTCCTGGGTCGAAAGGCGCGTATTTCACTGAGGCAGCGACAACCGATCCTTTCATGCACCAGGAATTAATTGAAATTCTGTATCACACGCTGTGGGAGACGGTGCACGTATTTTTTGAGCATCGCCAGTTGGGGCACGACGTGGGAGCTTCTGGATTTCTGTATCCATTTCTTGGCCGCGAAAAACAACCGGCGGAAGACGCGATGGCGGAAGTAGCCAACTCCATCCGGCTAAAGGTGAGCGACGACGCGAAACTCCGTGCCCAGGTCGCTCGTGAGGAAGCGGAGAGTATCAGCAACGCGATTGCGGCGATCGCTGAACGCATCAACGACGGCGGAAAACTGATCATTTTCGGTAACGGCGGCTCGGCGACTGATGCAAACGACTGGGCCATCGATTGTGTTTGCCCGCCGCAGGGATTCAAGGCGGTTCCCGCGGTTTCTTTGTCGCTCGAGCCCGCGAATATTTCGGCGATCGCCAACGACGTAGGCATCGAACTTATTTTCGTTCGGCAATTTATCGCCCAGGTGCGTCCCGGCGACGTAGCCGTGGCGATTTCCACCAGCGGCGGATCGCGGAACATCGTTGCCGCGCTGGAAGAAGCGCGCAAACGCAAGATTTTGACTGTCGCGCTGCTGGGATATGACGGCGGAGAAATTCTGCGCCGCGGCCTGGCTGATTTTCCGGTGATCGTGCATTCGGATTACATTCCGCGCATTCAGGAAGTGCAAGCGTCTATCTATCATGTAATGCGCGAGGGTCTGGAGACACTGCGTCATGGCTCAGCTTGAACTGTTTGGTTCGGCGTCGTGCCCCTACACCGCGGAAATGCGCGAGTGGCTGGAGTGGCGCCGCGTGGAATTTGCGGAATACGACGTGGACGCCGATCCCCAGGCGCTGGAGCGCATGCGCGTGTTGTCGGACGGCCAGCGCACCGTTCCCGTGCTGGTGGAAGACGGCAAAGTGGTTCAGGTGGGATGGCAGGGAAGAGGTTGCGTGGTGTCTGGGAAATAAAACGATGCCTGGCGCTTACTCGATAAAAGTGCGTGGAGTTGTGCAGGGCGTGGGATTTCGTCCGTTTGTGTATCGGCTCGCGCATGCCAATCGGCTGGCCGGGTGGGTTTTGAACGCGGAGCAGGGCGTGGAGATTCATCTGGAGGGCGCCGAACAATCTTTGCAGAATTTTATTGAAGAGCTGCGCGCCCAGCCACCGCGAGCCGCGTCGATGGTTTCGCTGGACGTGCTGCCTGCGAAAGCGGCGGGCTTCACGGAATTTACAATTCGAGCGAGCCAGGCGGAGGCGTATCCCACGGTGCGAATTTCGCCGGATTTGCCGGTCTGTGACGAATGCCTCGCGGAACTTTTTGACCCCGGCGATCCGCGTTATCAATATCCGTACATCAATTGCACCAATTGCGGGCCTCGTTACACTGTCATCCAAAAGTTGCCGTACGATCGCGCGAATACGACCATGGCGCCGTGGGCGCTCGACGAGTTGTGCTCCGCGAAATATGAGGATCCGGCCAATCGGCGTTTTCATGCGCAGCCAGTCGCGTGCCCCAAATGCGGGCCGCATTATTATTTTCGCCGCGGCGATGAGATTGTCCGAGGCGACGATGAAGTGATCCGCAGAGTTGTGCGGCATCTGCATAATGGCGAGATTGTGGCCATCAAGGGACTTGGCGGCTATCACTTAAGCTGCGACGCGAAAAATGCCGAAACGGTTGAAGCGCTGAGAAACAGGAAATATCGGAAGGAAAAACCGTTTGCCTTGATGGTGAGAGACGTTGAGGTTGCGCGCGAGGTGGTCGAGTTGGCTCCCGAAGCGGAAGCGCTGCTCGAATCGACGGCGCGGCCAATCGTTCTGGTTTCAGCAAAAATGCAACTGGCCGGAATTGCTCCTGACAACGATGAATTTGGCGTGATGCTGCCTTACACGCCATTGCATCATTTGCTTTTTGCCGCCGGGGCGCCTTCGATTTTGGTGATGACCAGTGCGAATCGCTCCAGCGAGCCTATTGCGTATCAGGATGCGGATGCGATTGAGCAGCTCAGAGGCATTGCCGATGCATTCTGCATCGGCGAGCGGCGCATTGCGCGGCGCGTGGACGATTCCGTGGCTCACATGGGTGTGTTTGGTCCGGCGATTTTGCGGCGAGCTCGCGGATACGCGCCGGGAGCCGTGGCTACCATTCCATGCCGTCGGACGATTCTTGCTGTTGGCGCTGACCTAAAGAACGCCGTCACGTTGGTGGTGGATGGTCAGGCTTTTGTGAGCCAGCACATTGGCGACCTGGATCACTACACCGCGTTTTGCGCCTTCCAGGAAACGGTGGCAGACTTACTTTCGATGTACGAGATTCAGCGCGATGAATTGCTGGTGGCCCACGACGCGCATCCGCAATACGTTTCGACGGTTCACGCGCTGGAGCTTTCCGGATGCCAAACGCTCGCCGTGCAGCACCATCGCGCGCACATTGCTTCCGTGATTGCCGAACGCGGCGCATGGGACGAGCCTGTGATCGGGGTCAGTTTCGACGGGACCGGCTACGGGGATGACGGAGACATCTGGGGCGGCGAGATTTTCGCCGGAAGTGTTGCGGATGGATTCGAGCGCGTTGCGCATCTACGTTCCGCGGCATTGCCCGGTGGTGATGCGGCGGCTTCGCATCCAGTGCAGGCGGCCGCGGGTTATCTTGCGCAACTGGGAGATTCGCGAGACTTCAGCGCCGCGCCGTTTCATTTTCCTTCTCGATATCACGACGCGTTGCAATTGATGAGCAAGGGCATTCGCACGTTCACCACGACCTCGATGGGGCGCCTTTTTGATACTGCCGCGGCGCTGCTGGGATTCACTCGCGCGATTACTTTTGAGGGCCAGGCGGCCATCTGGCTGGAGCATCTGGCCCACAAAGCTGGTGCCGTTGAGGCGTATCCATTTCCATTCAGCCGCGGCGAGCTGGATTTTCGGCCATTGCTGCAGAGCATTATTCTCGACCGTGTTCGCGGCCGCGACGCCGCCGAAATCGCGCGCGCGTTTCATCGCGGCATTGCCACCGGGCTGCGAAACGCTTTGATCCGTTTGTGCGGGACGCGCGACATCCGAACGGTGGCGCTTTCAGGAGGCGTCTTCCAGAACGAGTTGCTCTTAAGCGAGTTGCACGCGTGCATGGAAACCAGCGGACTGCGGATCTGGACGAATCAGGCGGTGCCGACCAACGACGGTGGAATCAGCTTGGGACAGGCGGTGCTGGCGGCGTTTGCGGCGCTTCCAATTGGGCAAGTCGGCGCCGCGCATCGATCGGCGATCGAGAGCGAAAAAAATGCATGAGCTATCCATCGCGATGAGCATCGTGGAAACGGCGCAGGAAGAAGCGGAGCGCCACGGGTGGACGCACGTGCATGCCGTGCACTTGAAGCTTGGCCTGCTGACCGGAGTGGTGAAGGGCGCACTGCTTTCTTCTTATGAAATGGCATGCGAAGCCACACCGCTGCAGGGTTCGCGTCTGGTCATCGAAGAGATTCCCGTGGAGATATTTTGCGCCAAGTGCGATGCGCGGCGTCCAATTAATTCTATTCAGTGGTTTTGTTGCCCGGAATGCGGGACGGCCACATCGGACGTGGTGCAGGGCAAGGAATTGCAGGTGGTCGGTATGGAAATCACGGAGTGACTATGGAGCCGCGGCTCGTTGAAGTTCGAAAAAACGTTTTGAAACAAAACGATGTGGTGGCGCGTGCTTTGCGCGAACGGTTTCGCCAGGAGGGCACTTCGGTGATCAGCCTGGTTTCCAGCCCGGGCTCCGGCAAGACCGCTTTTCTGGAGAAAACGCTGACACTTTTGCGTTCGCGCTATAACGTGGCGGCGCTGGTTGGCGATTTGGCCACGGACAATGATGCGGCACGACTGGCTCGCAGTCGGGCGCCCGTGAAACAGATCACCACGGGCACGCTGTGTCATCTGGAAGCCGCGATGGTGCAGAACGCTCTGGACGGCTGGAACACCGGGCCACTGGATTTTCTCTTTATCGAGAACGTGGGGAACCTGGTGTGCCCTTCGTCTTACGATCTTGGCGAAGATTTGCGGCTGGTGCTTCTGTCGGTGACGGAAGGGGAAGACAAGCCGCTGAAATATCCGACCATCTTCAATAGCGCCGATGTCGCCATTCTGACC
>JBBRZT010000083.1:0-12628 GCA_038236395.1 Candidatus Acidiferrales bacterium
GAAGCCCGCGAACATCATGCTGGATGGCCGCGGCCGCGTGCGCATCACGGATTTCGGTCTGGCTGGGTTGGCGGCTGAAATTGAAGGCGCCGAGGCGCGGGCAGGCACGCCCGCCTACATGTCGCCCGAACAATTCGCAGGCGGCGAAGTTACGCCGAAAAGCGATCTTTACTCGCTCGGCCTTGTACTCTACGAGATATTCACCGGCAAGCGCCCCTTCGACGCTTCTTCCAGCGAAGAGATGGCTCGCCTGCGCGATAAGAGCGCACCGAGGGCCCCGTCGCAGTTCGTAAAAGATCTTGACCCACTCATCGAGCGCGTGATCTTGTGCTGCCTGGAAAAAGATCCCGTGAAGCGGCCCGCTTCGGCGCTGCAAGTGGCAGCAGCACTGCCGGGAGGCGACCCGCTCGCCGCTGCGCTTGCGGCAGGTGAAACGCCGTCGCCAGAGATGGTCGCCGCTTCGGGAGAATCCGAAGGACTGCGTCCCGGGGTGGCTTGGGTTTTGCTGGCCGGGGTCATTGTGTTAGTCATCGCTGCGGTTTTGTTAAGTTCACAAGCCAAGCTTTACCGGCGGGTGCCGCTCGAAACGCCGCCGGAAGCGCTTGCCGCGCGCGCCCGCGAGGTTCTGCAGAGTGTGGGGTATTCGGAGCCGCCGGTGGACACGGCGATGGGGTTCTACGAAGGGAATGAGTTCCTACGATATATCGCGAAGCACGACAATTCGAAGACGCGCTGGGACAACCTCGAAACCGGGCCGTTCGTGTTTTGGTATCGCGGCAGCCCTCGGCCGCTTGATTCTCATAGCGCTTCCGAGGAGGAACCCATGTTGGGATCCGTATGGATGGACGACCCGCCGCTCGATGTTTCAGGGATGACGCTGGTCAGGCTTAATCCGCGCGGTCGGCTAATGCAGTTCATCGCAGTTCCTCCGCAAGTTGAGAAGCCGGCAGGAGTCAAACTTTCACCCTATGGGGCCCCTGACTGGGCACCGCTGTTCTCTGCCGCGGGGCTCGATCCGTCCAAATGGCCGCCAGCGCAGCCGACGTGGACGCCTCCTATTTATAGTGACGCCCGCGCTGCGTGGACAGGCTCGCTGGCCGAGCGCCCCAATATCCCGATGCGGATTGAGGCCGCGGCATACCGGGGCAAGCCCGTTTACTTCGAGTTGGTTGGCCCGTGGGCCCGTCCCGAGCGCATGCAGCCGTATGAGCCGACCGCCAGCGAACGGGCAGGTCTGGTGATTGGAACCATTTTCTTTTTTTCCATACTGGTGGTTGGCGCGATGCTTGCCCGGCGGAACCTGCGCCTAGGCCGGGGCGATCGTCGTGGAGCTGCACGTCTTGCAGTTTTTGTTTTTGCGGCCTGGGCAGTAGCGGTGGTCTTTGGCGCGCATCACTACCCAAATTCCACCTTAATCTGGCAATTCTTCTCGGTTTTGAGCTTCGGGCTTGCCTCCTCCTGTTTCTTCTGGGCTCTCTACATTGCCATGGAGCCATATGTGCGCCAACGCTGGCCCGCCACACTTGTCTCCTGGAGCCGCTTGCGGGCGGGCGGCTTTCGGGATCCACTGGTGGGACGCGATGTGCTTGCCGGTTGTCTTTTGGGGGCGTTTTCGATCACTCTAATAAGACTGGGATGGTTTGTTCCCTCCTGGCTCGGCTATCCTCCGCCTCAACCATTGTCGGGTCCGCAGTGGCAGCTTCTGGGTGCGCGCACAATAATTGCAGCTACATCGAACAACTTGATCAGTGCGCTTCTTCACTCGTTTGTGTTTCTGTTTGTCCTGTTCCTTCTCCGAGCCTTGCTGCGCAAACAATGGGCGGCAGCCATCGCAAGTATTCTTTTGCTCACAGTCATCGGCGTGAACGAGTTTGCTCCCGTTGCCTTCATGACCGGGCTGATCACGACTGGTCTGGCTGTGGTTCTGTTGATTCGCTTTGGCTTGCTGGTTGTGGTGGCATCCGATGTTTTCACCAATTTCCTGGGGAACTTTCCCCTGACGACCCAAGGCTCTGTGTGGTATGCAAGCCTAAGTCTGGCCGGGATTTTGCTGATGGCCTCGATGGCGTTCTATGGCTTCTACACCTCCCTGGGCGGCCGGCCGATTTTCGGAGGCGCCGTACTCGAGGAGTGATCCGGCGATGTCAGTGAAGCCTTAGTCATTTCAACCGGGTTGATAACTCCTGATCAGCGTGGTGGTTTCAATGGGTCGACGCAACACTAAGCTCGAACCCACCTTGCATTGAAAACAAAATCTAAAATCGGTCGCTAGGGCCAGACCAGCCGGAACGCTGCCCTGCTAGGTTTTGACCGAGTACAGCCGAACAGATGGTTCTCTCTGCGGAAGCATTGCCGAATCAATGCACTGGGTAGTGTTGCGTCGACCGGTTGAGCTGGCAGCGCTAATCGGACGCTGACCGCTACCCTTCATTTTCGGCCCGCTTCAGCGATCATTCATTTCTGATATGTTGATGAGATATGGCCCGCGCCGCAAAAACGGAAATCAAAGGAGTGCTGTTCGATTGGGACGGCACCTTGGTCGATTCTTACCACGCCGATTCGTCGGCGTACCTCGCCATGTTCGGCGAAATGGGTATACCCTGGGGCATCGACGAACTTTCTCAACATTATTCGCCCAACTGGTATGACGTGTACCGCGCCGCCGGTTTGGCTGAACACCATTGGGACGCCGCCGACACCGCGTGGCGCAAGCATTATTCCGCGTTTCGCCCGAAACTGATTACCGGCGCGCGCAGAGTGCTCTCCGCCGTGGCGCGCCGCTATCGCCTCGGCCTGGTCACCAGCGGAGATCGCGACCGCGTGCACCGCCAGCTTCGCGAATTCCGCCTCACGCGTTCTTTTCGCGCGCGGGTCTGCAGCGGCGACACGCAGCACAAAAAACCGCACCCCGAACCGCTCAACATGGCGCTCCAGGGCATCGGCCTTGCAGCCGCGCACTGCGTTTACGTCGGTGATTCACCGGAAGATGTGCAGATGGCCAAGAGCGCAGGAGTCCGCGTCGTCGGCGTGCTCGGCCCATTCCCGACAGAAAAACGCCTGCGCGCCGCGAAGCCAGACTTGCTGCTCAGCTCGCTCGCAGAGCTCCCCGCCGCGCTGAAGCAACTGGATCTCGCCCGCCAAAAATAACCGCTGCCGACAAGATTGCGCCACGGTTTTTGGTTCGCGTACTTTAGGAGGCGGGGGCTTCAGCCCCTGAAGACGGCCGGCTATGGCTGTGGATTTGCGGCTGGCGGCGCAACGGCAGGAGCGGGACTCGTAGGAGTCGAAGCTCCAACAGACGCAGGCTTAAAATTCGTCCATTTGACCACCAGCCGCACGGGAATATCTCCATCCTTCACGTGCAGCGTATCGTCCGAACGCAAATAATCCGGAAACCAGTATTTCCCGTCCACATTTTCGCGATACGTCTCGAACAACGAAAAAGGCAGCTGCGCCACCCCGCGCGTGTCGCCCAAGTCGGTCACCCACTTGCCGTAGGTCTTCACCACTTCCAGATATTTCGCGTCCACCCAAAGCACGCCATCAAACAACGCCGTATTCCGCTCCACGGCTTTCGGCTTGGCCTGGAAAATGTAGCAGTCGACCTCGTCAACCAGTTCCCTCCCCAGGTATTTCAATTCGTATTTCTTTAGCTGGCTGGCTGTCAGCGGATACGCTGGCACGCGGTCGAGCGCGTCCAGGTCTTCCGGTGCCAGATAAATTCCCTGCAATGTCGATTGCGGATGTTCGACGGCTTTCACCGCAATTCTGCCATCGGCCATTTTGGTGTATTCACTGACGCGCAGAAATTCGCCGATAGGGTTGCCGTCCGGCCCGAATTCCTGGATGCGAATACTCTTGCGAAAACCATAATTCGGCCGCGCTTTCACGTACTCCTCTTCCTTCTGCGAAAAGCGCCGAATAATTTCTTCCACCGGCAACGAAGGCGGCGCCGGCGGTTCAGGATCCGTGCTGATGCGCGATACGTGATGCTCGGCGGGCGCTTCCATCGGCCCCTGCGGAGTTTCCTGCGCGCACAGCGCCGGCAAATGTAAAGCCGCTGCGCCCGCGGCCAAAAATACATACCCCAGCCACCGCTGTGAAAATTTCATATTTATTTAGATGCGCGCACAGCGGCCCAAGCCGCTTCCGCCTTCTCGCTGAGTTTACTACACCGCTCGCGCCGCCCCTGTTCCTCCAACTCGCTCATTCATATCGCAGCGCCGCCACCGGATCCACCAGCGACGCACGCCGTGCGGGCAGATACGCAGCAAGCAGCGCAACGCCAATCATCGCTGCAGCGCCAAAGGCGATCGGAGCCGCGCTCTTGAATGGCAGATCCTCAATCAAATGCGCGGCAAGAATATTTCCCCAGAACGCAATCGGCGCACCGAGCAACAGGCCCGCGAAGACCATGCCCAGCGCGTCCCCAAGCACCATTCGAATCACATCGCTTCGACTCGCCCCCAACGCCATGCGCACGCCGATCTCGTTGATGCGCCGCGCCGCATTGTAAGCAAGCAACCCGTACAGGCCGATGGCGGCGAGGAGCGCTCCCATCGTGCCTAATAAACCGGAGAGAGTGGCGATGAGCCGCTCCGGCACGATTGACGCTTCGACTTGATCGTCCAGCGTAGTGAGACGCTCCACCCGGACCGCCGGGAGGAATTCGCGCACCGCGCGGCGCACTTCGCCCTCCACGGCCGCGGGTTCCACACTGGTCCGCAACGCGAACAGCGAAGATACATTTCCGGCCAGGAAAGAGCTGAGATAGATGGTGCGGTTCGTGGGTTCGCGAATCTCGTAGTATTTCGCGTCACCAACCACTCCAACAATTTCGAAGGGCTGGTCGTCGCCAAAGCCTTTCCAGTCACGGTCGATGGTGAAATGCTTTCCGATGGGGTTGGCGTCGCCGAAAAAGTAGCGCGCCATCGCCTGATTAATGATTGCCACCCGTGGGCCAGCCTGGTCCTGAAAGTTGAAATCGCGCCCGTATAGTAGTGGCGTGCCGAGGGTTTCGAAGTACCTCGGCGCGACCCAGTTGATAGAAACGTAGCGGCGATCCGCAGGCTTTTCAGGGTGATCGCTCACCTTCACAAAGTTGGCAACCCCCGAGCCCGAGATGGGAGTTCCTGCGCTGAACGTGGCCGAGCGCACCCCTGGAATTGCGTCCAGATGCCCGAGAAGTTCTTGGTAAGCGCGGGACAATCGTTCGCCCTCATAGCCGCTGTGCGGCGGATCGAGAGTCATCAGCAATACGTGATCGCGGCGAAACCCCAGGTCCAGGTGCTCAAGATTCGACAAATGATGGATAAACAATCCTGCCGCGCTCAGCAGCACTACCGAAAGAGCGACCTGCGCCGCCACAAGGCCCTTCCCGAAAAGACGATGGACGCGCGTGTCGCCGGCGCTTCCCGTCTGGCGCAAGGCCGTTGCCGGCGCGGAAGCGAAAGCATTCCACGCGGGAACCAATCCGAACAGCAAACCAGTAAACAGAGCGATAGCTGCGGTGAAGAGTAATACGTGCGCATCAGGGTATACATGAATATCGAGATGAGACGGCAATCCCACGAGTTGCCGTCCAGACGTAAGGACCCGCACGAGGGCGTCCGCACCAAAATAAGCGAGAACGATACCGATCAGAGTGCCGGCTATGGAAAGCAGCAGCGATTCGGTCAGCACCTGGCGCACCAGGCGAAACCGGCCGGCGCCCAGGGAAACACGCACTGCCATTTCGCGCTGGCGCGCGGACCCACGCGCAAGCAGCAGGCTAGCCACGTTGGTGCACGCGATGAGCAGGAGCAAGCCCACTACCGCCATCAGGACGAGGAGTGGCTTGGCGAACTGATCACGCAGGCGTGAGAACCCAGCGCCAGCCGGCTCCAGATCCATCTTTGCTCGGAGCCACAGAGGATCCTTCATGGTCCCGCTAATTTCTGCGATCCTCCATTGGTCTAGCACACTCATTTCCGCACGCGCCTGCTCAATGGACACGGCGGGCTTCAATCGCCCCATCAGCCCCAGGCTTATTCGCCCGGGGGTGACAAGTCTGGGGCGATTAATCATCGGCTCGACGGCCACTGGCATCCAAATGTCGGACTTAAGGCCTACCTGCAAACCGAAGAAGGCTCGTGGGGTCACACCCACAACCGTTAGCGGCACACCGTCGACAAAGATTTGCTTGCCCAAAATTCTTGGATCGAGATTGAATCTGTTCTTCCAGTAGGACCAACTCATCACCGCCACTGCCGAATCAACCGAACCGATCTGATCGTCTTCCGGACCAATCAGCCGGCCAACCAAGGGCTTCAGTCCGAGGACCGGGAAGTAGTCGCCCACCACATACTCGCCATCCACAGTCTCAGGTTCGAGGCCCTCGGCGCGCACGTTGAAATGGGAATGCTCGGCGCCGATGAGTCCCGAGAAGACGCGGTTGTTATTCCGAAAGTGCTCGTAAGTCTGCAAGGAGAAACCGTTCGTGCGGGGCTCACCGGGGTAGACACTTAGGAGTTCGACGAGCTGCTCGGAATGTTGCACCGGCAAATTGCGCAACATGAGCGTGTTGATCAGGCTGAAGATTGTTGTGTTGGCTCCAATACCCAGAGCGAGGGGAAGTATGGCGACAGTGGTAAAAATTGGCGCGCGGCGCATCATGCGCAATCCATAGCGCACATCGATGATCAAATTCTCCAGCGACGCCCAACGCCACACCTCGCGGCTGTCTTCTTCGATCAAACATTACATTTCCAAATTCGCGACGCGCCGCCGCCGCAGCTTCTTTCCTGGACATGCCGCCGCTGACCAGCTCGTCAGTCCGCTCTTCGAGATGCTCCTGAATTTCCGCGGAGAGATCGCCGTATACCCGGCGGCGAGAAAACAATCGTTTCAGCCAACTCATGACTTTACCTGACCAAGACACGACGTAACCGTTATTCGTAACGCAGCGCAACCAGCGGGTCCACGCGCATGGCCCGCGACGCGGGCACGAAGCATGCCGCTAGCGCGACCAGCGCCAGCAATATTGCGACGGCAACAAAAGTCAACGGATCGGTGGCGCTGATCCCGGAGAGCAAGCTGCTCATAAAACGCGTCAGCGCCAGCGCCGCTCCCGTGCCGATCACCACGCCCGCGAGCGTGAGTTTCAATCCATGAACAATGACCATGCGCAACACTTGCGCCCGCTCCGCGCCCAAAGCCATGCGGATTCCGATCTCGCGCGTCTGTTGAGAAACCAGGTAGGACATCACGCCATAAACGCCCACCAGCGCCAGAATCAAACCGAGCCCGCCGAAAATTCCCAGCAAGACACTTTGCGAGCGCGCTGGAGCATTATCTTCCTGAATCTGCTCGGTGATGGTCTTGATGGAAGTCACCGGCCGGTCCTTATCCAGCTGCCAGATGCGTTCTTGGATTGCCGGCACGATGGCCATCGGTTCGGGGCCGGTGCGCACCACCAGGTAAACTCCTCCGGCGAAATGCGCCTGGGAAAGCGGGCCATAAATTTCCTGCTTGGGTTCCGCGCCGGGCTTGAGGTCGTGCACGTTGCCCACGACTCCTACAATCTCGCCCCACACGGTCTTCTTGGACTCGCGAAGCGCGGACAACCGCTTGCCCACCACATCCGGCGTGCCGAAATATTTACGCGCCATCATTTCGTTGACGATAAAAACCGGCGTCTTGCCCTTCCGGTCGTCGCTGTCGAAATCCCTGCCGGCCATCAACGGAAGCCCCAGCGCATGAAAAAAGCCCGGGGCTACAACATTCATTCGCGCCATCTGGCGGCTGGTATTTTCGTCCTTGGCCGACTGCTCCGTCTCGAAAGTCGTTTCCGACACCTCGTCTCCCAAAGGAAACACGATTCCAGCCGAAGCCGCCTCCACGCCGGGTATGGCGCGCGTGCTATCCAGCACCTGCTGAGTGAACCCGACCGCACGATCCACTTCCGCAAATCGATACTTGGGAAAATCAATCCGAATAGTCACCAGATGATCGGGGCGGAACCCCGGGTCAACGCGCAAGATGCGCGCAAAACTCTGCACCGCCAGCAACGCGCCGATCAACAACACGACCGCCAACGCCATTTCCCCCACCACCAATAATTGCCGCAGAGAATTGTGGCTCTTGCCCGAGGCATTCGATCCAGAACCAACTCCGCCTTCTTTGATTGCCGCGCTCACGTCCTGGCGCGAACTCAATAAAGCAGGCGCGAGACCGGACAGTACCGCTGCGAGGAGCGAAGCGCCCAGCGTGAACCAGGCGACATGGCTTTCCATGTGAATATCCTGCACGCGCGGAATTTCCGGCGGAAGAATGGCACGCAACCCGCGCATGGTCCACACTGCAATCAGAAACGCCCCTGCGCCGCCGAGCAGCGAAACCAGCAGGCTCTCCACCGCCAGTTGTCGCAACAGCGCGCCGCGCGTCGCGCCGATGGCCGTGCGGATGGTGAACTCTCTCCGCCGCGCCCAGCCGCGCGACAAAAACAGGTTGCTCACATTGGCGCAGGCGATCAAAAGCACGAAACCCACCGCGCAGAAAAGAATCAGCAAGGGAGTCCGCGCATATCCGACCACGAATTTCTTCAGCGAGGTGGCGTGCAACGTCCAGCCTTTATCCGCGTCCGGATAAGCGCCAGCCAGACGCGTGGCCAGCGTGTTGAGTTGTTCCTGCGCCTGCTCCATGCTCGCGCCCGGAGCGAGGCGCGCCAGCACCGACAAAGCGTGATCCTGCCGCGAGGTGATTTGCTCTTGCGTGGGAATAAACGGAGTCCACAGTTGCTCGCTGGTAAAATCCGTGTGCGGCAGCTCAGGCATCACGCCGATCACCGTGTATGGCTGGCCATCGAGACGGATCGATTTCCCAATTGCGTCTGGATTGTCGCCAAATCTTTCGCGCCACAGCGAATGGCTCAAAATCACCGCGCGGTTGCCAGGCTGCATGTCCGATGATGTAAACGTCCGCCCATACAGCGGCCGGATTCCCAGCAGCGCGAAATAATCCTCAGAAATATCGGCGCCCTCGACGCGTTCAGGCTTACCACCTTCACCACCAATTTCCATCGAAGAGGATTGGTAGGGAGAAACCGCCGCGAACGCCGGCACACTTGCTCGGATATCCACGAGATCGGGCAGCGACACGCCCAGATGCTCAAAATCGAAAAGCGTGCTTCGCGATCCAATGTCCGCAAGCCGCGAAGCGTCGGCAAACGGCAGCGGCTTCAGCAGCACCGCGTCAACCACACTAAAAATCGCGGTGTTGGCGCCGATTCCCAAGGCCAGCGTCAGAACTACAACCGCGGTGAAGCCCGGCGACTTCCGCAGCGAGCGCATGCCGTAGCGGACATCCATCATCACATTCTCAAGCGACGCCCAGCGCCACACCTCGCGGCTGTCTTCCTCAATCAACGTTACATTTCCAAATTCGCGGCGCGCCGCGGCCGCGGCCTCTTTCCTGGACATGCCGCCGTTAACCAGCTCCTCAATCCGCTCTTCCAGGTGCTCCTGAATCTCCGCGGAGAGATCGCTGTAAATCCGGCGGCGCGAAAACAGCTGTCTCAGCCAGCTCATGGCTTCACCGGAGTCAAAACCCGTGTGATGCCTTCAAACATCGTCTCGAACCGCGAAATTTCGCGTTCCAGATGTTTCACACCCGCGGACGTCAGCTTGTAAATACGCACGCGGCGATTGGTGGACGAGATGCCCCACTCGGCCTTCAGCAGCTCTTCTTTGAGCAGGCGCTGCAGCGCCGGATAAAGCGAGCCTTCTTCGATCTGCAGTAAATCATTGGAGGCACGCTTGATCTGCCGCGCCAACGCGTAACCGTGCAGCGGCTGGCGCTTCAACGTCCGCAGAATCATCATTTCCAGCGCGCCAGGAAACAGATCACGCTGCTCCGGTTTCCTCATCGGCATAAAACCTCGCTGAGCCTGTTTCGTTCGAGGCATAGACTAACATAGTATGGCGAGTTTAACGCTACCGCAGTCTTGTGCCCTTCCGCTTTTTCTCCAAACGTCTCTCTCTGTTACAATTCCGCAGTTCGTGAACGAGCCGAAACAAGCTAGGAAATATTTGATCTCGGGGACCGTCCAGGGCGTTGGCTATCGCTATTTCGCCCAGCACGCCGCGGCCAAATTAAAGGTGGGGGGCTACGTAAAAAACCTCCGCGACGGCCGCGTGGAAGTGTTTGTGATGGGCACGCCGCAACAGCTTCGCGAGCTGCGCACCGTGCTGGAGCGCGGGCCGCGATTTTCCAGTGTCACGGAAGTGCGCGAGGAAGCGGCTTCGCCCGATCCACAGTACGATCAGGAGTTTGTCATCGGCAACAGTGATTGATCGCTCGTCTGCAGTCTTCACCTTATAAAATACCGCGACCACAGGAGCCGTTCGAATGGACGAACTGAAAAAACTAATCCGCGAAGTGCCCGATTATCCCAAGCCGGGCATCCTTTTCTACGACCTGACCACCCTGCTGAAAGACAAAAAGGGTTTCCACTTGCTGATCGACCGCCTGTGCGAGCACTACAACGGGCACACCATCGATACTGTCGTGGGCATCGAAGCACGCGGCTTTATCTTTGCCCCCGCCCTGGCCTATCGCCTCAACGCCGGATTTGTCCCCGTACGCAAACCGAAAAAACTCCCCGCCAAATGCGCCAGCGTCTCTTACGCGTTGGAATATGGCACCGACACGCTGGAAATTCACGAAGACGCGGTGAAGCCCGGTGATCGCGTGATTATCTGCGACGATTTGCTGGCCACCGGCGGGACCGCCGCGGCCACCGCCAAGCTCATTCAACAACTAGGCGGCAAAGTGGAAGGCGCAGCCTTCGCCGTAGAGCTCACTTTTCTGAAAGGCCGCAGCAAGCTCCCCGGCTTCGACGTCTTCTCGCTGATTCAATACGACAAGTAGTTCGCGGCGTCTCGTCGTGGCCGCTATTTGGCCTTCGCGTGTCTCTGCCGCAGCGCCTCAAACAAAACCACACCCGCGGCCACCGACACATTCAGCGACTTCACCGGCCCGCTGGTCGGCAGCGACACCACAAAATCGCACCGCTTCCTCGTCAACTCATGCAAGCCCTTGCCCTCGCCACCCAACACAATCCCGGTCGGCGAAGTGTAATCCACCTGCGTAAAACTTTTGTCCGCGGTCTCATCCAAACCCACCAGCCAATACCCCGCTTCCTTCAACTCTTCCATCGCACGCACCAGGTTGGTCACCCGCGCAACCGGCAAATGCGCCAGCGCTCCAGCCGACGCGCGCGCCACCGTGTCCGTCAAGCCCACCGCGCGCCGCTCCGGAATCACCACGCCGTGCGCGCCCGCGGCCAGCGCCGTGCGAATCACCGCGCCCAGGTTGTGCGGATCCTCCACGCCATCAAGCAGCACAATCAGCCCGCCGCGTCCGCCGCCATGCGCTTCCGCATGCGCCAGAATATCTTCCAGCGATCCGGCCGACCGCGCCGCAGCCAGCGCCACAACTCCCTGGTGATCTTTGGAATTTGCGAGGCGATCGATCTGCCCGCGGTCTTCAAAGCGCACCGGAATGCCGCGCCCGCGCGCCAGTTGCACAATTTCTTCCGTGCGCGTGTCTTGCCGCCCGCGCGCGATCACGATGCGATCAATGGCGCTGCCCGCCTGCAGCGCTTCGCGCACCGCGTTAATTCCCGTCAGCCGGTCAATGGGAGGAGTCATGAGCGCAGACAGTGTACCGTCCGCCGCGAATCCGTGAAAGCGTCGAACGCATCGAACATTGCAACAAAATCTCTAATCCAGCGCGGAACAAAATTCCATGATGCGCACGCGCACCGATTTTACGGGCGACGCGAACGCCAGCGTCGCTGCTTCATCGATCAGCAAGATCACCCGATCTAGTTCCCCGTCGCCCGCTCTTCCGGCCAGCGCCAGGCGAATAGGATGAAACAAATCTCGACTGCGCAAGTCCGAGCCTTCTTTCATCGCGGTGATGATTTCCTTGAAGCGGTTCGAATCGAGCGCCCCACCCTCCAAGAGCGCCAACGCCAACAGGCGGACGACGTCTCTCGCTCCATAACGCGCCAGCACTGCGTGGCTCTCCTTTTTTTCCAGCACGCGGGCGGCATCGTAGTGAGCGATCAGCGAGAGCAGTTCGCCGAGCGCATCACGATCGGCAGCGTGCGAACCAAGCATCGCCGCGGCTCGCTCGCACCACGCGTCCATCTCTGGCGAAAACTCTTTCTCCGCCGCCACCCAAGCACGCTCGCGCAAAATTGCCGCAACATCCGCCCCGGTGAAAGGATTCGGCGCCGGCGTTTCGCGCGCTACATGCGGCTCGGAAGACATAGAGAGAAAGTTTACAGCGGAAAATCAGGCCAAACGGAATACAGAATCATCTAGAAAATTTAATGCAGACAAACATTGGGCCTCAACTAACTTCCAGCGTAGCCACCACCCAAGCAGCAATCGCCTCGCCGCGGCCTATCGCGTCCACACCCTCATTGGTTTTCGCTTTCAGGTGAATGCGGTCAGCCTTCACGCCCAGCGCCTTGGCCACAATCGCGCGCATACGCGGAAAATGCGGCCCCAGCTTGGGTTTTTCGGTGATCACCACGGCGTCGACGTGTTCAATCGAATAATTCTTTTCGTCCAGCAGC
>JBBRZT010000084.1:0-12606 GCA_038236395.1 Candidatus Acidiferrales bacterium
GGGCTGCCCTCCTGGTAGGTCATGCGCGTCAACTCACCAGTGCAATCTACCTCGGCGTAGCTGACGGTCGCGGCATCAGGCCGGTGCATGCAGATAGAAAACGCCCCGGGCCTCATGCCGTGGGCGCGATGCAGGGTGCGAAGCCACTCTACTTCTTGCCCGTCCTGGGCCTGGGGCGCGAAGCGACACATCTTGCCGCGCTCGATTTCGGCGACGCAGTCGGAAATGCTGGAAGAAAACCAATGGTTGCGGCTCCAGGGTAGTTGCTCCATCTGCGCGCGCGCACCGTCCCAGCGCCATTCCCTGACCGCCTGTTCCCGGCGAAAAATACCGATCAATCGGAATGGGAATGTGCCTGCCAGCGGAAGTTTTTCAAAGTCCAATTCCGTGGACAGGCGATCCGGCGCGCCGATCAAGAGAGGAATGATCTCGCCCCGCGATTTGAGTTTGCCTGAAAGTTGCTCGGGGCCCCCGACGTTCCAATTCAGAAGCGCAAGCAAGCTACCGTGGCTGTTGCAGGCTATCCACGTTCCGCCGGCAGGCTCGCGCGGATAAATCGCCTCCGTTCCATTCAAGGTGCACTTCTGCGGCGGCAAAGCGGCGGCGCGGCTGAACAGTTCGTCGCGGTTCATCGCCGCCGCGTATCCGTGTTTCGTGGGAAGAAAACTGAGTGTGCACATGGGCTAGTCCGCGACCGGAAATTTAACGGCCTGATGCGAAAACTCGAGCCAATCTTTGAAAACTGCCAACGCTTGCGCCGGTTGGTGGCCGCGGAGGCGATTGGCGGCGCCAATCTGATAAACGAGCTTCCATTGCTGATACAGCGTTTTGTACGCGGACAACAGCGAATTCGCCGGATCGTAGATGTTAGTGGCTTCCGACGCCGCTCCATTCAGCTCGATAATCTGAAATCCCGTGCCCGCTCGCAGTTCAGCGTCGCTAGCGTACCGAATGTCGTAGCGTCCGATGTAAAAACCCGGAAGCTGCCGGCTGATTTCATCGAACGCCGCTCGCAGCTCTTCTGAGTAGAGATCCGCGCCATCTTTAAAAATGCAGCCCTGGCAATGGTTTCCGGCTTCGGCCAGCCGCACGTGTTCACCCCGCGCAGGAATCTGGTCGATGATGGCTTCGAACCGCTTTAGATAAACGGGGGCGATCAGCCTGGCGCGGGAATCCCGCTCGATCAACTGCTTCAAAGAGCTAGCGCCATCTCCCACAACGAATGGAAATTCCTTGCGAGTGATGCCGAAAATGTGTCCCTTTTGTTGCCGGGGGAATCGATAGTAGAAAACGCCGGCTTCCTCGGGTCCTTCTGCATATTTCTGAAGCACGATGGGGGCGGAGACTTGCGCGAGATATTCTTCCACTTCCTCGAATGAGCGGATGATTTTGAATCCCGCGCCCCGTTGGCCAGTGTCGGGTTTCAGGACAAACGGAAGGCCGAAATCGTGCCGGCATAGCAACTCTTCAATCACGTCGAGCCGCTGTTTCGCTGGTCCGCACTGGATCAGAAAGGATTCGGCGGTGAACTCCGGCGATGTTTCCATCAGCGTTTGCAGGATTCCGATTTTTGATTCTCCTACAATCCCGCCATTTTTTTGATTCACATTGGCAATTGTTGGCAATGCGAATCCCCGGTATTGCAGCCCCAGCCAGGCGCAAATCATCGCCACCGGCGGATAGAAAAGCCACGCCGGCCAGAATTCCCAACGGGCGGCACGCGCGAAACAAATACTGGTCCAGCGAGCGACTTTTTTGACGCGCTCGTTGCACTGGCGCCAGCCCGCCAGGATCGCAAAGACCGCCAAGTCA
Organism: Candidatus Acidiferrales bacterium; assembly: GCA_038236395.1. Taxonomy (GTDB): domain Bacteria; phylum Acidobacteriota; class Terriglobia; order Acidiferrales; family UBA7541; genus Acidiferrum. Next base: position 1,813 of record JBBRZT010000084.1, read on the forward strand.
AAGAGTCCGAGATAAGCCAGGTGCTGCTTCGCGACCGCGCCCTGCGAGGGAGCGAAATGGATCAGCGCAAAAATAATCAGTAGCCAGGCGATTGCCGAAAAGGCGGTGATCGCCGCGAACGCCGAAAAAGGCATGCGTGCCAGTCCAGCGGAAACATACGCCGGCAGCCTGGTTCCGGGTACGAAACGGCTCAGCGCCAGGCTCATCTGTTGTCCGCCAGATGCGGGGGCGTCCGGCGCCGCAGATCGGCTGGCGCGCGCCGTCATTTTCGCCAAGCGCGCCGCAAACCAGCGATGCTGCAAAAATGTCGAACCAGCGCCGCGAGCCAGGAAATAAACTCCCAGATCGCCCACCCACAAACCCGCAAATGCGCTTACGAATGCCAGCCGCGCATCCAGCACCGCCGAAGCTGCCAGCGTTGCCGCTGTGATCGTTGCGCCGTCTTCAGAGAGCAGCGCGCCGAACACAATGGCCGCGACCAGTCCTATCGCGGCAGCTCCGGGATTTGCGGCGGGCATCATCGAGATCACGTCAATCCACTACTAGCGTGTTCATGTACTTCAGGGTGGACGGCGCAACGCCAAATTCCGCGGGCACCGGCACTCCGATTTCATGGCCGATCAGCCGAATGATGGCGTAGTGATGAATCGCGTGTCCCGCGCAATACGCCAGCTCGCGGCTGATATTGGAATTGAACGAAGTCGGACCCGGCGCGCTGTAACCCACGCTGTTGATAACCGTGCAATCGCGCGTCAGCGCTTCGTTGGTGTAGCGCTTCAGCGCGCGAAGGATGTCGCAGGTTCCCACGCTCGCGTACGTCACTTCAGTTTGCAGCCGGGGATTGCGTTCACGCGCGTCATAGTTGATTTCTGCCGCGCGCATGCCGGTGACCAGGCTCTGAAAATGCTCCAGCACATGGCGGTAATGCTGGCCGATAGACGCGTTGAACGGATCGCATGCCACCTGCGAGTAGGTGTGGTCGCCCAATTCGAAGAGCAAGCCCAGGCCCTGCAGCAACACGTCCTGTGCGGCGCCGACGATTTCCGCGGCGTTACCCTGCGCGCTGTTTCGCGGCTTTGGTTCCTGGCGCATTTGGAAGATGGCAGCGGCGCTCATGCCAGCCTCCGGCCAATGACGGGGATCTGCTGGCGGAGCATGAAGAGGTTGATTGCCGAGGTCACAAAAACCGTCAGGGCCAGGCCAAACAGCAGTCCGTTGTCGCCCATCACCACGATTCCGAGAAGAGTGAGGTGGCTGACGATGGCTCCGGCCATTACACCGACAGCCAGCAACGAACCCAACCAGCTGTAGCGTGGAATGAGAATGAGAATCGCGGCGATCAGTTCCACGATTCCGGACCCGATGCGACCCCAGGGTTCGGCTCCCACCTTGGTGAAGATGTAGACCGACTCGGGCGCGGCCGTGAATTTGAAGAACAATGTTTGAAACAAAATTACCGCCGCGGTAATCCGCAGCACCCAGGTTACAACTTTGACTGTCGTGCTCGTTTGCATGTCGCTACCTCTTCGGGCTGGAATTGAAAGCATCGTCGGGAATAGGAGCCGGTGCCGGGCAAAAAGTTTCAGCCCCCCGCTTTTAAATGGGCAGGCGCTTTTTTTCTGTAACTTTTGCGCCATCTCCGGATCACATGCTGCGAGTCCAGAGATGGTCCACAGCTCCCCCATTCCAGCGTTGTTGCAGCGGCCTGGGGCAAGGCTCGCGCATACGAGATCACAGCTGCAGCTGAGCAGCGGGGCCTATCAGTTGCGATTTGCGGAAAGTCGCGAAGAACTGGAAGCCGCGTTTCGTCTGCGGTTTCAAGTTTTCAACCTCGAATTGAACGAGGGATTGCAGACCTCTTATAGGACCGGTCGCGATACCGATGAATTTGATGAAGTGTGCGACCACTTGATTGTCGAATACCGCGCGAGCGGGGAAGTGGTCGGCACCTATCGATTGCAGACCGGGCAAGTGGCCGCACAGTGCCTGGGATATTACAGCGCGCGGGAGTTTGATTTCTCACCCTACCAGGCAATTCGAAACTCTCTCGTGGAGCTGGGCCGCGCAGCGATTCATCCCGACCACCGCTCGTTCGAAGTTCTTACTTTATTGTGGCGCGGCATTGCCCGCTACGCCGAGGAGCGAAGCGCGCGCTACCTGATCGGCTGCTCTTCTTTGACCTCCCAGTGTCTGCAGGAAGGTTCGAACATGTATTGGCACCTGCAGTCCTTTCTTGCCAGGCCTGCGTTGCGCACGGTGCCGACTGCTCGTTTCAGTTTTCCGCTTGCCACGCCCTGGCCGGCAACCCCAGTGGCGCGGCCGCCGAAGCTGCTTCGCGCCTACCTTTCCATTGGCGCAAAGATCTGCGGACCTCCGGCCATCGACCGCGAATTCAAAACCATCGACTTCCTTACTCTGCTCGACCTGCGACAAATCAGCATGTCCGCCAGGGCCAGATTCTTCGGTTTATAAGAAGTTCGCTTCCGCAATCCGCCGTTCCTGCAATTAGAACCTCGTAAGAACACAAATTCGCGGTCGCCGAAATTCTGTCTAAACGAAATCTGAAACCTTCCGTGCACCTTCGTATCCCATCACTGCGCAGCAAGAAAATTAAAAAACAGAAAGAGGTAATCCCATGCAAATGTTTCGCGTTTTGAAAATCGTGACCGTCGCGTTGTTGCTGTCGGTCGCAGTGATGGTCGGTCTTTCCCAGGCGGCGGACGACAGCTCGCACACGTCCTCGCAGTTTCAGGGACGAAAAGCCAACAAGGGCACAGTGACGCATAGCCACAAAGACGGCAAAAGCGTGCTGACCCTGTCTGATGACTTCGTCGTGCCCGACACCCCGGACCCGCACTGGCAAGTGGTGGATTCCGACGGCAACACCTACCTGCTGGACAAGCTCAAGACCAAGGCGTTCATCGGCACCAACTACAAAAAAGAAATCGTCGTGCCGCCGTATGTAAACAACATTTCCAAAGTGGTGATCTGGTGCGCTTTCGCGGAAGTAAATCTTGGCGAAGCGAAGTTCAGCTCGCCGGTGAAGTAGTCCGGGCCAGCTCGACAAGGTGAGGAACGAAGGGCCGTCCTGCCACCTCCGCGGGACGGCCCACTTCAAAGAAAAGGAATGAACATGAAAACGCTAAAGAAATTGCTCTCCGGTTTGTCGCTCGCCGCTCTCTTGATGGTTTCCAGCGCATCGGCGCAAACCGCGGAAAAGAAATCCCTGAATCTGGACGGCGCGCAACGCGTGATCGCCGCGGCGAAAGCGGAAGCCGCAAGAGTAAAAGCTCCCGGAGGCGTGATCGCTGTCGTCGACGCCGGCGGCAACTTGATGGCCCTCGAAAGGCTCGACGGCACCTTTGCCGCGGGCGCAAATATTTCCATCGGCAAAGCCCGCACGTCGGTCTTGTTTCAAAAGCCCACCAAAGTGTTCGAAGACATTATCAACAAAGGCCGCACCGCCATGGCCGCGCTTCCCGATTCTTTCTTTACGCCGCTGCAGGGCGGCATCCCTGTCGTCGTCGACGGACAAATCATCGGTGGCGTCGGCGTAAGCGGAGCTTCCAGCGCCGCGCAGGACGAAGAGCTGGCCATCGCGGGCGCGAATGCTGCGAAATCGTTCGGCAGCGCCCAGGAAAGCACTTCTAATCTGCCGGTGAATTATTTCACCAAGTCGGAAGTGGACGCGGGATTCGCGAAAGGCGCCGTGCTTTTCGACGGCAACGGCGGCCGCAACTACATGGTTCACTCCAGCCGGCGCGAAGGCCCCGGCATGGTGGAAGTCCACACCAAAGACACCGACATTCTCTACGTCGTCAGCGGATCGGCGACGGTGGTCACCGGCGGAACCATGGTCGACGGCAAGTCCACCGCCCCGGACGAAATTCGCGGGCGCGAAATTACCGGCGGCGAAACGCGTCATCTGGTTGTCGGCGACGCCATGATTATTCCCAACGGCGTGCCCCACTGGTTCAAGGAAGTGCAAGCGCCATTTCTCTACTTCGTGGTCAAAGTTCGCTAGGAGATGGCCATGAGACTGCGTGAATTCACTTTGTCATTCGTCGCGGGCCTGCTTCTCACCGCGCCCAGCGCTGTAGCTCAAAACTGGGCGGCGCAGGGCCCGCCGTACGGACGCCCCGATGCCACCATCGACTTGCGCACCGCGGAAGGCACGCAGCTCGTGAAAGGTGAATGGCATTACAGCGACGTCAAAATCACCGAAGTGGATTCACGCGGACCTGGGCCGGATTTGAAGCCGTCCGGCGCGCCAAACAAAACTTACGACTACACTCCGCATGCAGGCGACCCAGACTTCGATGATTCGAAATGGGAAGTGCTGGACGCAACCAAGCTGGATGCCCGGCGGGCCGACGGCAAAGTCTGTTTCAACTGGTATCGCATCAACGTCACATTGCCCGAAAAAATCGCCGGCTTATCCGTGGCTGGATCGACGGTATCGTTCGAAATCGTGATCGATGACTACGCGGAAATCTGGGTGAACGGAAAACTGCCTACCGTTCTGGGACAAAGCGGTGGCGCAGTCGTAAAAGGCTGGAACGCGCCGAACAAAATCATACTGACCCACAACGCCCAGCCCGGCCAGAAATTCCAGATCGCCGTTTTTGGATTTAATGGTCCGGTTTCAAAAAGTCCATCAAATTTTATCTGGGTGAAATCCGCCACGCTGGATTTCTACAAGCCGGGAAACGGCACCGGCATTCAGCAGGTGGACACCCGCATCCTGCGTAAAGATTCGGCGCTCGACGCCATCGTCGCGCCCGGAACAAAAATCGAAAAACTCGCCGGCGGCTTCATGTTCACGGAAGGCCCCGTGTGGGTGCGCGACGGCGGCTACCTGCTCTTCAGCGATCCCAACAACAACGTGATTTATCGCTGGTCGCAGGACGACGGCGTTTCAATCTATCGCACTCACAGCGGCTACACCGGAATGGATATCGGCGAGTACGGCCAGCCCGGTTCGAATGGACTGACGCTCGACCCGCAAGGCCGGCTCACCATCAACGAGCACGGCAATCGCCGCGTCACGCGGCTGGAAAAAAACGGCCAGCTCACCGTGCTCGCCGATCGCTACCAGGGCAAGCGCCTCAACAGTCCGAACGATCTAGTGTATCGCTCCGACGGCGCGCTGTATTTCACCGACCCGCCATTCGGCCTGCCCAAATTTTTCGATGACGCTCGCAAGGAGCTGCCCTACAGCGGCGTTTTCTGCCTGATCGATGGCGAACTCAAACTGGTCAGCAAAGATTTGAGCGGCCCCAACGGATTGGCCTTCTCCCCCGACGAAACGTATCTGTACGTCGATAATTGGGATGCCAAACGCAAAGTCATCATGCGCTACGACGTTCATCCCGACGGAACACTGTCCGATGGCCAGGTATTTCTGGACGTCACCAGCGAGCCCGGTGAGGACGCCTGGGATGGCCTGAAAGTCGATGTGCGGGGCAATCTTTATGCGGCCGGGCCCGGCGGACTCTGGATCGTTTCTCCCGACGGAAAACATCTCGGCACGATCGTTGGGGCGGAAGATCCGCACAACATTGCCTGGGGTGACGAAGACGGCCAAACACTTTACCTCTGCGCGAAGACAGGGCTGTACCGAATCCGCATGAATATCGCGGGCACGCGCACGCCCGATTCTCAGAGCCGCACTTCACTCAACGCTTCAACAATCGCGGGAGCGCGATAAATCAAACACTTCATGGTATAGAGGGAGCTGGCGATGGCCACTGCACAATCGAAAATCGATGCGAAGAGTATTTCCACGAAAGAGCCGGCAATGCAAAAGGCGGAAGTCGACTTTGGCCGCGAAATTTGCGGAGCGCTGGAAGTTGCCGAGCAGCGCGAGTGGCTGGTCACTAACGGTCTCGGGGGTTTTGCTTCTGGCACGGTCAGCGGCAATCTCACCCGTCGCTATCACGGCTTGCTGGTGGCCGCGCTCGATCCGCCCGTGGGCCGCATGCAACTGGTCGCCAAACTCGACGAGACGGCGCACTACGATGGCGCGGATTACGCACTGGCCACCAATCGTTGGGAGAGCGGCGCGGTCGAACCCAAAGGCTATCTGAATATCGAAAGCTTTCGCCTGGACGGAACCACTCCGGTCTGGCGTTTCGAGATCGCCGACGCGCTGATCGAAAAGCGCGTCTGGATGCAGCACGGCGAAAACACCACCTACGTGCGCTACACGCTATTGCGCGGCAGCGGTCCCCTTGAGCTGCAAATAAAATCCTTTGTCAACTATCGCGATTTTCATTCCAGTACGCATGCTGGAGATTGGCGCATGAACATCACGGCGCTGAAAAATGGCGTACAGGTCACCGCCTTTGAAGGCGCCACACATTTTTATTTGTTGAGCGCGCAAGCCAACGTCGAGCCGGAGCAGGAGTGGTACCGCAATTCTTTCCTGCCGCAGGAAAAATATCGTGGCCTCGACGATCGCGAAGATCATCTGCTCGCCGCCACTTTTCGCGCCACGCTCGAGCCGAACCAGAGCATCCTGCTGGTTTTTTCCACCAATGCCGGCGCGGCGGTTGATGCCGCTCCGCCCATGTCGCAAGAGTCGGTCCGGCAGAGCAGCCTGCTCGCGCAGTGGTCGTCAAGCGATGCGCAAGCCTCGGCCGGCGCGCCAGGCTGGATTCGCCAACTTGTTTTAGCCGCCGATCAATTTATCGTGAAGCGACCATTGCCCGAAGAACCGGACGGCCGCTCCATCATCGCCGGCTACCATTGGTTCGCCGATTGGGGCCGCGACACGATGATCGCCCTGCCCGGATTGACGCTGACCACCGGCCGCGCGGACATCGCCAGAAAAATTCTGCTGGCCTTTGCACGCTACGTCGACGGCGGCATGCTGCCCAACAATTTTCCCGACGCCGGAGGCCGCCCTGAATACAACACGGTGGACGCGGCGCTGTGGTTCTTCGAAGCCGTCCGCCAATATTTTGCCGCCACTCAAGACACCGCCACGCTCCGCGAACTCTTCCCGGTGATGACGCAAATGATCGCCGCCCACGCGGCCGGCACGCGCTATCAAATCCACGTCGACGAATCCGACGGCCTGCTTTATGCCGGCGAGACCGGCGTGCAACTCACCTGGATGGACGCGAAAGTCGGCGATTGGGTCGTGACTCCGCGCATCGGCAAACCGGTGGAGATCAACGCGCTGTGGTTCAACGCGCTGCAAACGATGGCCACACTCGCTCCGGTGGTCAAAAAATCCGCCGGGCCTTACGCCAAGCTGGCCGCGCAGGTGAAACAAAGCTTCGCCAGATTCTGGAATGCCAAGGCGGGATGCTGCTACGACGTCATCGACTCCCCGGGTATCGGAAACGACGCCTCACTCCGCCCCAACCAGATTTTTGCGGTGTCATTGCCGCACAGCCCGCTCTCTACCGAGCAACAGAAACTCGTCGTGGATTTCTGCGCCAGGCGCTTCGTCACTTCCGTGGGGCTGCGCAGTCTCGCGCAAGGCGAGCCGGGCTACCAGGGTCACTACGGAGGCGGAGTCCGTGAACGCGACGGCGCATACCATCAGGGCACCATGTGGGGCTGGCTGCTCGGCCCATTCGTTCTGGCCCACCTGCGCGTGTACGGCGATCGAGCCGCAGCTTTCAGCTTCCTTGAGCCGCTCGGCCAGCAGATCAACACGCATGGACTAGGCACGCTCAGCGAAATCTGCGACGGCGACCCGCCATTTGCTCCCCGAGGGTGCATCGCCCAGGCCTGGACTGTCGGCGAAGTGTTGCGGGCCTGGCGCACGACAGCTGGCTGACGGTCCGCGCACCTGCCTATCTGGCGCCCTGAATTCGCCAGTTCACAACCACTCAGATTTGTGAATCCCAACGGCCTCGCAATCCATCTAAGGGTGCAGGGGCTTGCGGACTAATGGTGGCTTCTATATATAAGGTGGAGTACGCTCATCGCCTTGCGGCATGGGCCGCACTAAATCCTTTGAGTTCAACCAACCCACACCGCCTTCCCTCCAACGTTGCGCTTGAAGACGAACATCTGCTGGTCGCGGCCGCCAAGGCCGGCAACGACGACGCGTTCGAAGAACTCGTCAATCGCTATGAGCGCAAGATTTTCCGCCTGACGTTCAATATCACCCACAATCGGGAAGACGCTCAAGACGCCGCGCAGGACGCATTTCTGAAGGCCTACACGCACCTGAAGGATTTCCACGAGGAGTCGCGCTTTTACACCTGGCTGGTGCGTATCGCCGCCAACGAATCGCTGATGCGCCTGCGCAAGCGACGCCCCAATCATTTTTCTCTCGACGAGCCGGTGGAGGGCGATACCGACCTGATGCCGCGCGAGCTGGATGATTGGCGTCCCAGTCCCGAGCAGGATTACGCCCAGTCCGAAATGCAAAGCATCCTCGCCGGCGTGATCGAGCAACTCGAACCGGAATTTCGTGTGCCATTTGTTCTGCGGGACATTGAAGAACTCTCCACTCAGGAAACCGCCGACCTGATGGGAATTTCCGTGCCGGCCGTGAAATCCCGGCTGTTGCGCGCTCGCCTTAAATTGCGCGAGAAGCTGAACCGCTATTTTCGCCAGGGTGCCGTCAATTGAATTGCAAAGGCGTCATTCGCGAGATTTCGAATTATATCGACGGCGATCTCGACCCCGCCGTGACCAAGGAACTCGAGCGCCATCTCGATCATTGCGAAGACTGCCGCATGGTGGTGGACCAGACCAGGAAAACCATCGAGATTTTCTGCGGCGCCGAACCGGTACCGCTAGCCGAAGATGTGCGCGCCAAGCTGCACGCCGCGCTTCGCGACAAAAAGAACCAAAACCCCAGCTGAGTCCCACGCTTCGTTCACCTAACAACCCGTTCATCGTGCTGAGCCGCTAATCTGCTATCATCCGCCGTAATATTTCCGGCACAGCGGCAAATCCAAAATTTCCCGCGCCGGAGTGCCACATTCATCGGAGGCCATGAATGTCCTGGTTACCGCTCACTTCTGAAGAACAAGCCAGCCCCGAGGTGAAGAGCACGTATGCGTTCCTTGCCGAAAATTGGGGCTTCGTGCCGAATTATTTCCTCGCGCTGGGAGGCCACCCGCAATTTCTTCAGGATCAGGTAAATCTTTTTACTCACGTCATGTTTCAGGAAAACGCGCTCCCGAAAATTGTCAAAGAACAGGTCGCCCTGGTGGTGAGCGGCATCAACCTCTCAAATTATTGTCTTGCCGCGCATCTGGAAATCCTGGGCCGCCTGGGCATCGACAAGGCCGTGTCGCGCAAGCTGGCCCTCAACTATGAAAGCACGCCCGTCGAACCGAAAGTCATGGAGCTGTTTCGTTTCGCCGACAAACTCAGCCGCCGCCCCGCCGACATGGAAAAACCCGACGTAGACCGACTTCGCGAAGCGGGCTGGAACGACGCAGCCATCATGGAAACCGTCTTGGTCGTCTCTCTCTACGCCTGCGCCAACCGCTTCTCTGCTGGCGTCGGCCTGGTCGCCGATTTCTAGGGGCCGTCCCATTCCTGCGCGGTCCAACGCGGCCAAAACAACAACCCGGCAGCCATAAACTTGCGACTTAAACAGCACACCTAGCACAAAAAAATAGCGGACGGTGGGTGTGGACCGTCCGCTATTAACATCAAGCGCGATTCGCCGCAGCCCGAGTTAATGAGCCGCTATGGCGACGTACAATCCAGTGCCGTCGCGCGAGATGCGAAGCAGGATGGGCTGGCCATTGGCGCTGCGCATCGCTTGCTCGAATTCGCTGACGCTGGTCACCGCTTGATGATTTACTTCCTGCACGACGTCGCCTTCGCGGATTCCTGAGGCGGCTGCGGTGCTGTCGGGATCTACCTGGGAAATAACCACGCCATTGTTGTCCTGCCCGATATGCAGTTGCTGGCGCAGCGCGGGAGTCAGGGGCTCAACCTGGATACCTTGCAGCGTGTCCTGGCCGGAACCGGCATCGGCAGATTTTTCGTGATCGTTAGGCAGTTCGCCCAGTTTCACAGTCAGGTTTACGGTGTCAGTTCCGCGGAGAACCGTAAGAGGCACGGTCGTTCCCGGATCGGTCTGGGAAACCTGCAGCCGCAACTCCGCCGCGTTCAGCACCGGTTGTCCGTTCAGCTTGGTCACCACGTCGCCCGGTTTCACGCCGGCTTGCGCCGCAGGTCCCTTGGCAGTGACGTCGCCGATCAGAACTCCGTTGGAGTCCTTCATTTTTAGTGCCGTCGCCATCGTTGGAGTTACGTCTTGAATTGTGGCGCCTAGAAAACCGCGGACGACGTGGCCGTGATCCACAATCTGATCCATCACACGCTTGGCGAGATTCACAGGAATGGCAAAACCCACACCTTGATTCCCGCCGCTGCCGGAAAGAATCGCAGTGTTGATTCCAATCAGTTCGCCTTTCGCGTCTATCAGAGCGCCGCCGGAGTTGCCGGGGTTGATCGCTGCGTCGGTCTGGATGAAATCTTCATAGTCTTCAATACCGAGATTGGCGCGACTGGTAGCGCTCACAATCCCCATGGTGACCGTCTGGCCCACGCCGAATGGATCGCCGATAGCGAAAGCGAGATCGCCAACCTGCACTTTGGAGGAATCGCCGAGAGGAATCGCGGCGAGGTGATCCGCGTCAATCTTCAAGACAGCGATATCCGTCTTGGGATCTCGTCCAACGACCGCGGCAGTGAATTCGCGCTTGTCGCGCAGGGAAACTTTGATGTCCGTTGCTCCGTCAACCACGTGATTGTTGGTGAGGATGTAGCCGTTGGTGCCGACGATGACTCCCGAGCCCA
>JBBRZT010000085.1:0-12533 GCA_038236395.1 Candidatus Acidiferrales bacterium
AGCTACTCGCCTGGGAGAAAATCTATAAATGCGTACGCCCACACCAGTCGCTGGCCTAACTCACTCCGCTGGAATTCATCACCCGCTGGAAACGCAACCAACAAAAGGCAAAGTGTCACTAACTTACTGGACGAGTACAGCAACTTGACTGCCGCCTATGATGAGAATATATCTAGAGTTGAAGTTCCTTGAGCAGCACGAATAAGCAGCACGCAGCGCGGAACAGTCTGTCCCCCCATGTTTCACGCCCGAAAACCGGTGACCGCATGAACCGTCAAACGCTCTCCCTATCCTTTGGCCTAATCGCCGCAGCGCTATGCGCTTGCCCCGCCCACGCGCAAAGAAACGCCGGCTCCCGCCCCGCCGCCCGCCCTGCTGGCCACCCTTCTGGACAAATGAACACCGCTCAGCACCGTGGCCCCGTCGGTGCTCGTCTCGTCCGCGCCCACCGCGGCCAGCGTGCTTTCGCCGGCTCAGCGTATGGCCCCAACTTTTATCCTTATTACGATTCCGCTTTTGGCGAATCCTACTCCGACGCTCCTCCCACGCAAATTATCCTGGAGACTTCCGCGCCCGCCGCTCCGCCTGCTCCACAATCTTATCCAGCAAGACCGCCCGAGGCTCTCGTGATGGAACTCCGCGGCGACCATTGGGTCCGCCTCACCAGCTATGGCCCCCAGGAACCCAACACGCCATCTACTGATCGAGCAGCTTCGGTCAACGCCGCAGCAAATAAGCCATTCTCTCAGGTTGTCACTGACGTCGCTGCAGCCCACACCTCGCCACCCGTCGAACTCCCTCCCGCCATCCTAGTCTTTCGCGACGGCCACACCGAACAAGCCGCCAACTACACCATCGTCGGCCGCACGCTCACCATCAAGACCGACTACTGGACCACCGGCGCGTGGACGCGCATCGTTGCTCTCGCCGATATGGATCTCCCCGCCACGCTGAAACTCAATCGCGATCGCGGCACAAAATTCAGTCTGCCCACTCGAACCGGCGAAGTCATGATGCGCCCATAAATTCCGCCGCTCCCCGTGCCTAAGCACTCGCGCGCAATCTCCGCGGAGCCTCTCGATTTCGCTCGCAATGATTTTCCAGCCTTGAATTTCAAACCTCGACCCTCTACGCTCGAAGTTCCATGACCTACCAGTCGGAAACCCCGTTCGACAATATCGAGAGCGCCCGTGACTTCGTCGACCAGCTGCTGGACGCCGCGCGCGAAGCGCAAGCCGAAATCGAAATGGAAATTCTGCGCGCCACCGAGCCCGAACTGGAACGCCGTCAGCAAGCCCTGCAACTCGTAAAATACAAACTCAATCAATTGGCCACCCACGTCGCCGCCAGCCGCCGCATCCTGTCCGATCTGACCAAGCTCCGCCGCCTCCTCCTGGAAGGAAAAAAATCCTAAGGAACGCCGCTACGTTCGTCTGTGGGTGCCCCACCGTTGGATTTTCCGTCGCATGCGAGTGCTACTATTCAGTCAAAAGGGGACTTAAGCAGGGAGCTAAATGAAAAAATTGGTAATTCTTTCAGCAATTGCGGGCTTTGGCGGTGCTGCCCTTTTTTACTCCAACTATCTGGGCATCCATGTTCCTGACCTCGATTGGTGTGTGGTGTGCCCGAACATCACCTCGATCGCACCCAAGAAGCTGTTTTTTGCAAAGTCGTTCTTTTTCCTGGGTCTCCCGAACTCCTTGTTTTATTTCTGCGTGTTCGGCATTTTTCGCGCCTTCTTTAAGCACTTTGCACGGAGTCACGGTTAATGGCGACTTCCGATAACGGGAAAGGTGTCTAACTCTCTGCTGATTGCGCAAGCCAGCGTTTGAATCTATGATCCATCCGAAAATAATTCCCATGATCAAGCCAATCCATCCATTCCGCGTTTTCTATCTGGCCGTCAGCGCGTTCCTTTTTCTGTGTTCGCCTCATCCCGTCTCCGCAGAGCCGCCCATCCGCGTCGCCCTCGTTGGGCTGGTGCACGGACACGCCCAGGGCTTCCTCCGCTCGCTCCCCGGCAACGACGTGGCCACGCTGGTCGCCATTGTCGAGCCACAGCAAGCTCTCGCGGAGACCTACGCCGCGAAATATCATCTCGACGCGAAATTGTTTTACACCGACATTGAAAAAATGCTGGCGGAGCAGCACCCCGATGCTGTGCTGGTTTACACCAGCATCGCCGACCATCGCAAAGTGATCGAGATTGCCGCGCGCCACGGTGTGAGCTCCATGGTGGAAAAACCGCTGGCTACCACGCTGGAGGACGCGCTGGCCATCCGCGCCATCGCCCGCAAACAACACGTGCAAGTGCTGGTCAACTACGAGACCACCTGGTACGCCAGCAATCAGGAAGTTTTCGCCGAAGCGGCGGCCGGCAAGCTCGGCGACCTGCGCAAAGTGGTAGTCCACGATGGCCACGAAGGGCCGAAGGAAATTAATGTCGAGCCGGAATTTCTGACCTGGCTCACCGACCCCGCGCAAAATGGCGCAGGCGCTCTATTTGATTTTGGCTGCTACGGAGCGGACCTGGCCACCGTGCTGATGCGCGGGCAGGCGCCCGTCAGCGTCACCGCCGTCGCGCAAACCGACAAGCCGGAAATTTATCCCCGCGTGGACGACGACGCCACAATTATTCTGCGTTACGCAAAAACGCAAGCGGTGCTGATGCCTTCGTGGAACTGGTCGTTCTCGCGCAAAGACATGGAGGTGTACGGTAGCGGAGGATACGCCATCACTGTCGGAGCCGATAAACTGCGCGTCCGCTATCGCGGCCAGGATGTGGAGTCGCAGCTCACCGCTCCGCCTTTACAGCAGCCGCGGCGCGATTCGCTGCACTATCTCGCCGCCGTACTCCACGGAGAAATTAAGCCGGACGGCGATCTTTCTTCCCTCGAGACCAACATGGTGGTCGTGCAGATACTCGACGCCGCCCTGCGCTCCGGGCAAACCGGCAAGACAATAACGCTGACGCCGTTACCTCAGTAGCCCCAGATTATTTTCGACGTGATACGCACCTCACGATAGCTACGGCTTATCGTTGGGCGGTTCTTTTTTCTTCTCTTTGTCGTTTTGCCTTTTCTCGTTCGCGGGCGGTGGATTCTTCCGCTGCGGCTGCGGCGCAGGACGCGCAGGACGCGCAGCCGGTTTCGCGGCTGGACGCTCCACTGGGTTTGTGGCCGGGCGTTCTGCCGGCTTCGCAGCAGGCCGTTCTGCCGGTTTTGGTGCGGGTCGTTCCGCTGGTTTCGCCGCCGGACGCTCTACCGGTTTTGGCGCGGGTCTGGCGTCAGGCCGCGGACGCGCTTCCGGCCTTCCAGGTTGCGCGCGTGGAGCTGGCGTCGGCTGTGCCGGCACCGGTTTCGCTGCCGGTGCTGGAGCCGGTCGCTCCACTGGCTTCGCATTCGGCCTTTCATTCGGCCGCCCGCCAGGCCGTGCCGCCGGAGCAGGCGCAGGCTGTGCCGGTGCCGGTTTTACCGCTGGCGCTGGAGCCGGTTTTTCCGCGGGCTTCGCCGCAGGGCGCTCATTCGGTCGGGCGCCCGGACGTGCCGCCGGATTCGGCGCCGGTTCAACCGGTGCCGGTTTTGCAGCGGGCGCCACTGCGGGCGCCGCGTTCGGTTTTGCCTCGGGCCGCCCTGCTGGAGCGGGCGCGGGCACTGGCTTCACGTCGCGGCCTCGCGCTTCCCCGCGATTCGGCTGCGCATTAGGCACGGCGTTCGGCCTTTCACCCGGCCGCGCGCCCGCTGCCGGAGGCGCCACTGGCGCGGGCCTCGCAGGTATCACCGCCGCAATCGGTTTGCCCTGTGGAATAGGTTTAGCCGCAACCACCACAGCCGGCCGCCCTTTATTCACGCTAGCAAATTGCTGCCGGTTCTGCTCGGCACGCTTGCGTTCCTCCAACTGCGTGTTCATGGGAGGAATGCGCCGCTCGCGCTTGGCAGCGACTTCCACCGCCAACGGCGCACGTGTCACTCCTCCAGGTCCCGCGTAGCTGACGCGGCTGGTGGTGTTGTTAATCGTGACATTATTGATCACCGTGTTGGTCACCGTGCGGTTATACACATTTACATTGGTGGTCGTGATGTTGTTCACCGAGCGGTTGTAGTTGAAGCGATCTCCCTTCCAGTACCCGCCCTGGTATCCGACACCGGTGTAGCCGAAACCATAATTGATGCCGCCGTAGTAGCCGATGTGCGGGCCCCAATAACCATAGTTATAGCGGTAGCGCCCGCCGCGATGCCCCCAATATCCGGGCGTCCACAAGTAACCCACCTGCGGCGGCTGCGTCCACGCGCCGGGCACCCAGTAATATCCTTGCGGGGCATAGCTCCAGTAACCGGGCGTCCACAAATACCCGTCGCCCGGGATATCCGGCTGCGAATATTCCGGCAGCGGCGGCGGCGGTTGCGAAGCGTAAATCACCGGCTGTCCGTAGCTGGAGTCTTCATCGTCGGCGTAGTAATCGTCGCCGGAGTTGCCGTAGTTATCGTTGCTGTAGTTTCCGGAATCGTCAGGGGAATAGTCCTGCGGCTGCCGGTTATCTCTGGGAGGCGGCGGAGCCTGCCTACGCCGCGCCGGATTGCTGGGTGGCGGTGTATTGTTCGCCGAAGTAGTGTTGTCCGCCGCAGGTTCCGCGACGGCTAGATTCGCGTCAGCTTCCGGATTCTGCGCTTGGTCCGCCGCCGGTTGCGCCGCCGTTTGATTTTGCGCGGTGTTGTCCTGCGCAGGTTGCGAATTGCATCCCGCCACCGCCATCGACACCGTGACGGCCGCTGGCGCCAGCACAAAAGCAGAAAACATTCTTTCAGTCTTGCTCATATGGGTTTTCTCTCCGCCGATTTGAGATGCCAGTCATCCGCACAAAGTTTTGGGGGAAATTAAATATGCCTAATTAAACCGGGCCACGCGGACGCATATGCGGGAGGTAAAGCGATTATATCCCGGCCAACGCTGGGTTCAACCGGTATTACAGATCCGAACCTCAGATGCCGCTACTGAGAATGATCTTGCGCAGCAAATGCCTGTGGCAGTGCTGCTGGTCTTCGGCGCAATGGCACAACAGCGTCACCGGCGCGTTGCGCGACAATTGTTCGATCAATCTGAGCGTAAATTTCTGGCCGTGATTCTTGATCGTCCGGCTGCGCGCGTCGATGCGCCCATCCATGAAAAGCTCCGCGCGGTACTCGCGCGCAAATTTCGCCCAAGGGATTTTCCCCATCTGCACCGACCTCAGCAGTCGCTCGCTGGGGCCCAGTGACGGCATCCACACATCATAACGATTTGCCGGCATCCCGCGTCCGCGGAAGCGCGTCGCCAGAATGCGCAGCCCATCGGCCTCACGATCGATCGGACTATCCACCGATTTCGTCGTCAACATCGGATTATCCTGACCCACTTAGTGCCGGTGAATTCAAGAAGCGAGCGCTTCTCGGTCGCGCGGGCGCTTGCGTTTCCACTGGTAGTCTTTGCGCAACAGCGCCTGGTGCTTCTTCACCTGCTCGTCCAATTCCTTGAATGCCGTGGTGCAAGCCCCGCGCGCGTTTTTTCCTACGCCGGTGGCATGCAGCGAGCCGGTCGGTAAAGAAAGATTCAACGTGCAGGAATGTTCTTCCTTGTGCGCATTCACGGCGAACACAACGTGCAGCTGCACCAGATCCGGCTCGTAAGCTTTCAGAAATTTAACCACTTTTTTGACATGACGATCCATGTCTCTCTCGAGCCCTTCGTGAGATTCCACATGCTTGTAGCTGATGGATAGTTTCATGGCATGCACCTGTAGGAAATCGTGCGGCGTGCAAATACAGAAGTCACATTCAGAAGCCTAGCAGTCCGCATAGCGCGCCGCAATCGGGGTTTGGCTGGAGTGCTCGCGTTGACAGTGGACATAGCATCAACCTAATCTCGTTTTGAAGTTCAAGGCATTTACCACGCGGATTCCGAGACCACGATGACGCCACGAGTGCGAACTACTCAGCGAAATTCTGCGCCATCCGGCACAACTGCCGAAGTTCCCGCCGCCCTTGGGAAATCAGCCCCCTGCCTGCGCGTCGGCCCCGCGGGCTGGAGCTACAAGGATTGGGCCGGCTACGTTTATCCCCAGCCCCGCCCGAGGGGCTTTCATCCCGCCACTTTCCTCGCCGAATTCTTCGACACCATCGAAATCAATACGTCTTTCTATCATCCCATGCAGCCCGATCACGCCGCGCAATGGATCGAGCGCGTGGCCGCCAACCCGCGTTTTCTATTTACCGCCAAGCTCTGGAAAAAATTCACGCATGAGCACGACGCCACCGCGCAGGACGAGCGCGAGGCTCGCGCCGGCCTCGACATTCTGCAGCGCGCCAACCGCCTGGGGGCTTTGCTGCTGCAATTCCCTTTCTCCTTTCATCGCGAACCGGAAAATATCGCCTATCTCGCCAGCGTGCTCAAACGATTCGCCGTCTATCCCCTTGTCGTAGAAGTCCGCCACGCCTCCTGGAATATTCCCGAAACGTTCGAACTGTTGCGCGAACACCACGCCGGTTTTTGCAACATCGATCAGCCCATTATCGGCCGCTCCATCGGACCATCTACTGCGTCCACTTCTCCGATTGGTTATGTGCGGTTGCACGGCCGCCGCTACGACACCTGGTTCACCGATGATCCAGCAGTCTCCCCGCACGAACGCTACAACTATTTATATTCCGCCGAAGAGCTGGCTCCTTGGGCCGCGCGCATCCAGAAAGTCAGCAAACAGGCCAGCACCGTCTTCGTCATCACCAACAATCATTACCAAGGCAAAGGAGTGGTAAATGCCCTCCAGCTCATCAACATCCTCACAAAATCCAAAGTCAACATCCCCGAACCGCTCCGCCAGCATTTCCCCCAACTCGACGCCATCGCCACGTCGCGCCCCGGCGAGCCCACTCTATTTCCTTTAAGCGAGGCAATAACCCCAGACGCTCAGTAAATTGTCTCCTACAGAACCGGACCAAGCTCAATTCGCTATCGTTTTGTCCAGAAATTCATACTGACGTCGCTGCGCGTCAGGGGCCACATGGAGTTTGGGCGCAAGGTATATCACCTGGTAACCGCTCTTTCCTTCGTATCGAGGCCACTCCGGTACGCCAGCCCCATTGGGGTTCCCGCTTTTCGCAAAATTAGTCCAGTAGGTCCCCATGGCCTCGGATAATTTGTAATCTTCCGGCCGCCACGGCAGTTTTTTGGAATCCAGCGTTCCAAACACGTATTCAATTTCTCCGGAATGATTAGCCTCGGCCTCGGCATCCGCCGCATGCCCTGTCGTCAACGGCAACTCCTGATCGAATTCATAACGAAATACGGGCGATCCGCCGGTTTTGAGATGCACTTCAATCCATTTCCACGTTCCATAAGCGATAAAATCCGCGCCATTCAGCAAACCGGCTGAACTCTTTATCTGTTCGTCGGAATTACCCGGAAATAATTTCATGGCCTCGCCGCCAGACTCTCCAAATCGCTGCCGAATCTTGGCCGCGTAATTCTCTTTGTTGACTTTCTCTTCGCCAAAAAATCCGTGGTAAGTTCCTTCATCGTGGTTCCAACCCGCCATCAGCGGAACATGCGCCTGCTTGCCCTGCGAATAAATCGCCTCGGCGCTGGCAGGAATAAAGTAACCGTCGACGTTGGGTCCGAAGCGGAAAGTATTGTTGCCCTTCACCACCGCATCCAGCAGCTTCAGCGCGTCCACCGCCCTCAGTTGCGCGATCGATTTCATCCCCAGCTCTTCCGCGAATATCGCATCTCGCTTTTCAGATTCCGCCAGCGGCTTGGCGCTCAATGTCTTTCCAAAAAACGCGCCACTCTCACCAATAGCCGCGTGTACAAACCCCTTCGCCACCGGCGAAGCCATCTGTGCGCTCACCGAAAATGATCCCGCCGACTCCCCGAAAATTGTCACCTTGTCCGGATCGCCGCCGAACGCCGCGATATTTTCATGCACCCATTTGAGCGCTGCCGCCTGATCCAGCAATCCATAATTTCCGGACGCGTGATGCGGCGATTCCGCGGTCAGTCCCGGGTGCGAAAAAAAACCAAAAATCCCCAGCCGGTAGTCCATGCTGACCACCACCACACCCTTGTGCGCCAGGTGTTCGCCATCCTGGCGAGGCTCGGAAGTCGCCCCCGCCTGAAAACCACCACCGTAAATCCACACCATCACCGGAAGCTTCGCGCCCGCCTTCGCCGCGGGAGTCCACACATTCAGGTGCAAACAATCTTCGCTTGGCCCGCTGTCGCGGAAAACCATATCGTCATAAACGCGAGCTTGCATGCATCGCGCCCCAAATTCGGTAGCCTTCCGGACGCCTTCCCACGCGGCCGCGGGTTGCGGTTCCTTCCAGCGCAAATCCCCCACCGGCGGCGCCGCATACGGAATCCCTTTGAAAATTTGTACCTTTCCGTCCGCGCTGGTAGTCCCTTCCACCGTGCCTGCAGTCGTCCGCACCTGCGCGGGAACACACTTCGCGGCGGACAGTAAGCCAGCAAAAACGCCCACTCCACGAATTGTTTTCATCCAAAAATTACCTCGCGGTCCGCTCATGCACTCTCCCCGGCTTCAGTTGTTCATTGCAAGTTCGATCACTCATTCACCAACAAACCAGACGCGTCATTCCGAACCGCTGCTTTTCCAGGCGGTGAGGAATCTGCTGTTTGAATCCGTCGTGCCAACCTCACCGTTCGTAACTAGTCTTGTCACTTCGGAACAATCCTCGCCGCCCAACCCCCGCCAGGCGCCAACTTAATTTTCATCTTCATACCCCGGTTCACAACACTCTTCTCCATCCGATAATCGCTGCCATACCGATCGGCATTCACCCCATCCCGATAACTGGTCATCGCAAAATCCCCCTCCGGCAAAAACGAAAAATCAATCTCCAACTCGCGCCCAGTCCAGTCAGTCATCGCCCCGACATACCAGTCGCGCCCGCTTCTTCGCGCCACCGCCACATAATCCGCGATGCGTGCATCCAACACGCGCGTATCGTCCCACACCGATGGAATCGGCGCGAGAAACTCCATGGCTTCCGGTTCGCGCAAATAATTCGAAGGGCTGTCCGCCAGCATCTCCAGCGGGCTTTCAAACACCACGTACATCGCCAACTGGTGGCAGCGCGTGCCCAGACTCATGGGGCGACTGTGAATGGGCCAGAAACTCTCTCGCGACGCATTGATCATCGCCCCGGGCGTGTAGTCCATCGGCCCTAGAAACATCCGCGTAAACGGCAGCGTAACATTGTGCTCCGGCTCGGCGTCCCTGCTCCACTTGCTCCATTCCAGTCCGCGAACGCCCTCGCTGCTGATCAGGTTCGGCCATGTCCGCGTCATCGACGCGGGCTTCTGCCCGCCATGAAAATCCACCAGCATCTTGCGGTTCGCAGTTTCGCGGCTCACCTTGTGATAGAAATTCACCACCAGCTGGTCGTCGCGCTGCATGAAATCCACCTTGATGCCCTTAATCCCCCATTTCGAGAACTGATCCAGCGCCGGCTGCAGCTGATCGTCCAGCGTCTTCCACACTACCCACAAAATAATTCCCACGTTTTTCTGTTTCGCGTAGGCAGTTAGTTCCTCCATGTTAATGTCCGGGTTCGTTTCCAGGACATTCCCGAGTTTGTACCAGCCTTCGTCGAGAATGATGTACCGCAAGCCGTATTTCGCCGCGAAGTCGATGTAATACTTATAAGTCGCGGTGTTCACCCCGGACTTGAAATCCACCCCGTAGACATTCCAGGCGTTCCACCAGTCCCACGCCACTTTTCCGGGCTTGATCCACGAGGTGTCCGCCACCTGCGAGGGTTTTTCCAGCAGCCACACCAGTTGATTGGTCAACAGATCGCCATCTTTTTCCGCCACGCCCATCAAGCGCCACGGAAACGTGCGCGTGCCGCCGGTCACCGCGATGTAGTCCGCGCTTTGGGTTACGCGAAAGTCGCGATCCTTCTCCAGCGTTTCCTTTAGCGGGTAAGGAGGAAAAATTGCGGCCAGCCCGTTTCCGCCGGTGCCCCGCAGCCACAATCCCGGATAGTCTTCGATGTCCGATTCCGCAATCGCCAATTTCGCGCCTTCGCCCACATCCACAACTGCGGGCAGGGTGGCCTTGAACTCCGGCGCAATCTCGTTCAGGTGCTGCGGCAGATATTTGCGTTCGTTGTGCGAAAAAAAGCTGTCTTCCTGCGGGTAATAAACAATCTGGTCGCCGGGAAAATTCAAATGCATCTCTTCGCTGTAAACTTTCACCTGTTTGCCGGGCAGGCTGGTTTCAAAGCGATACGCCGCGCCTTCGTTATACGCGCGAAACACGACCGCGTATTCACCGTCCATATCCAGTCGCAGTTCGCGATAATTCTCGTGAATCTTGGCAAATTTCTGGCGCACCACCGGCTCAACCACCTCGTCGAAGCTGCGCTCTTTTGAGTCCGAAACCTTCGCGCCCGCAGCTCCCAGCTGTTTATGGTCGATGTCCATCGACGCGGTGCAGTCCTGCAACAGCGGCCGCCCTTTGAACAGCACATCGAAGCGGATACCGTTCGCCGCCCGCACTCGTATCTCAATCCGGCCATCAGGCGACCGAAGATCGTAACTGCTGGCTTGCGTACCTCGTGCAGCCCGTGCGGCCACTGCAGGTTGACCCGCGGCGCCCCCCCCGCCAAGTCCAGCCAGGCTCGCCAGCAGCAATCCTGGTCCTAAAGCTCTCTGTAACGGACACCATCGCATCATCGTCTTCCTCTCTAGGTGGGGTGTAAGCGGGAGCCGTGGACCATCCGGAACCTGGCAAGTGCTAATCCAATCCCTGCCGGCAATCGTATAACACGGTGGGCCGTCAAACCCGTAGCGCTTTACTGAACGGCTTGACTGGGTCGCGGACGTAGGGGAGAATCGAGCCGTTTTGTTGCCGGCAACGGTAGCGTAATGAAGCAAATGCACGCATTATCGAAGCAGGGTCATTTGCCAGGCGGCGCTTTCGCCCCTCAACCAGGCCTCCCGGCCAGCCATCGCCCTCGCCCCTCATTGATTCACGATTTTAATTCGAATGATGAAACTTTTAGTGGCCTCGCGACTCTTATCGGCGTACCTTGTTCCGCAGTTCTGACTCGCACTCAGTGTGTCCAGCCCCACACCGCGATTAACGATCTTATTGCCAGGGTGTGCACATCCGCCCGGCTCAACGATCTTCCGGCAGAACTTCTGCCTGAGGGATGCAGTTAAATTCAAATCTATGGGGGTTCTTCAGGATATGACAAAGTCAAATAAGTTCCTACTCACCGGCGCGGCTGTTGCGGGCTTGCTCGCAGGCACCGGTGCCAGCATTAAGGCGTCCAATCTGCTCCCTGGGCTTAAGTCCGCTGCAACCGCTCAGGACACAGACAAACCCGCCGATAGCGACAAGAAGGTCAAAGAAAAGCACGCTTGTAAGGGACAAAACTCCTGCAAGGGCAAGGGCGGTTGCAAGTCCAGCGACAACGGCTGCAAGAGCAAGAACTCCTGCAAGGGCAAGGGCGGCTGCGCCACCGACGGCTCAAAGATGCCGGAGTAGTTTTCTCCCGACTCTTTTTCCGTTCGATTAAGGGCCGGTCACATTGACCGGCCCTTAATCCTTTTAACTAATTCTTCAATCCAACCGTTTTGTTGTTTCCTGTATCGGAGCTTTCATGGGCACCAACCAGTTTAATAATTTCACTCAATACGGAATCGGCATCGGGCTGCGCGCGCCGCACTACGAGCACATTCTAAGCCGCAAGCCGGTGGTCGACTGGTTCGAAATCATTTCCGAGAATTTCATGATCGATGGCGGCCGTCCCATGCAGATCCTCGATCAGATCCTTGAGCAATACAAAGTAGTGCAGCACGGCGTCTCCATGTATTTCGGCTCCGCGGAAAAACCCAATCGCGAGCATTTGCGCCGCCTGAAAGAACTGGTCAAGCGCACCAAGACTCCCTGGCTTTCCGATCATCTCTGCTGGGGCAGCGTGGACGGGCGCTACACCCACGATCTGCTTCCCATGCCCTACACCTTTGAAGCCGCGCGCCTCACCGCCCAAAAAGTGCGCGAGGTCCGCGATTACCTCGAAGTTCCCATCGCCGTGGAAAACGTCAGCAGCTACGCCGAATATCACGTTTCCGAAATGACCGAGTGGGAATTCCTGAACGAAGTGGTCGAGCGCGCCGATTGCGGCATCCTGCTGGACGTAAATAACATTTACGTTTCTTCCCAGAATCACAGTTTCGATCCGTTCACCTATGTGAACAGGGTGCCCGCCGAACGTGTGGCGCAGATTCACATTGCAGGCCATTCGAAATATCGAAAATACATCCTCGACACCCACGATCATCCGGTCATCGATCCGGTTTGGAAACTCTACGAACGCGCCATCCAGCGCGCCGGACATACCGCTACGCTGCTCGAGTGGGACGACAGCATCCCGTCGTTCAAGGAAGTTCACGACGAAGCGCTCAAGGCCAACCGTTTTCTGGCCGCCACCGCGCTGGCGACCGCGGTATGAAGCTGCTCGAGCTTC
>JBBRZT010000086.1:0-12515 GCA_038236395.1 Candidatus Acidiferrales bacterium
AGCATGAAAGCTCTCGTCCGCACCCGCCACTTCGATCTTCTCCCCGTGCGAAAATTTCTCCGGCACGACGGTCTTCAGAAAAAACGACAATCGCGCATCCTGCGGCAGCTCGTCCTGATTCCCAAATCGCAACGCTGTCGCCGCTCCCGGCTGCACGTTCTTGCTGATCAACGTCACTTTCGGACGTGCCGCTTCCACCGTGGCCTGCAAATCCAGCACCCGCGCATCTTTCAACGTCACGTGCGCCACCACTTTTTCCTCCGGCTGCCACCGGCCTGAGCCCGAGCCGCCCGCGCCGCTAATACCGCCCGCAACATTTGTAGCCGCCAACCGCAGCTCGTCCCGCTCATTCGCGCGCGACAATTTTTCCGGCGTAAATCGAACGCCCTTCAACTCCACGCTGTCCACTTCATCCAGCCGCGTCCCGCGCAGCAAACCCTGCCGGTCGCCCGAATTTATCGTAAATCTCTCCAGGTGCGCCGCCTCCGCATAAGTGTGCAGCGCAACCTCATCCACTTTCGCCAGCCCAAACTGCTTCACCGCCATCGTCACCAAGCCCGGAGCTTCACCCTTAAGCGCCACCTGCACCTCCAGCGCGTCCGGCCGCACAAGTTTCCAGCTAGTCTTCAGTTCCGCGCCTTTCTCATTTCTGAAAACGATTTTCTCCACGCAGGTCGCGCACGACGACTGCACGTGCAGCACATCATCGCGCCCCACGATCAGCGCGCTCTGTTCCGCCGCCGCAATGTTCCATTTGCCCAGGTGCGCCGACTTCAGATCGAATCGCGGCCCCTCATACGCTTCAAATCCCCACATCCCGCGCAACGTCGCCGTAACTTCTGGCTCCACTTCTCGCCCCTGCAGTTCGCGCGTTTCAATCACAAATCCGCCGTGCACAGCGTCCGCCTTGGCAGGAAGCTTTACTTCCGCCCCCGCGCCGTCCTTAAACTTCAGGGCAAAGTGATGCCCGATATCCGTCGAAAAAACCAGTGGCGCGCCCTCCACCGGCAAAACCAGCCCCGGCTTATGCAAACAATAAATTTCGCCGGGATGAACCGGACGCAGCGGCGGTAGCTGTGCCGCTTCCACTGCTGGCAGCCCCACCACGATCACCGACTTCGGCTTGCGAAACGACGGCGGATTATTCAGCCGCAGATTCAACTGCTCCTGCCGCGGCAACGCCAGGGCCGGAATGTATTGATATTCCGGGCTGCGAAAGCTCTCCATGATCTTCGCCAGATCCACTATCGCGCCCACATACGGGCTGTACGATCCGCCGCCCGCCAGCGGCGTCGCGCTCACCGCCCCAATCAAGTCCGACGACGGCCCGGTCGTCAGCGCCGCCACCATCGACTGGCTGTGCCCATCGTCCAAAACTTTCTGGTCGCTGTTCTGCATCAGGCACGATGGCTGCTGTTCCACCGGCTTGTCGAAGCATTGCATCTCCAGCCGGATATTCAGCGTGTGCGCCAGCAGCACCGAGCGTTCGTGCAATTCTTTCGCTTCCAGCCCCGCGCTCTCCCGCACCTGCTCCATGTATTGATCGAGCCGCGATCGGTCCAGGCTCGCCTGATTCAGATCCTGCGAAGCCCGCACAAACACGCCGGGTTTCCCGCGCACCGCCCCGCGCAGCGATCCATAATCGCCACCGGTTTCAGGAGCCAGAAAAAGCAGCGCCTGCTGCGCGCCCTGCGGCACCGTCACAAAAAATCCTTCTTCGCGCACGCCTTTATTCCACGCTTCCGCTTTCGTAAACCAGTTTTCCGGCGGCGGATTCGTCGCTCCGCGCAGAAACGCCACGATCACCAGAAAATGCACCGACTGCGAATCGGGGAAATCCGGATGGATCCACAGCCGGTCGCCCTCCTGCAAATTCGGCACATTCGCAATCGGCAACGTCTTCCCCGCGCGCATCACCTTCATCTCCACCCGCGGCCCCGAAAGATCAAACGCCGAAGCCGCATCCGCATGCACTGCGCGCGGCGCAAGTACGCTAAATCCCGCACCAATCAACACCACCGCCGCCACCGCGATCGCCAACGAACCGACGCCCATTCGACCTGTTCTCATTTTCATCGTCCTCATCGTCATCAATCGCGCGGTCCACGTATTAAAAATAAATGCGCCGCACCGTCACCATACTTTACGCCACAATTAAAAACGCTCTGATTTAGGATTTTGGCGCCGGACTGGACGCGCGGCGCTTTCTGCACCTTCTAGTTTAGCGGCTTACTCTGTGATGCGCCACGCACTCACTTCAGCGCGTGCTTAAACCGCCTTCGTTTCCGTAAACAGCAACCTTCTTTCCTCTTCGCTCAACACGCGAACGGCACCCTTGGCCAACTCCCCTAACTTAAACTCCCCAATCGCCACGCGAATCAACCGCAGCACCTCGATCCCCAAACTCTCAAACATCCGCCGGATATGCCGGTTGCGCCCTTCATCGAGAATAGTCTCCACCCAGCAATTCCGCTCGCCTTCCCGCAAAACACGCGCGCTCTTCACCCGCAAAAACTCGCCATCCTTCACTTTAAATCCGTCCACCAGCTTCTTAATTTGAGCCGCCGTCAACTGCCCCGCTACCTGCACGTGATACGTCTTGTCCACATGCATCTCCGGTGCAGTAATGCGCGCCGCCCACCCCGAATCGTTGGTGATCAGCAAAAGCCCTTCGCTGGCCTTGTCCAACCGCCCCACAGGAGCCACCCACGCCAAATCTTTCCCCAGCGCCGCATTCAAGCAATTGTAAATCGTTTCGCGCCCGCGCTCATCGCTCGCGGTAGTCACTACCCCGCGCGGCTTATTCAACATCAAATAAATCTTTTCGCTTTCCCCAATCCGGCGTCCATCAATCTCCACCCGGTCTTTGCCAATATGTATCGGCGCTTCCGCATTCTTGCGCACTACGCCATTCACGCGCACGTGCCCGCCGCGTATCAACTCCGCCGCCCGGCTCCGCGAACAATACCCCAGCTTCGAAATCGCCCGCGCCAATCCCACGTTCCGCCGCGCGCGATCCTCCGTTCGTTTCAAACGTCACGCTTCACTTTTCGACTGTGGCAAGGTAGAAACTTTCGCGCTGCGCCCATAATCCGCCATTAGCCTCTGCCGTTCCTTCTTGTAACGCGCCAGCGCTTTCTCGATCACCGTAATCGCCGCATACGCGGGACGAATATCCTCCACTTGCACCTGCTTGCCTTCCAGTTGCTTGTAATCCGAAAAAAATCTCTTCAGCACCAGCAACCGATGCGGCGGCAAATCCCGCGCCTCGACGTAATTGTTGAATTCCGGATCATTGGTCGCCACCGCGATCACTTTGTCGTCGCTCGCTCCCGAATCCACCATGGTCATCAATCCGATGGCTCGCGCCTGAATCAACGCCAGCGGCTGCACCGCTTCCTGGCACAGCACCAGCACGTCCAGCGGATCGTCATCCTCCGCATACGTCTGCGGAATAAATCCGTAATTCGCCGGGTAATACACCGCCGAATGAATGATGCGGTCCACGCGCAGCAACCCGCTGGTCTTGTCCAGCTCGTACTTCACGTTCGACCCCAGCGGTATCTCGATCACCGCCTGAAAATCCCGCGGAAGATCGTTACCCGGCGAAACGTCATGCCACGCATGCATCATAAAAATCTCTCTTTCATTTCCAATGGATCAAAGGCGTCTAAAGCGCGTGCTCATCCGCAATAAAAAGTCACGCGCGGGCTTTATCAATCATCTCTTCCCAAATTCCTTTGCTTTTCAAAATCAATTCCACCACTTCGCGCGCCGCGCCTTTCCCTCCCCTCGCGTTACACACATAATGCGCCACGCGCTTCACCTCGGGAGTAGCATCGCCCACCGCGATCGCCAGCCCCACCCGCCGCATCACCGTAATATCCGGCAAATCGTCACCCAAGAACGCCACCGCCGATTCCTTGGCGCCCGTGTTCTTCAAAATTTCCTCATAGGCCGCAATCTTGTGCGCCTGGTGCTCATACACAAATTCCATTTTCAATTCCTTGGCGCGACGCTGCAAGGCCGCACTCCCGCGTCCAGTAATAACCCCGGTACGAATCCCCGCCGTGTGCGCCAGGCTCAATCCCTGTCCATCGTGTGCGTCAAACGTCTTGATCTCTTCCGTCGAGCCGCTCTCCGATGAAAGCAGTGTCACGCTCCCATCGGTGATCGTTCCGTCCACGTCCATCAGAAAAACGGTAATCTCCTTCGCGCGTTTCGCCACGTGCGGAGAAACCCGCGCCATTTTATTTTTCACCTTAGCCAATGAAATCCTCCGCCCTGAAACTTTCCGGCCGTTCGCCAGCCGTACACTTACACTCGACCTACATCAGCTCCAGCGTCCACAAATCGTGCAGATGCACCACGCCCAGCACCGCCTTCGCATCATCCACGACCACAATCGAAGTAATCTTCCGCTTCTCCATCAAATTCAGCGCCTCGCTCGCCAGAACGCGCGGACCAATCGTCTGCGCCCCGCGCGTCATGCACGCCCCGGCGGTCATCTCCAATGTTGCGCCGCGATGTTTCTCCATCAAGCGCCGCAGATCGCCATCCGTCAAAATTCCCGCCAGCCTGCCGTCCGCTTCCGTCACGGTAGTCATCCCCAGGCCCTTCTTACTCATCTCGTGAAACACATCCGGCATCGGCGTCTCCGGCAAAACGCGTGGCAGCGCGTCGCCCGCATGCATCACATGTTCCACGCGCAATAATTTATTCCCCAGCCGCCCCGCGGGATGCAGCGCCGCAAAGTCATCGTGCCGAAATCCGCGCCGCTCCAAGAGCGCCACGGCCAGCGCATCGCCCACCGCCATCGCCACAGTGGTGCTCGCTGTCGGCGCCAGGTTCAGCGAACATGCCTCCTCCGCGACGCTCACATCCAGCGCCACGTCGCTCGCTTCCGCCAGCGTCGAATCCATTTTCCCCGTCAATGTCACCAGCGGCATCTCCAAACGCTTCAACGCCGGCAACAGACGCACAATTTCTTCCGTCTCCCCGCCGTAAGACACCGCCAGCAGCGCATCTCCACGCGCCAGCATGCCCAGATCCCCGTGCAGGGCTTCCGCGGGATGCAGAAAAAAAGAAGGCGTGCCGGTGCTCGAAAGCGTCGCCGAAATCTTCCGCCCGATCAACCCCGACTTGCCCATCCCGCTCACCACCACGCGCCCTTTGCATTCGAACAGCACATCGACGGCGAGCACAAATCGCGCGTCCAGCCGCGCCAGCACATCCTGAATCGCCTGCGCCTCGATTTTCAGCACCCGCCGGGCCGTTTCCAGGCTCATCGCGTTCCCCAGCTCCGCACCAGCTCCGCTACCTGCTTCACCCGCATCAGCAGGGAAGCAAGCTGCGCCAGCGGCAGCGCATTCGCTCCATCCGAAAGCGCCGCGCCCGGATTGTCATGCGTCTCCAGAAAAATTCCATCCACGCCCGCGGCCACTCCCGCGCGCGCCAAAGTTTCGATAAACTCCGGTTGCCCGCCGCTGGTTTTCCCTTCACCGCCCGGCAGTTGCAGCGAATGCGTCACGTCATACACCACCGGATACCCGAATTTCCGCATCACCGGAAACGCGCGCATATCCACCACCAGGTTGTTGTAGCCAAACGAGGCCCCGCGCTCCGTCAAAATAATCTTGTCATTCCCCGCGCTCGCGATTTTCTCCACCACGTTGCTCATGTCCCAGGGAGAAAGAAACTGCGCCTTCTTCACATTGATGATCCGCCCGGTCTGCGCCGCCGCCACCAGCAGATCTGTCTGCCGCGACAAAAACGCCGGAATCTGCAGCACGTCGCACACTTCCGCCGCCGCGGACGCCTGCCCGCACTCATGAATATCCGTCAACACCGGCACGCCGAAATCCTTTTTGATTTTCCCCAGGATGCGCAGCCCTTCTTTCACTCCCGGCCCGCGAAATGATTTCACCGACGAGCGGTTGGCCTTGTCATACGAAGCCTTGAAAATAAACGGCACGCCGCAATCGCCCGCGATGCGCGCAATCTTCTCCGCCATCGCGCAGGCGTGCGCTTCGCTCTCGATCACGCACGGCCCGGCAATCAAAAACAGTGCATTCCCGCCGCCCAGCCGCAGCTCCCCCAGCGCTATTTCCCGTGTCCCCAGCTTTTCAGGTGTTTGCGTCATGCGGAATATTGAAGATAACACGAAGCCCGCGCGCTTCGTCACTGGCGCTTTACCCGGCGTGATTCGCGATCTTTATTAGAAAAGTTTTATTGCCTCACACATTCAGCCGGTTCGACGCGCTCACCCGCCCATACCACAGCCCGGAATCCTTCACGGTGCGCCTCTGGGTGCGAAAATCCACATGAGTGAAGCCGTACCGTTGCGTGTAGCCATCCGCCCACTCGAAATTATCCACCAGCGTCCACGCGTGATACGCCCGCACCTTCGCTCCGTCGGCAATGGCCCGTGCCAGTTCAGCCAGTATTTGGCGATGAAACGCAATGCGCCGTTGATCGGGAACGCGCCCCGTCTCATCCGGTCCATCGAGATAGCAGCAACCGTTTTCACTGATCTCGATAATCGGATTGCCGTACTCCCGCGAAATCTGCATCACCAGGTCATACATCCCACGTGGCCATATCTCCAGCCCCGCTTCAGTCAGCGGCCCTTCGGTAGGCATCTCCACATGCATCTGCGTCAGAGGATCGCGGCTCGACGAGCTGCCTCCTGATTCAATTTCCGTACCGAAGTGGCCCGCCGCGCCCGCAGGTGCTGAACTGCCACTCGCGTCCGAGACGATTCGCCGCGTGTAGTAATGAAATCCCAGCCAATCCAGCGGCGCTTTCATGATCTTTTCGTCGCCGGGTTTGAATCCCATTGCTTCGAACGGTGGCTCCCCCACAAAAGCTTTCGGATACTCCCCGTGCATCACCGGATTTAGAAAATAAAGATTATTCATCGCGTGATAGCGTGCCGCGGCAGCCCGATCGGCCTCACTCCCGGTCTTGGGGTACGCCGGAGCCATCCCGTAAGCGCTTCCTACGGTCGCTTTCGAAGACGCCGCCTTGATAGCCCGGGAAGCTTGACCCTGCGCCAGGTTTACGGTGTGCGCGGCCTTCAGAAAATCCTGGAAATTGCTTCGCCCCGGCGGAAACACCCCGATCCCGTATCCATAGTAAGCAAATGTCCACGGCATATTAAACGGAGCCCAGACGGTGATGCGATCGCCCAGATGTTTCGCCAGAATCTCCGCGTAATCGGCGTAGTATTCCGCCAGATCGCGGTTCGGCCATCCGCCGCGCTCTTCCAGCGCCTGCGGCAAATCCCAATGATAAATCGTGCAGAAAGGCCGAATCCCCGCTTCCAACACCGCATCGGTCAGCCGGCTGTAGTAATCAAGCCCCTTCTGATTCACGGGCCCCGTCCCCGCGGGCTGCACGCGCGCCCACGAAGTCGAGAAGCGGTAACTTTTTTGATTCAACCGCTTGAGGATGGCGATGTCTTCTTTGTAATGGTGATACGCGTCGCACGATACATCGGCGGTCGCAGCGCCCTTTATTTTCCCTACCGTATGCGAGAAGCGATCCCAGTTTGATTCGCCCTTCCCATCCGTATCCCACGCACCTTCCACCTGGTAAGCCGCCGAAGCCAGCCCCCACAAAAATCCATCCGGAAATCGCGCTCCATCAATCTGCCCCACCGGAATTTCGCCGGGAATGCTCTGTGCAGAAAAATCGCCGGCGGCCAATCCACTCCTCGCCAGCAACGCCGCGCTCGCGGTTACCAGCGAGTTCCTGACAAATGTCCTGCGATCCATCATAAAGTTGCCCTCAACCGGCGCGAACGTATCACCGTTCCATTCCGAGGACACTGCTCTCCTGTCATTCGGAATCGCCCGGGAACACCGTGTGGCGCGACTCCGGCATGGGGATGTCGCCTTTGCGGTCGCGCCACAAAATTGAGTTCAGCAATTTGTTGTCGGCCTCGTCCGCGTGCTTGAAATTCATCGCGGCGGATTCTTTTGCTCCGGGAGCAGTTGCGTCGTTGACCTTGTAGATCAGTTGATTGCGCAGGTTGCTGTAGTCGGCTTCAAACGGCGACTGGTTGCCCATGCCGGAAAACGGTGACGACATCACCGGCGCGTAAGCGTCGTTGTGATTCATCGGAGGCAAGCCCAGCACCGCTTCCATGGTACGCACGAGGCTCACGGTGGTAAAAAAGCCGTGCTCGATGTACGGATGGTCGGCCGCGCCCGGTGCGTATTTGCTGACGAGCAGCGCAATGCTGCGATGCGCATCCACGTGGTCGGCGCCGTCCTGCGCGTCGTCTTCCACGATGAAAATCGCGGTGTCCTCCCAATAAGGACTGTGCGACACCGCGTCCACAACGCGGCCTACGGCCAAATCATTGTCCGCCACGGAAGCCGCCGGCGTCGGAAAACCCGGCCGTGTGCCCCCAGTGTGATCGTTCGGCAAGCGCAGCATCACGAAGCTTGGCAACTCCACCGCTTTGCCGCGGTGCGCCGCGCCGCCCGCTGCTTTGCTATTTTGCGCGGCCGCGTTCTCTTTCTTCGCGCGCACGAAGCCATCGAATTCGCGCAGGAATTCATCGGCACGAAGCTGGTCGGGATAATCGACTTTGAAATCGGCGAAGCGCGGATCGAAGTGTCCGCGAAGCTCCGGCTTGGTGGCTACATTGCGCCGCAGCACCGGCACCGGCCACGGATAAGGACTCGGCACTCCCGCCGCACTGCGCGCGCCATCAACACGGTGCGCCACACCGGCGTGCGTTGCGAGCAACGGCTGTCCGTGCTTGATGACCGTGCGCGCGCAATCGCCCGTCGCCGCAGACGGCGTGCCTTCTTTGGGCGAGCTGAGCGAACTGGATTTGTCGCCGCACCATTCGCTGGCGACGAACTCGCCATAGTGGCGATACGTCAATCCATGGCGTGCGACATTGCCCCACAAATATCCCGTGCTGGGCTCGTTCACGTCCGGCTCGCCGTGCTCAAGCGGATATTCGTCGGCCACCATGCCCTCGTAATCGTAAGTGCGTTCGCGACTGCGATACGCGATCTGCCAGGTCTTCTCGTTGTAGTCGCTGGAGATTGCCGCGGTGGACCACATGTGCCCGTTGCCGGAGACTTCTCCGGAATCGTAGAAATTATCGAGCACGCCAAATTGCAGCGCCAGCTTGTGCTGGTTGGGGGTGATGTCCGCGCCGTAGAGCGTGAGCGACGGATCGCCATTGCCGACCTGCAGGTCGCCAAAAATCTGATCGTAGGTGCGATTTTCCTTGATGATGTAAATCACATGGTGAAGCGGATTTCCGCCCGCCGCGAAGGGCAGCGCGGTGGGATCGGCGAGGAGCTGCATCTGCTCCTGCGCGGTGCGCGTAAACGCAGGCAAATTGTTTTCGATTTCCTGCAGGCTGAGGCGCGCGATGGAGCCGTGAAGCAAAGTGGCGATATAGGGGTGAATCGGTTTGCGGTTCGACGGTTCGGCGGAAATATTGTTGGCGTTCGGACCGGTGCCGAGCGATTTGCCGCTGGCGATTAAAAGATCGTCGTCGGCGACAGCGACGGCAAGGGTGTACCACTCAGTGGGTATGAAGCCCAACGCAGAGATGGGAGTGCTGACATGCGAATGGCCGTCAGCCAATTGCGTGGTGTCGAACACTGCTACCGAATCCGTCGCGGCGCTGGCAGCGAAGAGACGCTTTCCGTCTTTGGATTGCGCCAGCGCATCGGTTTCGTTGCCGGAAAATTCCTGTTTGGGCAGACGGGTAGAAAACAACGCCAGAATCGCTCCTGTGCGCGTGCTGATGGCGGCAACGGCGTCAGCATTGGACAGCGCGACGTATAGCGTTTTTTCATCGGGTGAGAGAAGCATCGCGGTGGGGTGCGAGCCCCTCGCTACAGGAGATTTGGGTGCGAGCAATGAAATACGGCGAACAACTGTTTTGCGTTCGAGATTCAGCTCCGCGACTTGCGAAGCGTTCCACAGACTGCACCAGGCACGGCGTCCGTCGCGGGTGGCCACCACGGTGTAAGGAAAAGAAGCCGGCACGAAGCGGGGATTGCCGAGATCAAAGTGCGCGAGCTCTGCACCGGATTCTGAATCGAGCAAGACCACGTTGTCGGAAAGATTGTCGGCGACAAGCAGCTTATCTTTGCCCGGGTCACTTGCCGTAGATTTTCCGGAGAGAACGGCGAGGCCGGCGGGATAGGGAATGGCGCGGCTCGGTGGAACTTTGTCTAAATCGCGCGCCACGTGAGTTCCGGCGGGCACGGGCTGCAGCGCAATCTTGATGAAACGGTCGCTGACAATTTTGCCCTGCTCGAAGCGATAGACAGCGATGCCGTTGCCGGTATTTCCGGGCTGTTCGCCATTGGGATCGCTGATGGAGCCAATGGAAGCATAGAGGCGCGACCCATCGGAACTGAATGCCAGACCGATGAAATAACTCTGGTGCGCTTCTTCGGTGAGACGCTGTTCCGGGAAATCGGTGACCCGATTGGTCTGCAAATCAACGACGGCGATGGATTGTTTCGTGCCGGATTCCGCAGAACCGTAGCCATTGTTGAGAAGCGCGGCGTAGCGGCCGTCGGGGCTAAGCGCGATGGTTTCGGGAAAACCATTGGTACGTTGCGGAGCGCCGGGAGTTGGATGCAAGACTGTTTTGCTGCTGGGCAGTCGGGTGGGCTCGCGCTCCTGGCTGTGCGCGGCGATGACAAAAATAAACGGGCAGAGCAGCAGAAATAAAATTTTGGATCTGGCGGGCACGCCGGCCTCCGCTAAGCCGGTCGGTGGCCGGCTCGATGGCGATCAAATGCGACTGCTATTGGAACGCGGAAGTTGTGCGAGCACAAGTTACAAAGCAAACACACCTATCCACTAGTTGATTACCGCCGGAGGTCCGTGCCGGGGGACGCTGCCGCGGAGGAAGTCTCCGCGGGCTTTGTTTGGAGGTTGTATGCCGAATTGACCATGCCGAAGTGCGAGAACGCTTGCGGAAAATTGCCGAGGAGGCGTTTAGCGACCGGGTCGTATTCTTCGGAGAGCAGGCCGAGATCGTTGCGGATGGCCAGCACGCGGTCAAACACCGCGCGTGCTTCGGCGTGGCGCCCCTGGAGGGCGTAGTTGTCGGCCAGCCAGAAGGTGCAGGGCAGAAACGCGGCTTCGCCGTGCGGCAGGCCGTCGACTTTCTCATCGATGGTGTAGCGATTCACGAATCCGTCTTTGGAGAGCAGTCTTTTTTCGATGGCTTCGACTGTACCACGCACGCGCGGATCGTTGGCCGGCAGAAAGCCCACGATGGCCATCATCAACAGGCTGGCGTCGAGATGTTCTGAGCCGTAAAACTGCACGAAGGAATTCAGCTCGCTGTCGAAACCCTTGGTGCAAACTTCCTGGTGAATGCGGTCGCGAAGCTTGCGCCATTTCTCCAATGAAGAGTCGTCGCGCCAGCCGCGTTCCACCGATTTCACGGCGCGGTCCATGGCCACCCACGCCATCATTTTTGAGTGAGTGAAATTTCTGCGCGGGCCGCGCACTTCCCAGATGCCTTCGTCGGCTTCTTCCCAGGCGGTTTCCAGATGTTCGATCAGGGCCAGGCCTACGCCCGGGCCCGCGTCTTTGTCGCGTTGAATGCCGGCCTCGCGGCACAAATAAAGCATGTCAATAATTTCGCCGTAGACATCGAGCTGCAACTGGTTGTAGGCCGCGTTACCGGTGCGCACCGGAACCGATCCTTCATAGCCAGTAAGCCACGGCAATTCCAATTCAGTGAGGCGGCGCTCGCCGCGCAATCCATAGAGGATGTTGAGTTCGGAGGGCTGGCCGGCCACCGCGCGAATCAGCCACTCGCGCCACGCGCGGGCTTCCTCCAGGTAGCCGGCGACAATCAATGCGCGAAGAGACAGCGTGGCGTCACGTACCCAGCAGAAGCGATAGTCCCAGTTGCGCACGCCACCGATTAGTTCGGGAAGGGACGTAGTGGGCGCGGCGACGATCGCTCCGGTGGGTGCAAAGGTCAGCGCTTTGAGAGTGATCAGCGAACGAACTACCGCGTCTTTCGACGGGCCTGCGAAAGTGCAGCGCGCGGTCCACTCCTGCCACCACTTTTCCGTATCCGCTATCTCCTGTTCGATATGGAGAGTTACCGGCTCATCGCGATGCGAGGCATACCAGCATAGGTCGAAGGGAATTTTCTGTCCGGCTGACACGGTGAATTTGGATGTGGTCTTGAAGTTTTCGCCGCAAAGCTCGACAGGAGTACGCAGACGGACAGTATCGGGTCCAGCAATGGCGGAGAGGCCGTCGGCGGTGCGGTGAACCCATGGCACGATGGAGCCGTAATCAAAACGGATCACTAGTTCCATTTTCATGGGCACGGTGCCGGACTGGCCGAGGACCAGGCGCAACAGATCAGGACTCATTGTCGCGGGAGTCATGCAATCGACCAAGGTGACGGAGCCGCCATCGGTTTCAAAGGTGGTTTCGAGGATGAGCGTGTCCGGGCGATAGCGGCGGTGGATGCGTTTTACGTCGCA
>JBBRZT010000087.1:0-12502 GCA_038236395.1 Candidatus Acidiferrales bacterium
CGCAGGAAGTCCTTCCGGCCTACGGCCTCCAGGACCTCCCGCAAATCCCCTTTCAAGAACTTACAAAAGCGTCCCTCCGAGCCATCCCTGGCGGACATTTCAATATGGCAGAAAGCCGGACATTTCTACTTTGCGTTGACACGCTCTTAATTCCACGCTGACGATTCCGGGTGGATGAAGTTATGGCTAAAAGTCGCGATAGGTCCTGATAAACGCCTTACCGGAAAAGTGACCTGTTCAAAAACCAAATGTCCGGTAACAGCCACGCAAAGCACCCAAATGATCAGAGAACTTGGACCGGTGCTCGCGGCTGATGCGATCCATCGCAGGCTGACACCCGTCACCTGCAGCGGTTTGCGCGAATTTGTGTTAGTTGGTGTCCACCATCGCGGCCACGGAAACGGTGTTCCTCCGTTTTCTTTCTGAGGTCGAGCACGCTAGGTGACCGCACCTCACCTCGGCGCTCGAGCTGGCGCGTTCTCTATCCAACACCGTAAGACGGAGCGATTTAAAACTACAAGGCTCTCAAGACGTCCGAACGGGTGAATCCCGCTATGGGTCTGGGATTGGGCCACCATTGCGCGCCGCATTGTGGACATCGCAAGAAGTCAACAATATGCTGGGTCATGAAACCATCACAGTTGATGCAAGGCTTCGGCTGTGGAGTCGGCACTCCGCGCCCGGCCTCAATCCCGGCTTCCTGTTTTAGATATTCGATGTACCCGAGCGTACCCCGTTGCAAATGGCTTTTGAACCAATCCAGCGCCTGCGATGTTGAATCGGCTTGATCGTCGTATTTCCCCTTGGGAAAGGATGATAGTTCGTGCAGGTATTCTCCCAAGTACGGCGCTTGGTCCGGAACATGAACAAAACCGTTCTCAATGGTGCTCGAAGCTGAATGTAACCGCATGATTTTGTCCATCGTCGGTTCATACTTCTGTATCGCGTGCATTCCCTCGCTGACTAGTTCCTGAATCAACTGTGTGCCCGACGCCTTATCTTCGATCAGAATCGTTCGGGGACTAAATGGGTCTGCTTGATCCCGGACGGCGCGCTTAAGTTCGGGATATCCAACGCGCTTGCGATAGACATGAAGGAGATAAAGGTGCTTGTCTTTCACCCCCCAGGTGGTACAGACGCTGTAATCGCTGAGCTGCGTAGGCTTATTGGCCGTGTCCCAACTCTGAAACACCAATTCGAATTTCATGGGGAGTTCGGCGGGGGCATAAGATTTGAGCCAACTGGTCTTGATCATGCCACCGCCTAAAGGCGCGGGAGCCTGCTGATATTGACCGGCAAAGTGGTATTCACCTTGGATTTCTCGTAACTGCGCAAGAACCTCTAGAGATTCACGTTCCGGGTGTAAGGCCTCCCAGCGGACCGCCTGAACGTTTTTGGCCCGTAGGCAGTTTGTAGAATGTGGGTTTCGTGTTCTTCTGCAATCGCGGGAAACTTTAACACGCGCCAATTTTCTTGCTGCAGGACGTGGCCGACCAAATCGTCTTGATGGAGACGACTTGTAGTAGGCGTAGTAGGTCTATAAGAGGGAGGGCCGCCTTGCAAACTTTAGTGGCGTACTAGGCCCAGTCCGTCTCCACACCTACTGCACCGACTAAGAACCGGCTCAAATTGCCGTTGGGGACAATCGCTCAACAGTCGAACCTCAGGAAGCGCTGGAAGTACTCTCAGAACTTTTGCCTCGACTTAGGATCGACGCAAACGAGCCGTTTGTGTCTCTCGCGATGAATCTTCAGGATGGACTAAGCACTTGCCGTTATCTTGGGGGCGCGCAGGACGCCCCTTTGAGAAGAAAATCCTTGATGCCGCGCTCTGGGCTGTCGACGAGGTCAGGGGAAGCCAAGGTCGACAGAGGTCCTCCTCCATCAATACACTGCGTCCGCACGACTCGTCAGTGTGTATCCGAAGCCTCTAGCAGGACGGCAGTGATGGGAGCGTGGTCCGATGCAATTAATGCACCACCGGCTCTATGAACGTGAAAGTCATGAAATTTCAGGTCATTGCTGATGTACACGCGATCGAGATAAACGATAGGAAAAAAAGCAGTCCACGATCTTCCGGTGGCGCATTGGAAGCTCGCAAGTAACTGGTTCACGATACCATTTCGCGATTTCTCGTTGAAGTCTCCCAGGAGTACCCGCGGTGCATTGTGGAACGAAGGGTTTTCAAGAATGGCATTCGATGTAATGCGTTCAGCTTGTTGCCGCCTTTCCATTTCATTTTGACCAAGATGAACACTAAAAACGTGGATCGAGCTATCTTCGTCCGGCCAGGCAATTTCCGCGTGCAGACACACGCGTTGCTCGTGGTGCGGCACACCGAGTGGATAAACATCGGATCTTCGGATGGGAAACCGGCTCAAAATGGCGTTGCCAAATTCGTATCCGCCGACGTGATCAGCCCTTGCAAATAACACGTTGAAGTCCAGAACACGTGCAATCTCCTCCGCCTGGCCTGCGCGCACCTCCTGGAGGCCAATGACATCGGCGTGAGTGCGACTGAGAATTGCAGCGATGCGATCACACCTGACGCGAAGGTCCAGACCTTCACATGAGTGAATGTTGTATGAAGTGACGGTCAATCGTGCGGTTTGCGAAGGCTCAACAACTCCCGTGGGGGCGGACAATATATGGCCGCTGTTGATTGCCACCGGCAATTCTAACAAATTGGAACTTTCCCAAGGCTGCGGAAGCGAAATGGCAAATGATGTGAAGTCAAACTGGATGAAATTTACAAAGACAGAAAGGGATACCGCCAAAACACGAATCGTAGCGAATTGCACGGGCGTCAGTATGCCCCATGCCACAATCTTCGGACAATGCCTGTCGGCATGGCAGCAAAAAAACTCGAACGGCTGCGTGCGCTCTTCCGGTTCGCGCATGGAGAACGTCAAATGGTCGGGAATCTCCTCGTTCAAATCCCAATGGGCGCCCGGGACCATCAGTCTTCGACTGGGTGCTGTGCGCCGCCTCGCGTATGAAGCAGCCGATTGCGCTCTGCTTGATGCTGAAGATTCGCCTCTACCGCTGCTGCGACGCCTGCCCCGCCGCTTCCTGTGCGCGCGCGATGATGTACGCGCGAATCGCCGCCACTTCTTTCTCTGAAAGGATCCTCTTGAACGACGGCATCCCGCCGGACTCTCGCGCACCGCCGAGCACGATGGATGGAAGCGAATCCAGCACAGCCTTGTTCGAATATCGCAGATCGGGCAGCGAACCGGCGACTGCATTCAGGCCATGGCAAAGGAAGCAGTGCGAGTTGAAGAGCAACGCCCCTGCGTGCACTGCCTGAGGATTCTGTTTCGCAGTGATCGCGGGCCGGGGCGGATATTTGTGTCCGAAGGGCGGCGCATTCAGTTCGGCTTTGCCGTCGAGCGCGAAGGTAAGAATGCGACCCCACCCTGGTTTGCCGTGCCAGCTACGGGCGTATTCATAAGCCCCGGCGCGCCACCCCACCCAGCCATGATTGTCACGTATTGGACTCCATCAACCGTGTAGGTGACCGGCGGTGCCATGATTCCGGTGGCGGCGTCAAACTGCCAGACCTGCTCACCATCCGTGGCGCGATAAGCGGCGAAGATGCCATCCGACCGCCCCTGGAAAACCAGGTTGCCTCCAGTGGCCAGCACGCCTCCTCCATCTAAAACGGGATACTTTGCACTCCACGCAGCCTTCTGGGCGATCGGGTCCCAGGCCAAGAGTTCGCCGGAGGGCGGAGGCATAGAGGCCATTTTGGCAAAAAGTGGCCCTTCATAGTTGCCGTCAATGCCGACATTGTCTCGGTTCGGATCGTATTTCCACTTCCTGTCTGGAACGTGCACCATTTGAGTACCAACTCGCGCCGGGAAGTATACGAGGCCGGTGGCAGGGTGAAATGCCATCGGATTCCAATTGTGTGCTCCGGTCGGCTCGGGAGAAAGGATCCTCGGGTCGGTGTCGGCGACGCCGGGGAATTCGATTGGGCGTCCGGTGTTGGAGTCCACGCTGCTGGCCCAAGTGATGCCGCTCACGAAAGGGGCGGCGGAAAGGAACTCGCCGGTTTGGCGGTCGAGCACGTAGAAGAAGCCGTTCTTGTTCGCCTGAAGAAGGACTTTGCGCAGCCGGCCACCGATGATTAAATCGACCTGCACGAGCGGTTGCGTCGCGTCGTAATCGAAGCTGTCGCCGGGCGTGGTCTGAAAATGCCAGGCGAGCTCGCCTGTGCTCGCTTTGACGGCTATGATGCAAGCGGTGTAGAGGCTGTCCCCCTCGCCGCGGAGCGCACGATACCAAGTGGAGGCGTTGCCGGTTCCAAAGAAGAGCAGGTCGAGTCCGGGATCATAGCTCATGCCTTCCCACGGTGAGCCTCCCGCTCCCGTTATCCACCAATCCTTGCCATGCCAGGTCTTGGCCGCTATTTCCATGGCCTTCGATTCGAAACCCTTATTCGGGTTTGCGGGAACCGTGTAGAAGCGCCAGACCTGCTCGCCGGTCTCCGTATCGTAGGCCGTTATGTAGCCGCGTACTCCATACTCGGAACCCGCATTGCCGATAACGACCGTATCTCGGACCACCAGCGGTGCAGCGGTGATTGAGTAAGCCTTGGTCGGATCAATGGTTTGCACGCTCCACACGGGAGTTCCCGTGAGCTGGTCCAAGGCGATGAGGCGGCCGTCGAGCGTTCCTACATAGACTCTGCTGTTGTGCAGGGCGACGCCGCGATTCACAACATCGCAACAGAAGAAGTAGGCACGCTCGCGGTGAACCCCTGGGTCGTACGTCCATTTCAATTTTCCCGTTTTGGCATCGAAGGCGAAAACAACGCTCCAGGAGCCGGTGGTGTAAATGACGCCATCTGCGACAATTGGCGTGGCTTCGAGCCCGCGCGAGGTTCCGAGTTCCTGGCTCCACACGAGCCGGAGCTTGGAAACAGTCTGCTCATTGATCTGGTTGAGTGGGCTGAAGCGCTGGTTGGTTTGGGAGCCGCCGTGGAGGCGCCAGTCCACGTCGGCGACCGCCGCGAACGCCATCACAAGGACAGCGCTGAATATAAGCAACTGTTTTCGCATGGATGCCGGGCTTCCTTGACGGAAATTGGAAACAGCATATCAGAGGATGACGGGGTTGGAAGGTGGCGATCGTGGTTTCGAAGGGTCCCAGTTCCTCTTGAGAGGATGACGGGCAAACCGGAAAGTTGATTGGAAAACAAATTATCGGCCGTGAGTATTGCAAGAAACTTAAGTAAATGTACACAGCATGACCCGAAGAACGCTACGCCGAGGTACACGGAGTCTATTCCATTTTGCCGGCGGCCGGACCCACGGCGGTCGCGTGCTTGGTCTTGGGATCGATGCCGATCAGCGCCACCCCACCCACTCCGCCGCGGCTGGTGGTAACCACGTGGCCGCGAGTCTTCAGGTCGGCCTGCACTTTTTCGGGCAGGGTATT
Source organism: Candidatus Acidiferrales bacterium (assembly GCA_038236395.1). Taxonomy (GTDB): domain Bacteria; phylum Acidobacteriota; class Terriglobia; order Acidiferrales; family UBA7541; genus Acidiferrum. The sequence goes on from JBBRZT010000087.1 coordinate 5,445, forward strand.
TGGCACAGACAAGCTGCCCAGGCTGGCTCGATCCTGCCTGAAGGAGCTGATGAAATGCATAGTGGAGAAGCGCGGCGCCTTAAACGCCTCTTCGGGACTCATGCCGAATTCCACGTAATTGAGGATGACTTGGATGGCTGCCTGATCCTGGTGGTCGCCACCTGCTACCGAGATCGCCATCAGGAGATGGTTGTCATGGAAAAGCAGCGTCGGGCTCAGCGTGATCCGGGGCCGCTTGCCGGGTTGGATGACGTTGGGAGTTCCCGCAAATGTGTTCAGGCTGCTGAGCCGGCTTCCGTGAATGATGCCGGTGTGTCCGGCCACGCCGGCTGTGCTCGACAGGCCGCTGGGAGTAGCCGCGATCACGTTCCCAAACTTATCCGACACACACATGACTGTCGTTCCGCCGTGCCAGGGGCCGGTGATGGTGGGCGGCTTGGTCGGTCTCATCTTGTATGGGTCGCCGGGCCGGAGCTCGAGAGATGCCTTTTTCGGATCGATCAGCTCGCGCCGCATTTTGGTGTACTGATCGGAAAGCAACTGTGGCATCGGCACCGTCACAAAGTTCGGATCGCCGTAATACTCGTCGCGATCCGCCAGCGCAAGTTTCTCCGCCTCAATCACCGTGTGGATGTAATCCGCCGAATTCAAGCCCATCTTCTTCAGGTCGAAGCTTTCCAGCAGGCGCAGCGTCTGTAACAGATAAGGACCCTGGGTCAGCGGGCCGGCCTTAAAGACCGTGTACCCACGGTACGTGGTTGTGAGGGGATCCACGACCGGAGTTTTGTGTGCGGCCAAATCCGCCCTACGAAGAAACCCTTTCTTTTCGATATACCAGGCTTCCAGGTCTTCGGCGATGTCGCCGCGATAGAAGCGGTCGGAGACGGCTTGTAGTTTCTGCTGCCGCGTACCTTTCGCAGCCTTTTCCGACTCCACCAATTTTCGAAAGGTGGCAGCCAAATCCGCCTGCCAATTCACGCCGGTTTCGACCCTCTGGCCACTGCCGGTATCGATGTACCAACTGGGGCCGCCGGCGTCGAGAATAGCCAGCGTTGGCTGCACGACCTCCTCGAAGCTTTTGGTTCCGTAAAGTTTCAGCAGGACGACGATCGCATCTATGGTGCTAGGCACGGCGGCTGCCTTGGCGTCACCGTCCGGGATTCCGTGTTCCATGTACCAGGCGATGGCTTTAGGGTCGCGAGGAGACTCCCCTTGTCCCTCCAGCAGCTTCACGTTTTTCTGGTTGGCGCTGTAAACGAGAATGGGAATCTCTCCTCCCACGCAGAACGCGCCTACATAGGTTACCGACAGGGCCAGCAGGGTGGTGGCACCTGCATCGGCGGCATTTCCGCCCTGTTTCAGAATCTTGATGCCGGCCGCAGTGGCTGCGGGCTTGCCGGAAACAACCACGCCCCGGCTGCCCGCGGCGACACCCGGTCCCAGCGGTGTGACCGGCGTTTTGGTGGCCTGCGGCGAAGCGAAGGGCGCGAGAAGAAGGATGCAAGCGGTTGATATCGAAATGATCTGGCGCATAAGAGTTCAACTCCGTTGTAGCGGCCAAATAGGCCGTAGTGGTACATCGTCCAGCTTTTACCGGTGTCGTCTATGCTCCTGTAGCACGGTGTTCGGGTGTGTTTTGCACCCGTTTTGGACTCACCTTAACGCTGGTTCTAGTGGTCCTACTTTGCATGGGACATCGGAACAAGCCTGAAACAAAGGGGATGCCTGAGCTTATCATTACAGGAGCCATGGCTGGCCCCAAATGCCAAGTAAGTCTTCCTGTTCGGGCCTGTCTGACGCATGTTGCTGACTGTCGCGCCCTTTCCACGAGACCCTCGCGCAGGTCCCCGGAAGTCGCGCGTGCGGCAGTAAACGCTCCGAGGCCGGTGGCGATCGCTGTGCAAAGGAGGAACGCGAACACTAGTACTGGAATATTGATCGAGACGTAACTGCGAAGCAACAGCTGTACGAAAGGCCAGCTATTCCAGCCATCGCTTCCGAATCACACTGGCTGCTTGGAGGCGACGTGAACAAGGCAGAAAGAATCGACTATTACGATAATTTGCTGCAAGAAAATACAGATCGCGTGCTAAATGGGCTGCCGCCCACCGAGGAATATAGAAGATTAGATGCGCTGACCGAAATATGCATGGCGCGAATTGAAGCAGCGGATACTCACAACGACGATGGCGTTGTTGAAGTTGAAAATGAAGTCATCGATTTCGTGGACGCTTTTGAGCGTTTGTTAGGTTCCGAATTGTTAACGGTTCACTAGCGGTATCGGTTCCACAGGCAATCGCATCCCCATTAATGTTTACAAATCGAGCGTATTCCAGTGGAATTGGCAAAACACGAGAACGTTTTGATATTGGCACTGTGCCGTTGTCTCTCGCCAAAACTCTAGCCGACCGCAGAATCAATAACCTGCCACGATGTCCCGGAACCCAATCTGCTATAAGTTCAGGCTATGTTCGACCTGTTCCTGCTCTGATTCGGAGCACTGATTCGCCGCCTTCGTAGTCGTCGGGAACTCGCCCTGGAAAACCTGGCGTCACGCCGGAAACGGTGGTCCGCTGGCACCGAGCTGGTTTTCGTTTGTATTGGAGGTTGATTTCCAGAGCCAGAAGGAAGGTCGGGAGAAAACTGACCTCGAAGGAGGTTCGAGATCTCATCTTCCGTATGGTCGCCGAGAATCCAACCTGGGGAGCACCGCGCATCCACGGCGAACTGCTCATGCTTTGTTTCCATATCTCGGAACGAAAGTCTCCCGCTGGATGAAACGAGCACCGAGAGATCCGCAGCTGGCCAAACGCTGGCTGGCCTTTCTGCGCAACCACCGCGGACTATCCGCTGGTTATCGCGAGAGTTTAAGTGTACACGGAGGCGGTAGTGCAAATTACGGGGCTTGCCAGTCTAGGGCGTAGATCTCCTCGGTCCCGGTGTCGCGTAACAGAAGTGGTGAATCATCGGGAGCCAGCCCTAACCAGAGACCGTAATAGCCGGCCTGCCGAAAGTTCTTGAGATCGACTACTCGCTCCATCTTCCGATCGCGAATGCGAACCCGCATTACGGACGACTGATTCTCCTCGCGTATAAAGTAAACATACTCTCCGCTTTTCGACCAATTGGGAAAGCCCACGCTTATCTTCGCCAGCTCCTCCCACTTTTGGGTGGCAAAATCAAAAAGTGAAAGGCTGCGGGATCCAAAGGGCATTGCGACAATATGACAATATAGTGTCCAGGAGTTAAGCCGCTTTTTGCCTGTTATTGCGCGTCGATTTCTGGCCAATGCAACGCAATCAGGTCAAAGCAGTCCGTAGAACTTTCCATTTTGCTATTGAACTGCGCTCGCTCAGAGGGCTACGCTGGCGAGTCACAGGCGCGGGGGAAGGCTTCACTCGCGGGCCGTGTTCGAGCAGGTCGGGAGGAAAATATGCGAGTACGAACCAATGCTCTGTTGAGTATCTTGATGGTGGGCGTTGGACTTGCCAGCGGGCTTGGCTTCCGGTCCTCTATGCACGCATCGGCGGTCAGCGATCTCAATGTGAATATTCGCGAATGGGACGTGCCCACGAAAGGCGCGCACCCTCATGATCCAGCGGTCGCGCCTGATGGCTCGCTGTGGTTCACCGAGCAAATAGTCAGCAAACTGGGGCGGCTCGATCCTGCAACCGGACATTTCAAAGAATACCCCCTAAAGGGCCAAAATGATGGGCCGCACGGCCTCGTTGCCGATCGCGAGGGCAATATTTGGTACACCGGGAACTTCGCCGCGCACATAGGCAAACTTGATCCACGCTCTGGCGAAGTTACTCAGTACAAAATGCCCAACGATAAGGCTGAAGACCCGCACACAGCCGTTTTCGACGCGCAAGGAATGCTCTGGTTTACAGTGCAGGTTGGGAACATGGTGGGTCGTCTCGAGCCGAAAACCGGAAAAATCGAATTGAAGCTGGTGCCGACCAAAGAGGCACGACCTTACGGAATCCAAATAAACAGCAAAGGCGTGCCATTTTTCTGCGAATTCGGTACCAACAAGATGGCCAAGATTAATCCAAAAACGATGGAGATTACTGAATACCCTCTGGCGGAAGGCGTCCGGCCGCGACGTTTAGCGATTGCCGCTGACGACAACGTGTATTTCACGGATTACCAGAATGGAAACCTCGGGCGTTTCAATCCAGCGTCGGGAGCGGCCAAGATGTGGCCTTCTCCCGGTGGATCGGGAGCCGCGCCGTATGGAATTACGATCACTCCGGACGGTATGGTTTGGTACAGCGAGTCCGGTGTGACGCCAAATACGGTGGTGCGCTTCGATCCGAAAACTGAAAAATTTGCGCGTACAAAAATCCCATCGGGAGGCGGCACCGTGCGGAACATGGCAGCTACAACCGACGGCCGCATCTACCTGGCCTGCAGCGGTGTCAACAAAGTGGCCGTGGTCGAGCCAGTTCGCTGATCACTGGTCTTCAGACGTTACTCAGATGCTAGGCCTCTTGATGAGGCTGGACCGATTCCGTCAACGACCGCAATCCCTATCCAAGATTCGGTCCATTTAGGGGTTCCTGGTATAAGCCAGGACACTGTGCGTCAAGCGGCCAACTTCCGAGTGAACCCGAGTTCCTAAACGACATTCGTTTGCGATTCGAGAGCCCGACATCGCGGGCTCGTTGAGCACGTTGGTGGATTTCGAGCGGATAATGGCAGCGTATTTGATCGACATGGGACGATTAAAATAGAGGCATTCGTCGACATGACCACTCACGGTGAAGAGTGAGCGAAGTACATCCGGCTGATAGGCCCGACGTTAGGCCAACTGTCGCACGACCTGCGCGACGATATTGGCTGCTAGCGAAGAAGTGGCGCGAGCATAAGCATCTTTTCGACGAAGGCGAAGAACAGGTCGTCCTCTTGAACACTGTCGAGTCAAACTTCTTTGGTTTCCTGAAATTTGTTCTCTTCGAGGACGCCATGCTGCATTTGTGTCGACTTAGCGACCCGCCACGGTCGGCCAGGCGAGACACACTGACAATTCGCGGAAGCCTTGAAGGGCGAATCAGGGAGCAGTTCGGCCAGGCGTCAATAACCAGAGCGCCTTCGTGCCCGCATTCTCAGCGATCTGTCTCAAAGGTTCTTCGAGCGCACGCTTTACGATGTTAACGCCAATGGCCTCATCGTCGTGGAGCTTTAGTTTCTCTGGTGGTCTCTCCGATTTGCACACGAAGTTGCTTGATGCGAGCTTCGATTTCGCCAGCCTTACCGGCGCCCACTACGATTGTGGTGTTCAACCGCAATTGCCGTTGCCGTGGCACTTTCGAGCGTGATTGTTGCAGTTGCCTGGCTCGGCGAGTTGGCCGTCGGGACCAATGCATGTCTGGGTGTACATGCACCAGAACAGACCGTCATTGCAGGGCGGCACAGTGGCGTCGCGCTCTGCGTCAATGAAAAGCCCCTTCCAGCGAAGCCCAGAACATAGGTGAGGATGGTTGGTATCGAAGCGTTGGCGTTCGGGTCGAGGAATCATGCCGCACCTCCTCGTTGACCGGCGTGCAGATCGGGAACCGGTTGACCAGCAGCGACGAGCAAGGCTCGCTTAACGGCTACCGCAGCCAGTTTGACCTTGTAGTTGTTATGGCTTAAAGGCCGAGCCTTGCTAACTGCAGCTTCGCCAGCCGCGCTCGCCGTGCGCTCGTTGGGGGTCTTGCCTGCAATTACCTGCGCGGCTTCTTCCGAAAGCCACGGCACCGTTGCGACCGCACCCATAACAATCCTAGCGCTCAGCACAGTGCTCCCGTTCATCTGCAAGACCGCGGCGGCGGTGGCTAGCGGCCAATCAAAGGATGCTTTCTGACGCACTTCGTAATTGGCGGCGCGGACGTTTTTGGCCGGCGGAATGACAACCTCCGTAATAAGTTCATTGGGCTTGAGGTCGTGCTCGCGCTCAGCATCAGAGGCGGGAATCCGGAAGAATTTTTCGACCGCGAGTTCCCGTTCTCCATCTGGGCCTGCGATGCGCAGGCGCGCACCATAAGCAATCAGCATGGGTGCAATCGTTGAGGGGCTCACGAAGTTGGCGGGCCCTTCATTGCCCAGGATAGCGTGATATCGGTTGTCGCCATTGACGACCATCGACTTCCCATCCGGCGTCTTTGGCAGCAGGCCCATTCCATTGCGGAAATACCAGCAGCGGGGGCGTTGGCAGAGGTTCCCGCCGATGGTAGCCATGTTCCGGATTTGCGGACTGGCAGCGTCAGCGACGGTTTGCGCAAGGGCAGGATAATTTTGCCGGATGTGCGAGGCCTCGATGATCCGGTCCACGTCGAGGATTTTGCCGACCACCCACAGTTCGCTTCGGTCCTCTATAATCGCGAAGCTGCCAATCACATCCTTTGCAATAAGCTTTATTCAAAAAGAGTGCTAGACGGAATCAACGAGGATAGGAATTTGGGCAAGTCGCCCGACGTCCAACGGGAGATTCCACCATTTCCCGCCGGTGCCGTCGTTCTCAAGACCGCTTGGCAGGTCGTATATGCAAGAAAGGGAAACCGCACTGGACCGCTGTACGTGTGGAATGCTGAACTGTGGAAGGTGATGAAGGCTAGCGGAAAGAATCAATCGAAGGACCCCTCTCGCTTCGGTTCGTCGGTGACCATCGATACAACTCCCGGACGAGAGTGCAAGGATACAGACTATGGGAGTCTTGTTCCGCTCTCTTGCTTTTTTTATTACAAGATCAAGGGTAAGCAAGATTTGCAATCCTTGCAGACTAGCCTGGCCGTTTTTGTAGGCACAGAGGGACCAGGAGCTGGAGCCGAAAACGCCTATTTGGTTCTGGTGGCAATTCACATCACGACAAAGGAGATTCCTGACTGGGTTTGGGCAACGTTTTGGTGGAATAACAGTGCTACACGAGACCCGTTTGTAGTGCTCCCCGCTGAAACTAGACTGCCGAATTCGGTATGATTCAGGGCCTCCAAACAGGAGGCAGCATGAGCAGGAAACCACGCGTAGATCGATCCCCCGAAGAGAAGTGGCAGATCATCCAGGAAGGCATCAAA
>JBBRZT010000088.1:0-12465 GCA_038236395.1 Candidatus Acidiferrales bacterium
GAACGCCTCCACCCGCGTGCCATGTTTTCGGGCGTCCTGCTCCACCTGCATCGCCGGTTCTTTGGCTTTGTTGTAATTGAAAACCACGTCCGCGCCGGCCTGCGCGAAGAGTTTTACCGCCGCCGCGCCGATGCCCCTGGAGCCGCCGGTGATCAGTGCCGCTTTGCCCGCCAATGAAATCATCTGTCCCCCACCAAATTAGTCTGAAGCAAAAGATCGTGTCAGGCCGCGTTCCACACGCGGCCTGAAATTCGCGGCGCTAAATTTTGTGCGCCACCGCGCTACGCGATTGGCTCGCCGCGGTGATGAAATCGCGAAACAGGCTCTCCGAAAAGGCGTCGCCGAACATCCGCTCGGGATGCCATTGCACGCCCACAACCCAGTTCGAATCGCCAGTCCATTCCACCGCTTCAATGGTCCCGTCCGGTGCGTGCGCCGTAACATGCAAGCCTTTGCCGACGCGCTCCACAGCTTGGTGGTGCGAGCTATTCACCTGGGTTTCTACCCCGGCCGCAATTTTGGCCAGTCGGCTGGTGCCATCCAGCATTGCGCCATGAATCGGGTCAGCTTCAGGCTCGGGAACCATATCGTGTTTTGTGTGCGCGATGGGTGTGTCCGTCTCCTCGCGAAGGTCCTGGATCAGCGTGCCACCCAGATAGACGTTCAAAAGCTGGCAACCGTAGCAGATCGCCAAAACGGGTTTCTTCGCGCTGAAAGCATGTTTCAAAATGGCGCGATCCGTCGTTTCGCGCGGCGCATCCGGCGGCGCGGACTTGCCGCGATTTACGGAGCCATATTCGGCGGGCGCCACGTCGGCAGGACTGCCCGGCAGAACGAAAGCGTCCAGGGCAGGCAATTCCTTTTGCAGTTGAGCCGGGTCCACCAGGGAGAGCAACACAGGCTCGCCGCCAGCGGCGCTCACGGCATCCTCATAATTCTTCACCTTGGCGCGATTCTCGTCCGCTTGCTCGGCGGACGTTCGCCAGGGAATGCCTACGCGGGGCCGTTGTAATGTTTGGGGGGGCATGTGGAGCCACTGAATCCTAGCATCCCGGCGAGAAGGGCAGCAACCCGGAGTGTTTGCGGGGAGGCCAAATTGGACTGGCGACTGGAAAACCTGCTTAGGCCGAGCGGGATTGCCGGGTGCCGGTGCTTTGCGGGCTGCTGGCAGCGTCGAGGCAAAATTCAGGCTGCTGGAAAAACGCAGGCAACGCGCGCAGGTTGGCTGACAGCTCCTCGAAGGAGCCGGCGCACAGCGTCACATGTCCCAACTTGCGGCCCGGCCGCGGCGATTTGCCGTAGAGATGCAGATGAGCGCCGGGGATGGTCAGTATCTCAGCGGTATCCGGAGTTTCGCCAATCAGATTGAGCATCGCCGCGAAGCCGGTGGTTTTCGTCGAGCCCAGGGGCAGACCCAGTATGGCGCGCAGGTGATTTTCGAACTGGCTGGTGATCGCGCCTTCGATGCTCCAGTGGCCCGAATTGTGAACGCGCGGCGCCATTTCATTAGCCAGCAGACAGCCGTCACATTCGAAAAACTCGATCGCCAAGACGCCGGTGTAGTCGAGCGATTCCAGCACTTTCCTCGCTATATCTTCGGCTTCCGATTGCTGCGCCGCATCTAGTGCTGGCGCGGGAGCAATGGAAAGTCTCAGGATGCCGCCGTGGTGGCGGTTCTCCACCAGCGGGTAGAACGCTGTGTCGCCGTTGCGGGCGCGCACACCCAGGATCGAGAGTTCTCGCGTGAAGGAAATAAAACGCTCCAGGATGAACGGCGCCGATTCACGCGTCGCGCCAACTCCGTTGGAGCCGGCTGTACTGTCGAAGGTCTCTCCAATTTCTGTCTTGAGGCTGGCGACGTCGGCCGCGGTGCGCAGCATCCACTGGCCCTTGCCGTCGTACCCCAGTCGGCAAGTCTTTAGCACGGCAGGTAAGCCGATCTTCGCTACGGCCGCGTCGAGTGCCGCCAAATTGTGGATGGGCGCGAACTCCGTTGTGGCGATTCCCAGCTTTCGAAACAGCGCTTTTTCCTGCAACCGGTCTTGCGCAATCTCCAGCGCGGCGGGCGGCGGAAAAACCGGTACGCGCTCGCCAAGAAACCGGGTGGCGGACACAGGCACGTTTTCGAATTCGTAGGTTACCAGCTCAAGCCCAGCGGCGAATTTCTCGAGCGCGGCCTCATCGTCAAAATCGGCGGTGACACGCTGGGCGATGCGGCCTACCGGCGCTTCCGGAGAGGGATCGAGAAAACGAAAACGCAAGCCCAGCGGGTAGCCCGCCAGCGCCAGCATGTATCCCAGTTGGCCGCCGCCCAGAATCCCGATGGTCACGGCGATTTCCTCTTGCGGGGGCGTGTGGCGGTGCGTTTTTTCCTTCGCGCGGTAACAGAAGGGTCAGGAGCGTCGAGGACCCGATTGGTTTGCATCTTGCGGAATTTGCGCAAGGCTTCGCGAATCGCAGGGTGCTTAGTGCCCAGTATGGCCGCCGCCAGCAGCGCGGCGTTGATCGCGCCGGATTTGCCAACTGCCAGCGTGCCCACCGGAATGCCGCCCGGCATTTGCGCGATGGACAGTAGTGAATCCAGTCCTTTGAGCGCTTTCGACTCGACGGGGACCCCCAGCACTGGCAGAACCGTCTTCGCGGCAGTCATTCCCGGAAGATGGGCTGCTCCCCCGGCTCCCGCGATGATCACTTCGATGCCGCGCCTTTCCGCGCTGGAGGCGTATTCGAACAGCAAGTCCGGCGTGCGGTGCGCGGAAACCACGCGAGTTTCATGCGGAATGCCCAGTTCCGCGAGCGTTTTCGCCGCGTTCTCCAGCGTCTCCCAATCGGAAGAAGAGCCCATGATCACGCCCACGAGCGGCCGTCTGTTTGGCTTATTCTTCGCTGCGCGCGTCCTGGATTTTTTGCGAATCATTTTGCGAATCGTCCCGCCTCAAAACTACCGCCAAATCCGGTCATTTCCCATGTTTCGTCTGGTGAGGCCGATATTCTACGGTGTTTTGGAGTTTGCGGCGACCTGTGCGCGAGTTTTCCAATAGCCGCGCAGCTGCCCCACCAGATACAGAGAACCGGTGATGAAAATCACGTCATCGGGACGGGCGCTGGTCATCGCATAGTCCAAAGCTCGTTCGGCATCTGGAATGGTCTGCGACTGAACCGCATGATGGCTGACGATATCCGCCAGCTGCTGCGCGGAAATCGACCGCGGCGTGCGCGGTTCGGTGATGATCACTTCCGCGGCCAGAGGAAACAGCTGGCCGGCAACTTCATCGACCGATTTGTCGCGCAGCGCGCCATAGAGCAACCAGACTTTGCGACCGGCGAAATTTTCAGATAGAAAACCAGCCAACTCGCGCGCGGCGGCGGGATTGTGCGCGCCGTCCAGATAGACGTCAGGGCTGGATTGCAATTTCTCGAGCCGTCCAGGCCATACGGTGCCAGCGATCCCTTTGGCGATGGCTTCGTCGGTGATTGCCAACCCACGTGCAGCCAGGAGGCGTGCGGCCGCCAGCGCGTTCACTGCGTTCTGCACCTGAAAATGCCCGGGCAGAGAGGGTGCGATATCCAGAGACCAGCCCGAGGCGATTTCTTGAATATTCGCGGCGACCAGTCCGGCTAGTTTCGGTTTCCCCGCCATGACTGGCGCTCGTGGCGTCTCGCGAATTTTGTATGCCACACTGGTTTCGATCACCGGGCAACCCAGTTCTTTCGCGCGAGCGAGGATGACTCCGCGCGCCTCCGAATGCTGTTCCGCGACAATCGCCGGAATTCCCGGTTTCAGAATCCCCGCTTTGTCCCCAGCGATTTCCGTTAGTGAATGGCCAAGGAAATTCTCGTGGTCAAAATCGACGCGGCTGATAATCGTAACCGCCGGCAAAAGAATATTCGTGGCATCCAGCCGTCCACCCAGTCCCACTTCGAAAATTGCAGAATCCACGCGCTGTTGCGCGAAGTATTCGAACGCCATGGCGGTCACGCATTCGAAATAAGTAGGATGCGCGCGGAGCTTGCCCTCAGCGAGTAGCTGCTCAATGGTTTCGTGAATGCGGGTAAATACGCGCGCGAACGCTTCATCACTGATTTCTTCACCGTTCACACGGATGCGCTCGTTGATTCTCTCCAGATGCGGCGAAGTGTTCAGCCCGGTGCGCAAACCCGCATGCCGGAGAATGGACTCGAGGAACGCCGCAGTCGAACCTTTGCCGTTAGTCCCCGCGATGTGCGCGCTGGGATAAGCGCGGCTGGGGTGCCCGAGGCGCCCATCAAGAACGGCAATATTTTCGAGATTGAATTTCGCGGCGGCCGCTTGCGTGGGCGCAGCCAGCTCCCTGCCGAGCGAAAGCAGGTAGTTCACTGCGGAAGCGTAATCCATGTCCAGCGCGGCTTCAGCTGACCAGCAAGTCGAGCGAAGTGCTGATGAAGGACTTCAGGTCTTTTCGCGGAACGACAGCGTCAAGGAAACCGTGTTCCAGCAGAAATTCCGAACGCTGAAATCCTTCCGGCAATTTCTGCCCGATGGTCTGCTCAATCACTCGGGGCCCGGCAAATCCGATCAACGCGCCGGGCTCGGCGATATTCAAGTCTCCCAGCATGGCAAAGCTGGCGGTAACGCCGCCGGTGGTCGGGTCGGTCAAGAGAGATATATACGGCAGTTTTTCGTCGTCCAGTTTTGCCAGCGCCGCGGCCACTTTAGCCAACTGCATCAAGCTGATGGTTCCTTCCATCATGCGCGCGCCGCCCGAACAGGACACCGCGATAAACGGTTGCCGCGACTCAATCGCCAGCTCAATTCCGCGCGTCACCTTTTCGCCCACCACCGCGCCCATCGAGCCGCCGATAAATCCAAACTCCATCGCGCAGCAAACCACCGGCCGCCCGTTGAGCTGTCCTTCCGCGGTGATCACCGCGTCATTCATTCCCAATTTTTTGCGCGCTTCTTTCAACCGCGCGGCGTACGGCTTGGTGTCGGTGAACTGCAGCGGATCGGTGGAGGTCATCCCCGCATCATGTTCGGTGTAGCGGCCGTCGAGCAGCATCTCCAGCCGCTTCTTGGCGTTCATCTTGAAATGAAACTGGCACTTGGGGCAGACAAACAGATTGGCTTCCAGGTCTTTGCGAAAAACAATCGTGCGGCAGGACTCGCACTTGACCCACAGCCCTTCCGTGCGTACCCGGCGCTCTTCGGGAGGAGTGGTCTGCTCGATTGCTTTTTTGTCGCGCTTGAACCAGGTCATAGTGATAGCGGAGAAAAGCGCCGCCTAATAGTCGATTCCCCGTTGCGCCAGTATACCCTTCGTGTACGGGTGTTTCACCTCGCGCATCTCGGTCACTAGATCCGCCAATTCGGTCAGCTGCGGGTGCGCGTTTCTGCCCGTACAGATCACGTGCACGCGCTCCGGCCGTTTCTTCAACGCCTCCGCCACTTCGCCGGCGTCCAGCATCTTGTAGCTGATGGTGTAATTGATTTCGTCGAGGATCACCAGATCATATTTCCCGCTGTAAATCGCGTCGCGCCCCGCCACCCAGCATTCTTGCGCAAGCTTGATGTCTTCAGGATCAGTCTCCGCCCCGCCAATTTTCACGAAACCCCGCCCCATCGGCCGAATCTCAAACTTGTCATCGCCCAGCATCTTGGCGGCGTCCAGTTCGCCGTAGTGCCACGAGCCCTTGATAAATTGCACCATCAAAACGCGCATCCCCTGGCCCACCGCGCGAAAAGCAGTTCCCAGCGCGCAAGTGGTTTTCCCCTTGCCGGGCCCGGTATACACGATCAGCAAACCTTTTTCTTCCGGCATACGCGGTCGGTCCTGTCCAGCTCGCGGCGAATCTTTGGCGAAACGCAAAGCAGTGTGCGGATTGCTGGCGCAAACGTCGAGAAAGCCCAGCCTGGCCCGTCTATAGCAGTTGCAGCCGCTTCACCAGTTCATCGGCAATGCAATGGACGCGATCCTGCGTCGCCGCAGTCAGCGCGGTTTTCGACTTCGCGTGCGGGTCGGACAACACAATCCACAATCCCGGCCGGTACACTTCGTCATCCCCCGGGCAAATCGCGCCCGTTAGTTGCACCAGTTCGAGCGCGAGCGGCGACGAATGCGTAAAATCCAGCTTTGCATTTTCGGGAGAATCCGGCTGAAATGGCGGATGATCGAGCAAATCCATCAGCACGCCTCGCGCATCGTCAACCAGATCGCGAAATCCCTGCGACACCAGGACCGAATCGATATCGCGCGGCGTGGGGTGTTCCAGCTGATTCAGGTCGTAATCGGGCAACGGTTTTTCGAGAGGAATCTCGATGGTAGCGGACGGCTGGTTTTCATCGGCAATCACGCGAATGGACATAGTCGCTGCCTTCTTCTTGCCAGCTATTTGGGGTATGCGCTGCCGGAGAGAATGGCGAACGCGCGGTAGAGCTGCTCTGCGAGCATAGCACGCGCCAGTTCGTGCGAATACGTCATGGCGCTGAGTGATAACTTTTGCTGCGCCTGCCGCCGAATTTCTTCCGGGAAGCCATCCGACCCCCCGCACAGAAAAATTAGTTGCCGCGTGCCGCGGTCGCGATGTTCGCCCAGCCATTTGGCAAACGCGCGCGAATCCATGTTTTTCCCCGCATCGTCTAACAGCACCACGGTAGACGGTTGATCGAAAGCCAGTTTTTTCAGCGCGGCTTCCGACTCGCGCAGCTCAGTCACCTCAATCGGCGCTGACCGGCTGATGCGTTTCACATAATCGTCGATCATGGCGCGAACTTCCGGTCGGCGGGTCTTGCCCAGCATCACCAGTCGCAAACGCATTATTTCAATCCATATTTCTTGCGCTTTTCCAGCAGGGTCTTGCGGCTGATGCCCAGGCTGGCGGCCGACTGGCTGATTTTGTAGTGCATGGCCTCCAGAGTCGCGGCGATCACTTCGCGCTCCATCTGCTCCAGCGATCGCAGCCCCGCCGAATTTCCCGGAGCCAGTACGCGCAGATGTTCCTGAAAGTTCGCAGGCTCAAGCAACAAGGATTCAGCCGCCGCAGCGCCCGTCGCAGGATCAGCGCTGTAAAAAACCACGGCGCGTTCCAAGACGTTGCGAAGCTCACGCACGTTACCCGGCCACGCGTACGCCACCAGCATGTGGCGAGTCGCGTCGCTCAACTTCAAATTTGCCCGGTTGTGCATTGTGCCCAGGGAAGCCAGCAGGTATTCCGCCAACGGCAAAATGTCCGCGCGGCGTTCGCGCAATGGCGGCACCGCCAGCGCCAGCACGTTCAGGCGAAAATACAGGTCTTCGCGAAACGCTCCAGCCTTCACCGCCGCGGGCAAATCGGCATTGCTGAGCGCAATCAACCGCGCATCAATACTGATCGTCTCGGTCCCGCCCAGCCGCTCGAAAGTACGCTCCTGCAACACCCGCAGCAATTTGCCCTGCGTGGCCGGCAACAGCGCGGCAACCTCATCCAGCACAATGGTGCCGCTCCCGCCCAGCTCGAAACGCCCCAGCTTGCGCTCCACCGCTCCGGTGAACGCACCGCGCTCGTGGCCAAAAAGTTCACTCTCCACCAGTTGCGGCGGCAAACTGGCGCAATCAATTTTTAAAAAGGGAGCGTCGCGCCGCGGCCCCAGTTCATGCACCAGCCGCGCCAGATAATCCTTGCCCGTGCCGCTCTCTCCCGAAATCAGCAGGGTTGTCGGTACGGTCGCTACTCTTTCGGCCAGTTCGAAGAGACGGAGCGACGCGGGGTCCGCGGAAATCCACGGCAATCGCTCCGCGGCCATCAGGAAACTGCTTCACCCGGGAAATGTTTGGGATCTTCAGTCGCGCGGCGCACCGCGCTGTCGTGGCCCAGGCTCTCTGGCGAATCCGGAATTTCCAGTTTCGGTGCCGATCGCCACAGCCGCTCCAGATCGTAATAACGCCGGGCCTGTTCGCTGAACACGTGCACCACGAAACTACCAAAATCCAGCAAGGCCCACTCAGCAGAGCGTTGCCCTTCGCGATGCCGCGGCGAACGCTGCGCGTGTTTATGTAACCGTTCCTCGACTTCGCCGCAAATGGCCTGCACCTGCGGCGTGCTGAACCCGGTGCAGATCACGAAATACTCCGTGAACGCGCCGATGCCGCTGAGGTCCAGCACGGTAATCCCGCCGGCCTTTTTTTCCTGCGCCGCTTGCACCGCGAGTCGCACGCCCTTTGGAAACGATTCTAGGTTCACTGGTATAGCCTTTGTTTTAAAATGTATTCCTCCACGCGCGCGGAGACAAGTCCGTGAATCGATTGTCCGCGATGCGCGCGGCGCCGGATATCTGTAGCTGAAACTTCGCTGCTCACATTTTCCAGCAAATAAACGGTGCTGCGATGCAGGTGCGCTACCACCTGCGAAGGATGCGCGGCCTCCGTCTCTTTCTTCAGGTCCGGGCGCGCGATGGAGTCGGGCGGAATCACCAGCCGCAGCGCTTCGGGGCGGATACCCGGGCGATTGGCGATGATGAAGTCGCACAAGCCCAGCAGCGTCTCGTATTCCTTCCACATGGGAATATCCAGAAACGCATCCGCGCCGATAATAAAAAATATCCGGTCGCCGTGGCCGTTGTAGGCATGGCGGAAATACCGCACGGTGTCGACCGAGTAGTGGAGTTGCGCGCCGCTGAAATCTTCCCCCGCTTCCGCCAGCGAAGGAACGAAGTGCGGATGCTCGGTGCACGCCAGCGAAACCATTGCGAACCGGTGCGGAAAAGGCGCGAGGTGCTGCTTCAGTTTATGCGGCGGCCGGCTGGCCGCGATGAAATGGATCTCATCGAAATTGAATCGCCGGTCCGCCGCGCGCGCAATCGCGAGATGGCCGTTATGAATCGGGTCAAACGATCCACCAAAAATCGCGATGCGGCGCGGATGGTGCTTGGCGGCGGTGCGGTGGGCCTGCGCGGTGGTCAATGCTTCTCCGGAAATGGACTTGGCGGCCTGCTTGCCGACTGGCCGTAGTACTTCAATTGGTGCTGCAATTGCAATTCTCTCATGATTCTTCTTCGCCGCTCACCAGCGGCAGGTGCGCCTCGTCCTCGCGTTTGTGATGCGCGGAAGCCGCCGTCGGATGCGTCCCGGCGTCGCCATCCGCATCTGCGTCCGGGTGGGCCAGCACGCGCGGAATCTTATCCAGCGCATCCGCGATGGAGCGCACCAGTTCTTTCACGCCTTCGCCGGTCGCCGCCGAAATGGAATGAAACTCCAGCCCGTTCTTCGCGCAAAAATCCTGCAGTGCATCCAGCCGCGTGCGATCCGTCGTGGCATCCAGCTTGGTGGCCACCACGATCAGCGGTTTCTCGGTCAGCGTCGCGCTGAACACGCTCAGCTCGCCGGCGATCACTTCATATGCATGCACCGGATCGTCTTCGTTCGAATCGCTGGTGTCGATCAGGTGTACCAGCAATCGAGTGCGCTCGATGTGCCGCAGAAAACGCATGCCCAGCCCCGCGCCTTCGTGCGCTCCCTCAATCAACCCGGGCAGATCGGCGACCACAAACGTGCGCCCCAGTTCCGTGCCGTGCGAACCGGTCCCGCCATCGGCGTTCACTACGCCAAGATTGGGCTCCAGCGTGGTGAACGGATAATTCGCAATTTTCGGCCGCGCCGCGGAAATCACCGAAATCAGCGTGGACTTGCCCGCGTTCGGGTAACCCACCAGTCCCACATCCGCGAGTAATTTCAATTCCAGCCGCAGATGGCGCTCTTCACCGGGCCGGCCCTCTTCATGTTCCCGTGGAGCCTGGTGCCACGGCTTGGCAAAATGCTGATTGCCGCGCCCGCCGTGTCCGCCATGCGCCACCAGCACGCGCTGACCGGGCGTGGCCAGGTCGGCGACGGTCTCTCCGGTCACTCCGTCGAAAACCACCGTGCCGATGGGCACCAGCAGCACCATGTCGTCGCCGGAATGGCCGGTGCAATTCGAACCTTCACCGTGGCGCCCGCGGTCGGCTTTGAATTCGCGGTTATAGCGATACCGCAGCAAAGTGTTGTCGTTGATGTTCGCTTCCAGGAAAATGCTGCCGCCATTCCCGCCGTCGCCGCCGGAAGGGCCGCCGCGCGGAACAAATTTCTCGCGCCGGAACGCCACGCAGCCGTTGCCGCCGTGGCCTCCCTTCACGAATATTTTGGCTTCATCGGCAAACACGAAAAATCATTCTCCCTTTCGGCGAAAAACCAGGTCACAAAAAACAAAACGGTCCCGGCTAACCGGGACCGCAAAAAATCGCAGACCGAAGTCCGCCTGAATTCATAAATCCATGCCCTTAATTCGCGGCGGTTTTGGCTTCGTCGGCCGGCTTCACGCTGATAAAGCGTCCGTGACGGCCCTTGTCCTCGAAGCTGACAATCCCGGTGACCAGCGCGAAAAGCGTATCGTCTTTGCCCTGCCCGACGTTTACTCCCGCCTGGTGCTTGGTGCCCCGCTGGCGAATCAGGATCGTGCCGGCGTTGACGAACTCGCCGCCAAAGCGCTTCACGCCCAGCCGCTGCCCGTGTGAATCGCGGCCGTTGGTAGAGGAGCCGCCGCCTTTCTTATGTGCCATGATGAAATCCTTTTTGGAAAGCCTGCGAAATTTCCCGCTCGAATCAAATGAAACGAATCAAATTAAATTTAGCCGTTAAAGCTTAAATTCTGCCGTTACAGCGCAATCCCTGTAGTTACAGCGTGATTTCGCTGACCTGTACCGCCGTGTAATTCTGGCGGTGTCCGCGAGAAATCTTGTATTGATTGGTCTTCTTGAACTTCAAAACCGTAACCTTCTTCGAGCGCCCCTGCTGCACGATCTTGCCGGTCACTTTGGCTTTCGAAGCATGCGACCCGGAAAGCACCTTCTTATCCTCGGTGTGCACCGCCAAAACGGACCCAAACGTCACCGCTTCGCCCACGTCTCCGCTAACCCGCTCAATCCGAATGGTATCGCCCGGCGCGACCCGATACTGCTTGCCCCCGGTTTTGATTACAGCGTACATAAGCCTCCGCCCTCTAAAGACAAACAACAATTATACGATTTGCGCGCCAACCCCGTCAACGCACGAATGAGTATGTCGATTTATGTTCTTGACATTACCTTAAACGGAGAACTATCCTCCGGCCACTTCTGGTTGTCCTCCACGAGTTATGAAAGTGAGGCCCGGCATGACACCTAGCCCGGGGGCCCGCCGTCGTCCAGTTCACCTAGAATCAAGGAAATACTTCGCGTCATCCAAGCGTCATCGGCATTTCCTGTTTGGCTGGAACCCTCGATTCCCCACCATGGCTACACAAAGAGAGTGTCTCTTTTTGTCTCTTTGCCCTCTTTTTGCAATCGACTTTCTTTGTTTTCAACACTTTCTGGCCTCTTTCGCAAAAACAGGGGGGTGAGGGTATATCGACAACACGGTAACGCGACTTCAAGCGTGGGGATGAGCCTTGTCGTAAATATCCATGAGCTGGCGGATCGATGCGTGGGTGTACTTCTGCGTGGTGGAGAGCGACTGGTGGCCGAGCAGTTCCTGAATGGCGCGCAGGTCGGCGCCGTCGGCCAGCAAATGCGTCGCAAAGGCGTGGCGTAGTGAATGGGGATGCAGATCCCAGTTCATATTCACCAGGCGCACGTATTTTTTGACGATGCGCCCGACCGAGCGCTGCGTCAGTCGCCGCCCGGCGTAATTCAGAAACACGGCTTCGCTGTGCGGAGTGGCGCGGCGGCTGGCATAGCCACCGGAGGTCTGTTGCAGCAACTCTTCGCGCAGCGGCCAATATTTGTCGAGCGCTTCCTGCGCCTTGCCACCGTAAGGCACGATGCGTTCTTTGTTGCCTTTGCCGGTCACGCGCAGCACGCGCTCTTTTTGATCCATGTCGACGAGATCGAGGCCGGTCAGTTCACTGACGCGCAGCCCGGCGGCGTAAAGCAGTTCCAGCAAAGCGCGGTCGCGCCGCAGCAGCAATCCCTCTTCGCGCAATCTCGGTTCATTGCGCAGCGCCACCGCGTCAATCGCCGGCCAATTTTTCTTCGACGCGTTTTTCTTGGCGGGAAGCGAGCCGCCCATCTCCGCCAGATGATTCAGAAAACCGTTCATCTCTTCCGCGGAAAGAATCGAAGGAATACGCTTCGGCAATTTTGGCGTAGGCACCAGCCGCGCGGGACTTTCCTTGATCATGCCCTCGCGCACGCAATACTTGAAAAACGAACGCAACGCCGCCAACTTGCGCGCGATCGACGACTTCTGCAGGCCTTGATCGTGCAGGTGCGCCACAAATTCCCGAATGATTCCGTGAGTGATGGCCGTGAGCGCCGGCAGCGCCACTCCGGGAGGCATAAGAAAACTTATAAACTGGCGGAGATCTTTGCCGTAATTGGAAATGGTATGCGGGGAAGAGTTCTTAACCGAAACAAGATATTCGAGGTAACTTTCGATGGCTTGTTTCATGGGCTTACAACTCCCTGCGAAAATCATACTAAGAACTTAGATGTGAGGACGA
>JBBRZT010000089.1:0-12456 GCA_038236395.1 Candidatus Acidiferrales bacterium
GCCGTCCCCCACGATCTCGGCGTTCCCAACGAAGACCCCTTCGTGCAGATAAACCAATTCAGTTGGCAGGACACCAATGGCTGGAAAGATCTGAATCCGAAGTTTGTCCTGATGGTTTATCGCGATTTCGTTCTCACCGGCAGCAAAGACAAGGATTTTCTTCGCTACGCTTGGCCCGCCGTCCAGGAAGCCCTCGCCTATCTAAAAAGATACGACAAGGACGGCGACGGCATCCCCGAAAACGAAGGCTATCCCGATCAGACCTATGACGAATGGGTCGTCCGCGGCGAAAGCGCTTACTCCGGCGGTTTGTTTCTCGCCGCTCTCCGTTCCGCGGAAGAAATCGCCAAGCAACTCGGCGACTCCACCAAAGCCACCGAATACCACGAACTCTTCGCCAAAAGCCAGGCCAGCTACATCAAAAAACTCTGGAACGGCGAATATTTCCGTTACGACACCGCCAGCGAATATCGCGATGACATCCAGGCTGACCAGCTCGCCGGCCAGTGGTACGCCAATGTAACCGGCCTCGGCGATATCATCCCTCGCGAAATGCAGATCAGCGCGCTCAAGAAGATTTACAATTTCAACGTCATGAAATTCGCCGATGGCTCCATGGGCGCCGTCAATGGCATCGCTCCCGACGGCACTCTCGTCAAGACCAACGAGCAGGTTGAGGAAGTCTGGACCGGTACGACTTTCGGCCTTGCTGCCTTGATGCTCGGCGACGGCCTTAAAGACGAAGCCTTCAAAACCGCCTGGGGCGTCTACCACACCACCTACGAAACCAAAGGCTACTGGTTCCGCACTCCCGAAGCTTGGGACATCACCGGCAACTACCGCGCCTCCATGTACATGCGCCCCGCCGCCATCTGGGCCATGGAAATGACTCGTCCGGCGGCGACTCCGGCTCGCTGAAGTTTAGCCAACTGGCCGTAATTTCTGCGAAAGGGTAATACCAGTTTGGAACACGTTTCGCACACCGAATTGCGCGCCCGCCCACCCGGTCTTATGCTGGACCTAGAGCCGCATACAAGTCACAACCACGCCAGCCCAAACGGTCTGCTTGAATAGCGCTCCCGAATAATCATGGCTAAACCAAGGTTCTTGGTCTCACTCACGACCAGCGACAACGACTATCAGATCGAACAGGCTCAGTCTGCCGAAGCGTCTGCGCGAAAGCTCGGCGTGGAAGTCCAGGTCGTCTTCGCCGATAACGACGCTATCAATCAAAGCACCCAGGTCCTGAAAGCCATTCAGTCTCCCGAATCCGCCCGGCCCAGCGCCATTATCTTTGAACCCGTTGGCGGCACCGCTTTACCTCAAGTCGCGCAAGCCGCGGTCAGCGCAGGCATCGGTTGGGGCGTATTGAACCGCGATGCTTCCTACGTCCCCGATCTTCGCAAGATTGCCACCGCTCCGGTCTTTGGCCTCACTTCCGATCACATTGAAATCGGACGCATCCAGGGCCGTCAATTCGCCGCTCTGCTACCGCATGGCGGTTCAGTCCTTTATATCCAGGGTCCGTCTGAAAATTCCGCAGCCAAAGAACGTACCCTCGGCATGCGCGAAACCAAGCCCGCCAATATTCAGGTCACCATTCTCAAAGCTCAATGGACCGAAGAAAGCTCCACGCGCTCGGTTCGCTCCTGGCTCAAGCTGGTCACCTCTCAACGCGCACCCATTGACCTCATCGGCGCGCAAGATGACTCCATGGCCGTCGGCGCTCGCCGAGCTTTCGAAGAATTAACCAACGATTCTGAAAAAGAACGCTGGCTCAGCCTGCCCTACACCGGCTGCGACGGCCTCCCCAAAACCGGCCAGTCCTGGGTACGCAGCGGCCTATTAGCCGCCACCGTATTTGTCCCCCCCAACGCCGGCGAAGCCATCGAAATGCTCTTCAACGCCTTTCAATCCAAAAAACAAATCCCCGAACGCGTGCTCACCGTCCCCGTTTCCATCCCCGCCCTAAGCGACCTAAAGTTCTCCGCCCGCACTTAAGAGGCGAGGGCTTCAGCGTTCAAGAGGGGGTGCCGCATCCTTTGTAATTTTCAAAGGGTGCGGTCTTTGACTTTGAATCTGGTGTTTCGCACCTAGCGACCAACTCACTCATTGGCTATGCGCCAGTAGCTCCGTCCAACACCAAATTTTCTCGCATTTCATTGCCTAGCCGCCCCTCCCAAAGGGTATAATTCCGCGCGTTCCAAGCTCATGCGTTGATTTCCTCCTGGGAGACTCCAAAAAAAATGAAAACTCCACGTGAAAATTCCGGCATGGATCGCAGGCATTTCCTAGCCGCCACCAGCGGGAGTCTGCTCGCGGCGGCCATGCCCGCGGCGAGCCACGCGGCGGACTTCGCTCATGGAGAAACCTCAGGGCGTCCCGCCGCAAGAAAATCCTCCGCAGCTTCCTCACATCGCAAAATTCCCATCGGTGTCTTCGACGCCGTCTACGACAAGCTTTCTCTCGACGCCATGCTCGACAAAGTCAGCGCTCTCGGCCTCGAAGCTATGGAGATCGGCACCGGCGGCTACCCCGGCTCCCATCACTGTCCGCTCGACGAACTCGTCGCCGATCCCGCCAAGGCCAAAGCCTGGCAGAAGAAATTTGAAGACCGCGGTATCCGTGTCGCCACCCTCAGCTGTCATGGCAATCCCATTCATCCCGATGCCGCGCACGCCGCGCGCGACGCCGAAACCTTTCGCAAGACCGTGAGGCTCGCCGAAATCCTGGGCATCAAAGTCATCGTCGGCTTTTCCGGCTGTCCGGGCGGTGCGCCCGCCGACACCCAGCCCAACTGGATCACCTATCGCTGGCCTCCCGAATACGCCGAAATGCAGGACTGGCAATGGAAAGAAAAAGTCGTCCCCTACTGGAAAGAAGCCGCCAAATACGCCCGCGATCACGGGATCCGCAAACTCGCCTTTGAAATGCACCCCAATTTCGTGGTCTACAATCCCAGAACGCTCCTGAAACTTCGCGAAGCCGTCGGCGAAGAAATTGGCGCCAACTGCGACCTCAGCCATCTCTTCTGGCAGGGTTGCGATCCGGTTGAGGTCATTCATTTCCTCGGCAAGCAGGGTGCTATCTACCACGCGCACATGAAAGACACCGCCTTTTTTCCCGACAACGTCAACAAATACGGTGTCCTGAATTTTGCTTTCGAAACCCAGGACTTGCCCTTGGCCTCCGAAACCTTCCGCGCCGTCGGCTACGGTCACGGCGCCAACCTCTGGAAGCAGATCATCCAGGCCTACATGGACATCGGCTATGAAGGCATCCTCAGCATCGAAAACGAAGACCCCATTCTCCCCGGCGAAGTGGGAGTCGAACGCGCCGCCTACGTCTTGAAAAACGTCCGCGCCGAACTGTTGGGCGCCTGAGTTGCGCCGCCGTCAATTCTTCGGCGCTTGCGCCGGAGCGGCCGCTACCGCCGCGATTACCTCCGATCTGTCCGGCGCCGTCACTCCTTTCGGCGGCGCTCTTGAACCTCAGGGCACCGCGACCGCCGTCCCGCCCTTTTCTCTTTCCGTCATGTTGTGGACCGTCTACGAAAAGCTTCCCCTTCATCAGCGCCTCGAAAAAGTAGCCGAAGCCGGCTACACCGCCGTCGAACTGGTCGAGGAATACAAAGGTTTTTCCAAACAGGACTACGCCAGTCTTCGCGCCAAAAAAGCTGAGCTGAATATCACCGTGGACGCCACCAGCGGCATCCACACTAGCCTCTGCGATCCAGCCCAGCGCGACGCCTTCCTCGCCGAAGTGCGCGCCAAGCTCCCGGTCCTCGAAGAGCTGGAGTCCAACAAATTGATTCTCCTATCTGGTGACAAAGTCCCGCGCCTCAGCTACCAGCAAATGCACGATAGTTGTGTCGAAGGTCTCAAGCGCGCCGCCGACCTCGCCGCCTCCAAAAAAATCGGCCTGCTCCTCGAAAACATCGACCCGCTCGAAAATCCCAAATATTTCCTCACCTCCGTCTCCGAAGGTTTCGATATCGTCCGCTCCACCTCCGCTTCCAACGTCAAATTTTTATACGATTTCTTTCACGACCAGATCGCCGAAGGCAACCTCCTCGCCAAGCTCGAAAAGAATTTCGATCAGGTCGGCGTCGTTCACGTAGCCGACGTGCCCGGCCGCCACGACCCCGGCACCGGCGAGATTAATTACCCGAATATTTTCCGCAAGCTCGGCCAATTGGGCTTTAATGGTTATGTGGCTATGGAATTCCTTCCCGAAGGCGACCCTGTCGAGGCCTTGCGCGCCGCCCGCGAGATGGCCGTCAGATACGGCAGCGTCCGGCCCAATCAATTGGCTCGATCCATTTCCCCCGGAGGCCCCCATGCAGCGGCGTGAACTTTTCAGATTGCTGGGAGCAGGCGCAGCTCTGCCGGTTTTCGATTCGAATCTTCTGGCCATGTTTCAGGACGCCCAGCCAAAATCCGGTTACACCCTCCGCACTCTCAACCCCCACCAAAACGCCACTCTGGTGATCATGACCGACCTGATCATTCCTGAAACCGACACACCCGGCGCCAAAGCCGTCCGCGTCAACGAATTCATCGACCTGATTCTCACCGAGTGGGCCCACGAAGACGAACGCCAGAGATTCATGGCCGGCTTCGCCGAGGTCGACAAACTCAGCAACGCTCTTTTCGCCAAAGATTTCGTCGATGTGACGCCCGTTCAACAGGCCGCTGTGATCACTGAACTGGACCAGCGCCTCGCCGTGGAACGCGAAAATGAGCGCAACAGTCCTTACGTCCGTCGCAGGCGCTATAACCAGCTCTCCGATAGCTTTTTTGCCAGCGTAAAATACATGACTCTCTACGGCTATTACACTTCCGAGATCGGCTTCACCAAGGAACTCGGCAAAGAAATCATTCCCGGCGCGTATCACGGCTGCATTCCACTGACTCCGCCGCCCGGCCCGAGCAAGGTTTAGGTGACCCCCATGCCAGCAAAAAAAATATATGACGCCATCGTCGTCGGCTCGGGAATCACTGGCGGTTGGGCCGCCAAAGAGCTCACCGAAAAGGGCCTCAACGTATTGTTACTCGAAGCCGGCCGCCCCATCGTTCCCGAAGTCGACTACGTCGAGCACGTCCCCGCCTGGGAACTGAAGTATCGCGGCTGGGATAATCGCGACGAGCGCCTCAGGACGCAAAAAGTTCAGCGCGAGTGCTACTACGCCTGCGACGAGTATTCCCACAAATTTTTCGTCAACGACCTCGAAAATCCCTACACCACCGATCCCGGCAAGCCTTTCACCTGGATTCGCGGACGCCAGGTCGGCGGCAAATCCATCATGTGGGGCCGCCAGAGCTATCGCTTCAGCGATCTCGATTTCGAAGCCAATTTCCGCGACGGCATCTCCGCCGATTGGCCCATCCGCTACAAAGAAATCGAGCCCTGGTACGACTACGTGGAAGATTTCATCGGCGTCAGCGGCCAAGCCGAAGGTCTCCCGCAGCTTCCCGACGGAAAATTCCTTCCGCCCATGGAAATGACCTGCGCCGAGCACGTCGTCAAAGACGCGCTTCCCAAAAATTTCAATGACGGCCGCATGATGACCATCGGCCGGGCCGCCGTACTCACCCGCGTCCATCGCGGCCGCGCCGCATGTCACTACTGCGGAGTCTGCCATCGCGGCTGCATCACCCGCTCCTATTTCAGCAGCCTCAATTCCACTCTTCCCGCCGCTGAAAAAACCGGCCGCATGACACTCCGCCCCTACAGCGTGGTGCACAGCCTGATCTTCGATCCCGCCACACGTCGCGTCACCGGCGTTCGCGTCATCGACGGCCAGACCAAACGGTCTCTCGAATTTAACAGCCGCATTCTCTTCCTCAACGCGTCCGCGCTCGAATCCGCGCGCATTCTGCTCAACTCTTCCTCTCCGGAATTTCCAACTGGCCTCGCCAACACCAGCGGCGAGCTGGGTCACAATTTGATGGATCACGTCATGGGCGGCGGCGCCGACGGCATCATTCCCGGCCACGAAGACAAAGACGAATTCGGCAATCGCCCCAACGGGATCTACGTTCCGCGCTTCCGAAATATCAAAACCAAGGAGCCTTTCCTTCGCGGCTACGGCTATCAGGGCGGAGCCTCGCGCGAAGGCTGGTCACGCGGCATAAACGCCACCGGCTTTGGCGCCGATTTCAAAAACGCACTTCGCAAGCCCGGCGCGTGGCATTTCTCTTTCTACGGTTTCGGCGAATGTCTCCCCAATCGCGACAATTTCATCGAAATCAACAAAGAACAGGTCGACGCCTGGGGCATCCCCACCCTCAAAATTCACTGCGCCTTCGGTGAAAACGAACAGGCCTTGCTTCGCGACATGTCCATTCAAGCCGCCGAAATGCTCACCGCCGCAGGCGCAACCGAGATTCATCCGTTCATCGAAAACAACGCCCCGGGCCTCACCATTCACGAAATGGGCACCGCGCGCATGGGCAAAGATCCCAAAACCTCCGTAGTGAATGAACACAACCAGGCCCATGACGCGAAAAATCTGTTCCTCACCGATGGCGCTTGTATGGTCTCTTCCGCGTGCGTCAATCCTTCGCTCACCTACATGGCCCTAACCGCCCGCGCCTGCGATTTCGCCGTTTCGCAAATGAAAAAGGGCGAACTCTAACTCGCAGCCAAGGAGAGCCTTTCGAATGTCTCAGGTAATTCGCTCCCCCAAAACCTACGACGTCTGCGTCGTGGGCTCCGGCGCAGGCGGCGGCATGGCCGCAAAAATCCTCACCGAAGGCGGCCTGAATGTCGCCCTTCTCGAAGCCGGCCCTCCCCTTTACCCCGAAAAAGATTTCAAGATGTTGATGTGGCCCTATGAGTTGCCCCATCGCGGCGCAGGCGTCGGTGGCCTGGCCAGCGAAAATTTCAGCGAATTCCTCGCTCCCAACGGCGCTTGGAACATCGACGGCGAGCCGTACACTTCCGCTCCCGGCGCAAATTTCAAATGGTTTCGCTCCCGCATCGTCGGCGGCCGCACCAATCATTGGGGCCGCATCGCCCTGCGCTTTGCTCCCATCGACTTCACCTCTGGCACGCGCGACGGCCTCGGCGACAATTGGCCCATCACCTATCAGGACATCGCGCCCTACTACGACAAGGTCGAATCCTACATCGGCGTCTTCGGCACCAAAGAAAATGTCTCCAGCGCTCCCGACGGTGTTTTTCTTCCTCCCCCCAAGCCCCGCTGCGTCGAGCTGCTCATAAAAAAAGCTTGCGACAAGCTCAACATCATTTGTATTCCCGCGCGCCTCGCCATTCTCACCCGTCCGCTCAATGGCCGCGCACCTTGCCACTACTGTGGCCAGTGTGGACGCGGCTGCACCACCGCCTCCAATTTCAGTTCCAGCCAGGTCTTGATCCCGCCCGCTCTGAAGACCAGCCGCCTCACCATGATCACCGGCGCGATGGCTCGCTCCGTCATCATGGGCAAAGACGGCAAAGCCGAAGGCGTCTCCTACATCGATAAAGCCACCCGCACAGAAAAACGCATCAACGCCCGCGCCGTCGTTCTCGCCGCCAGCGCCTGCGAATCCGCTCGCCTACTTCTCAATTCGCGCTCCACCCAATTCCCCGATGGCGTCGCCAATTCCTCCGGCACCGTAGGAAAATATTTAACGGACTCCGTCGGCAGCGACGGCTGGGGCTACGTCCCCGCTCTCGAAAGAATGCCGCCGCACAATCACGACGGCACCGGCGGCATGCACCTCTACGTTCCCTGGTGGAAGTTCGACCGCAAAAATGATTTTCCCCGCGGCTATCACATCGAAATGGGCGGTGGCCGCGAAATGCCCGGCGTGGGAATGTTCGACGCGCTGTGCGAACAGGAAGAAGGTTACGGCGCAACGCTAAAAAAGCGCGCCCGCGAAACCTACGGCACCGCCGTCGGCTTCTCCGGACGCGGCGAAATGATTCCCAACCCGCATACCTACTGTGAAATCGATCCCGACGTCGTCGATCAATGGGGCATCCCCGTCTTGCGCTTCCACTTCCGCTGGTCCGAATACGAATTGCGCCAGGCCCAGGACATGCAGGAAACTTTTCGCTCCATCATCGAAGCCATGGGCGGCACATATCAAACTAAAACCGCGATCGATGGCCAATATCCCTTCGGAATTCTCGAAGGCGGCAAAATCATTCACGAAGTCGGCACCGCGCGCATGGGCGCCGACCCCAAAACATCCGTCTTAAACAGTTATTGCCAAGCCCACGACGTGAAAAATCTTTTTGTCACCGACGGCGCCTCTCTCGTCACCAATCCCGACAAAAATCCCACCCTGACCATCATGGCTCTTTCCTGGCGCGCTTCCGAATATCTCCTCGACGAAGCGAAGAAAGGCAATATCTAGCATGAGCGTTGGAATCAGCAGACGCGACATTCTGAAAACCCTGGCGATCACCGCAGCTGGCGGCTCGGTATTACAGCTCATCCCCGCGCAAGCCGCCGAATACGCCCATCAAGCCGTCCACAAAGAAAAAGCCGCCGCCGGAAAATACGCCCCGAAATATTTCTCTCCCCACCAATACGAAACACTATCGTCACTCTGCGAAACCATCATCCCCAAAGACGATAAGTCCGGCGGTGCCATCGAAGCCGGCGCTCCCGAATTCATCGACTTGCTCACCAGCGAAAACGAAAAATATCAGCTCAAACTCGGCGGCGGCCTCTTTTGGCTCGATGGTTTCTGCACCGACCGCTACTCCGCCACCTATCTGGATTGCACCCCCGAGCAGAAAAAATCCGTCCTCGATCTCCTCGCCTTCCGCAAAAACGCCAAGTCCGACCCCACCCTCAGCCAGGGCGTCTCCTTCTTCGCCTTCGTGAGAAGCCTCACCTGCGACGCCTTCTACACCAGCAAAATCGGCATCGCCGACCTTCAGTACATCGGCAACACCGCCCTCCCCGATTTCCCCGGCTGCCCGACCCTCCCCGAATCCTAGTCGCGTGCGTTTTTTCTTTGTCCGCACAGCCAGTGTGAAACATAAAGGGAACTTGACTCTGGGTGCCCACACGCCCAATTTGCGTGCCTGCCCCCCGCGGCGGGGTGGGTAAGTTGGTAATGCAGCAAGCACTCCACCACCGAATCGCAAACTAGGCAAAAACAGGAGCGACACCCAAAAAAAAACGGCCGGCATTTCGCCGGCCGTCCAGTTTCAATGTTTCAAAGCAACTTAGTGTCGGCCACCACCGTGAGATCCGCCACCACCGTGTGATCCGCCACCACCGCGCGGTCCGCCTCCGCCGTGAGAACTACCGCCGCCGCGCGATCCGCCGCCGTGGAAGCTGCTTCCACCTTGGCCACGAGAACTTCCGCCGCTGTTACCACGGAAGCTCCCGCCGCTGTTACCACGGAACCCCCCGCCGCTGTTGCCACGGAAGCTCCCGCCGCTGTTGCCGCGGAAACTCCCGCTACCGTTGCCTCGGAAGCTGGAGCCGCCTCGCCCGCCGCCGTTATATCCTCGGTCGTGATTGTCATAGCCGCGCCCACCGTGCGTGCCGCGTCCGTTGTATCCGCCGCGGCCCACATATCCGCCGCGACCGTTCAGCCCGCGATCATAGAAGCCACGGTTGTTATACCCGTGCCCGTAATATCCGCGCCCGTATCCGCGCCCGTATCCGCGCCCGTAATACCCGCGATTGTAGTATCCACGCCCGTAAAATCCCCGGCCGTAATATCCGTTGAACCACGGACCCGCTCCGATGAAAATTCCGTTCACGAAATAGTCCGGCCCCCAGAATCCATAGGGAGCGCAGGCGTAAGGCTCGTAGTCGTAATACCCGTAATCGCAGATCGGCGCTGCGCCGTATCCGTATCCGTACCCGTCACCGTAACCATACCCGCCTCCGACGCCAATTCCGACCGAAACCTGGGCGTGTGAATAACTCGCCGCAAGCATGCAAACTGCAATAAACGCAAAATATCTTAGGTACTTCATCTGGCCCTCCCGGTATTTGGCAACCGCGTACTTGCTGTACCGCGGGTTCTTCAAGCTGCCCAATCACCGATACTCGTTAAACTCCATTCAAATCAAAAAGTTGCGTCCGCCTCTGCTCTCCAATCACTGCCAATAAACTAACTCCATTGATATGTTATGTATACGGCCAGCCGCCAAGAGTAAATCATTTTCCCACTCACCGCGTCAAGCCCTCATCCTTTAATCTGCTGCGACGCCGCATCCCAGGTCGTCGCGCTGCGCCGGAAGTATGACTCGTTCGCCAGATGGCAAGCCAGCGCCGCGTTGTGACCAAACACCGCGTCCTCCGTCACCGGCTGTCTGCTCTTCACCGCCTGGAAAAACTTCCACAAGTGCGGTTTTTCGTCATCCCATGACGTACCTTTATAGGTGAACCCTTCTTGCGTCGGCTCTTTCCCCGGAACCGCATCATGCTCCGCATGCCACTGCTTCACGTACGCTTCGCGCATCTCCCGCGGATAACCCGAGGCGTAATAACTCGGTGCGGTGTCTTCGCCAGTCTGCGGCATGTAGTTGATGGCCGTTTCCGTCACTTCCAGAATTCCCTTCGAGCCCATGAAGCGGTACACCTCCGGAGTTTCGCATCCCAGGTTCAACCGCATATAAACAGGAATTGCGCCGTATTCAAACAACGTCGCGTGCACATCCGGCATATTCCGCCCATCCGGGAATCGCAGGATCCCGCCCATCGCCATCACTCGCTTCGGCGGCTCGTTCCATCCCAGCATGTACTGCATTCCGCTGATCAGGTGCACCAGCAAATCGCCCGCCACACCCGTCCCGTATTCCTTCCAGCAGCGCCAACGCGCAAAAATCTTTGGGTTAAACGCCACCTTCGGCACCGTCCCCTGCCACGTATCCCAATCCAGATTCGCGGGAGACAAATCCGGGGGCGGCGGATATTCCCACGCTCCGGTCGGATCGTTGCGTCCCAGCGAACCCTCCACCAGGTTCAGCTTTCCGATCATCCCTTGCGCCAGCATTTCTTTCGCCCTGGTGCAGATTACCGAGCTAACCCGCTGCGACCCTACCTGCACGATTCTTCCGGTTTTCTGCGCGGCGTTCACCATCGCCACGCCGTCCGCGCCGCTGTGCGACATGGGCTTCTCGCAGTAAATATCCTTGCCCGCATTCACTGCGTCCACCACCACCTGCTTGTGCCAGTGATCCGGAACCGCCGCTACGATGCAATCGATTTCCTTGTTGGCCAGCAGATCCTGGTAACGCCGCGTGGTCGTCACCTTCGCGCCCGCAATCTCTTTCGCCAGCGTGTGCCGCCCATCATACAGATCGCACGCCGCCACGCATTCCACTCCGGGCAGCTCGATGGAGTTGGTTAGCAACCCCGATCCCTGCATCCCGATACCGATAATCCCGAAGCGCACCCTGTCGCTCGCCGCCACTGCCTGCGTCGGATACCGTTCGGGATCCAAAAGAACCGTTCGTGATGCGACCAGCGCGCCCGTAGCTCCAGCGCTGCGTTGCAGGAATTGCCGACGCGATAGATCCTTGATCATCTGAGCCTCCGGGTTTTCGAACTATTATCAAGTCTCAATTAGTGCAGTTGCTGCACGCTTACTTCCTTGAAAAACACAATGTCGTTGTCGCTGTGATTTTGCAGCCCCAGGTAGCCTTCGTCTGGCCGCGGTCCGCGTTCCGGCTCGAAACCAAACCTCTTTTCCGGCACCGCTTGCCCCTCGGTGTAATCCGTAACCGCCACGTCGTTCAGCGTCACCCAGGTATGCGGCCCGTCCATCGTAATTAGCAACGTGTTCCACTCCGGCCCAGGCTTTCCCGGACGCGCCATCGGCTTGGTCAGCGAATACAGCGTGCCTGAAACGTGGTAATCGTCTTCCTTGGAAGCTTCCGGCTCGTTATCGATCTGCACTTCGTATCCGTAGTGCACCGGCATCCACGGTTCGCGTGGCTCAATCGGAATCCGAATGTACACGCCGGAATTATCGTTGTGGTCCCGCATCTTGTACACCACCCGGACCCGGCAATTCCCCAGTTTTCCCCCGGTCCAGTACAACAGCCCCATCCCTCCATGTGTGCGGATCAATCCATCCTCTACCGTCATGCTTCCCGGTCCCACGTGTTTCCACCCGTTCAGGTCTTTGCCGTTGAATAACGGTTTGAAAGCCCCGCCTTTTTCTTGAGCCTCGCCTTTTCCTTGAGCTCCGCCTTTATCTTGAGGACGTCCGGCGGTAAGCAGCAGCAGCGCCACAAGAGCGGCGCACCACGCAGTTTTGCTCATCCTTTTCCTTTTCTCCGTGCGCGGGCGTTAATACCGCAGATCGTGCAGGTATTTGTAGCTGTTACGAAGACTGTCCAGTGGAGACTCGGGCTCGTCGTGCTCCACGAAGTAATGCTTGATTCCGGCTTTCTGCGATTGAGCAAACAGCCGCTTCCAGTCAATCGCGCCGCTGCCCACGTCCGCCATGTGCCCGTCTTTTTCGC
>JBBRZT010000090.1:0-12418 GCA_038236395.1 Candidatus Acidiferrales bacterium
CAGCGTCACCGCTATCGCCGCCGCTGTAGCCGTAATCGTCACCTGCGCCGCGGCCGTCTTGCTGGTGTCCGTGACGGACTTGGCCGTCAGCGTCACAACCGCTGGCGCCGGCACACTCGCCGGTGCCGTATACGTGATCGCTACTCCCGATGCACTCGACGTGGTTGACAGTGATCCGCAAGATGCGCCCGAGCAGCCCGTGCCCGTCAACGTCCACGTCACGCCCTTGTTCTGCGAATCATTCGCCACCGTAGCCGTAAAAGTGGTGGTCTTCGTCGTCTGTACCGAAACCGTCGACTTATTCAGCGTCACCGCAATCGCCGCCGCTGGCGGCGCTGTAACGGTGATCGTCGCCACCGCGGTCTTGCTTGTATCTGCCACAGACTTCGCCGTCAGCGTCACGGTTGCCGGTGACGGAACGCCAGCCGGAGCCGTATACGTGATCGCCGCGCCCGATGCGCTCGACGCAGCCGACAATGTCCCGCAAGTCGCGCCGCTGCATCCCGCGCCTGTCAAAGTCCACGTCACGCCCTTATTCTGCGTATCATTCGCTACCGTGGCAGTGATGCTGTGGGTTTTCCCAGCCTCTACCGACGCGCTCGTCGGATTTACAGACACGCCGATAGCCGGTGGAGCCGTAACCGTGATCGTCGCCACCGCGGTCTTGCTTGTATCTGTCACAGACTTGGCCGACAGCGTCACGATCGCAGGGGACGGAACGCCAGACGGAGCCGTGTACGTAATCGCCGCTCCCGATGCGCTTGAAGCAGCCGACAACGTCCCGCAAGCCGCGCCCGTGCACCCCGCGCCGCTCAACGTCCACGTGACGCCCTTATTTTGAGTATCGTTCGCTACCGCGGCAGTTATGCCATGAGTTTTCCCGGACTCTACCGATGTAGTGGCCGGTACCACTGATACGGAAATTTGCGCCACCGCGCCCATCACCGTTACTTGGGCAGTGTCCAACGCTGTCGGCTGGGCTTGGGAAATCGCCGTGATAGTCACCGTGGGCGGAACAGGTATGGTCTTCGGCGCGGTATACGTCCCGTTCGCATCGATGGTGCCATGCGCGCTGTCGCCGCCGGTGACGCCGTTCACCTGCCAGGTGACAGCGGTGTTAGAGGTATTCGAGATCTGAACAGTGAATTTTAACGTTTTGGAAATCTGCACCGACGCGCTGGCGGGATCTACCAGTATGGATACGCTCTGCTGCGCGGAAGATTGGATATGGCCGCAACCGCAAATCGCCAGAGCGGCGAGGAGAAATCCCGCGATAGATACAGTTCTCCGGCTGCGTTCCCAAGTGACAAAATCCATGTAAACCTTTCCCGTGGACGAAACGATAAATGCTGCCTCTTAACGAGGAATAGAAAAAGCAAGCCATGGACTGCTGCTGGGGGAGCAGTGCGCGGGATGCAAAGAATAAGTTGAATGTCTCAAAAAGTAAAGCTACACACCAAATGTTTATGAAATATCTCGTGTCTGTTTAATTAGCTGGCCGACCGGTCAGGTCGGGCTCATTCGAATGACATAGCTCTCAACCAGTAAACAATCGTTCCACCATTCCTCCAATAATTCCCCCCGCGGTTACCACGAGTGTTAAGCCATTTTTCGGCACTCTACATGGATTATGGTATGGGGCTATATTCTGCCCTTGCTTATCATTACCGGGTTCCCGTTCGATTCGCGGGCGAAGATTTTTTAAAGACGGTCTCCAACTTTTGGCCATAGCGCCTTCGGGCGCGAGCGTCCTGAAATGTGTGACCGAGAGACGAGCAACATGCGCATTCTCGTAGTCGACGACCATGAGATCGTGAGAAAGGGCATCTGCTCGCTGCTCGCCAGCGAGTCCGCCCTTACTCTTTGCGGCGAAGCCATTGATGGCCGAGACGCGGTAGAAAAAGCCAAAGCCTTGCGCCCGGATCTCGTGCTGATGGACATTTCCATGCCACAGATGAATGGCTTGGACGCCACCCGCGAAATCAAGCGCCTTCTTCCCGAAACCAAAGTCGTCATCGTGAGCCAGCACGGAACCCCGGAAATGATGCGGCAGGCTTACAGCGCCGGCGCTCGTGGATACGTCGTCAAATCCACTGTGGCCAAGGATCTTCTCGCCGCCATCGCCAACATCAACGACGAACCCCCCGCCAAAGGAAGCGATCTCGCCAGATTACCTCCGAGCGACTCTTCAACCTCGCGAGGCGGCGAGTCTGTCGCACCAACATCGGTCGAGTCTCGCGGTGCCTTCAAACGCTCCGGGGAGGAATCATCTTTGAATCTCAGAGAGCAGATTTTTCGTGCTATCGGCGAATCCATTGACTATGGCGTCTGGATTTGCGACGCCGAGGGACGAAACATCTACGCCAGCCCCTCTTTTCTAAAACTGGTGGGATTGACGCAAGAACAATGCTTGGCCCTCGGCTGGACAAAGATTCTCCATCCCGATGATGTTGAAGCTACCGTCGCCGCCTGGGAGAAATGCATCAGCGAGGGCTCGTTGTGGGAGCGCGAACATCGTTTTCGCACTGCGAATGGCGGCTGGCATTACGTTCTCGCTCGCGGCGTGCCCATGCGCGACGCGCAGGGAAAAATTGTTTACTGGGCGGGAATCAATCTTGACATCCAGCATCGCAAGGAATCCGAGCACCAGTTGCTTCTGTTGGTCGAATCGCTGGAATCCCGGGTTTCACAGCGCACCCTCGAATTGCAGAATGCCACGGAAAAACTCCGGGAGCTAACCGGAACGCTTTTACAAACCCAGGACGAAGAACGGCGGCGCATTGCCCGTGAACTGCACGACGGCGTAGGCCAACTCGTAGTGGCCATGAGCATGACCCTCTCGAACATCGTCGGCGAGAAAGAAAACCTTAGCCCCGAAGCGCAGCAAACCCTGGATCAAAGCCTCGCACTTATCGACCAGGCTTCGCGCGAAATTCGCACCATGTCCCACCTTCTGCACCCGCCTCTCCTGGATGAAGTCGGTCTGGATTCCGCGCTCCGCTGGTACATCGAAGGGTTTTCCGAAAGAAGCAAGATCACCGTGCGCACCGAAATGGCCACCGGCTTCACCGACGACCTGCCGCGCGAGCTCGCCCTATCGGTCTTCCGCATCGTTCAGGAATCTCTGACCAATATCCATCGCCATTCGGAAAGCCCCACCGCGTTTGTGAAAATTGATCGCACACCCGGAACAATTACGCTGAGCGTGGAAGACCAGGGCAAAGGCATCCCCACCGACGTGCAGGCAAAAATTTCATCCAGCGAAATTGTCGGTGTCGGCTTGCGCGGAATGCGCGAAAGAGTCCGCCAGTTCGGGGGAAGTTAGAGTTTCACTCCAGCCCCAAGGGCACGCGTATCGTCGCTATCTTGCCCGTCTCGGCGGGTCTTGAATCCACAGATAAAATCAATCGCTCACCGGACACGGAGTTCGCCGCCGCCGGCGCCATCGCAACTGAGCCCGCTGATCAACCTGCCACCATCCTTTGTATTGATGACGAGGCTTCGGGGCTTTTGGCTCGCCGGCTGCTCCTGGAATCCGCGGGTTACCGGGTCATAGAAGCGCACTCCGGCCCCGAAGGCATCCGTCTTTTTCAATCTGAGAACGTGTCCGTCGTCATTCTCGATTACTGGATGTCGGGGATGAAAGGCACCGCGGTCGCCGCGGAACTCAAACGCCTCAATCCCAATATTCCCATCATTGTTCTGTCCGGAGTTTCAAATCTGCCGGGCGAAGCGGCCGGACTCGTGGACCAGTGGTTTCTCAAAGGCAGTCACCGCGCTGAAAAGCTCCTGGAATCCATCAGTACGTTGCTAAAGCGTCGCCCTGGATATACCGCTGAATAGATATTTTTTGTTTCGTTTTCCGATTTGAACTAAAGAACGTAACGGGCCCGACCGGATTTTACAGGCGTCGATGGAGAATCCAGTATGCAACCTGGTTTCAAGAGGATATACCCGCGCAAAATTGCCGTTCTTTCCCTGTTGGCCGCCGGTCTCGCAACCGTCGCTCGCACACAGGCCACCAACCCGCCGGACGCGACCTGCTCAACTTCACCGGCAGCGGCGGCATAATTCAGTCTATGCTCAAAGAAAATAACGCTCGTTTTGACGTCAACCTTGCGGCCGCCGACAAAGTCGGGTTGAGTTTCAGTTCGCAATTTCTGAAAGTCACCACGGACATCAGGAAATAGCCCCAGCATGGACCAGGTGATCACTCTTCGCGATTCGCTTTCCAGAAAACTCACCGCCATGAATATGCTGGTCAGCGGACTGGCGCTCCTGCTGGCCTCCGTAGCTTTTTTTGCCTACGATCTATTCACCTTCCGCGCCAACCTGATTGCCAACACCTCCACTCAGGCCAAAATGATTGCCGCCAATGCCGTTTCGCCGCTGATTTTCGATGACCCTCAGTCCGCTCAAGCTACCTTGGCCGCTTTGCGCGCTTCCGAGCATGTCGCTTTCGCTGCAATCTACTCCGCAGACGGAAGCCTCTTTGCCGGATATTGGCGCGGTCCGTCGAAATCCGCGATTCCCCTCCCGGCTGTAAACGACGTGAGCAACGAACAATATTGGTTCGAATCGGGCCAATTCGCGCTTGTCCAGCCCATCATTTTTCAAAACAAGCCTATCGGCACCGTCTATATCCGTTCCGACCTCAAGGCCATTTACGCCCGCCTCAAAACCTACTCGCTTATCCTGCTTATCATCCTGCTTGCCTCTTTGGTCGCCGCCCTGGCTCTCTCGCGCATCTTGCAGCGGGTCATTTCCCAGCCCATTCTCCGTTTGGCGGCCACCGCTCGCCAGGTCTCGCGCAACAAGGATTACTCCCTGCGCGCTTTCTCCGGCGCCGATCACGACGAAGTCGCTCTGCTGGTGAATGCCTTCAACGAAATGCTGCTCGAAATCCAGACTCGCGATTCCGCGCTGCAGGAAAGCGAGCAACAATTTCGCACCCTGGCCGATTCCATTCCCCAACTGGCCTGGATGGGCGACGCCGAAGGCAATTTATTCTGGTACAACCGCCGCTGGTTCGAATACACCGGCACCTCTCACGAGCAGATGGCCGGTTGGGGTTGGGCTTCCGTCCACGATCCGCAAATTCTCCCGCAGGTGATGGAGAAGTGGCGCCATTCCATCGCCACCGGCCAGCCATTCGAAATGACTTTCCCTCTGCGCGGCGCCGATGGCTTGTTTCGGCAGTTCTTAACCCTGGCTATGCCCGTTCGTGATACCCACGGCACGGTCGTGCGCTGGTTCGGCAGCAACACCGACATCACCGAACAGCGCCGCTCCGAAGAAGCTATGCGCCAAACCGAAAAACTTGCTGCCACCGGCCGCCTGGCTGCCAGTATCGCCCATGAAATAAACAATCCGCTCGAAGCGGTCACCAATCTCGTGTACCTGGCGCGCAAGCAACCTCCCAACGCCGCCAAATATCTGCAGTTGGCCGACCAGGAGCTCGACAGAATTTCTCAAATCACCAAAAATACCCTGGGCTTTTATCGCGACAATGCTTCTCCCTCGCAGGTGAATATTTCCCAGGTTCTTGAAGAAGTTCTGGCTCTCTACGGCAGAAAAATTAATTTCAAAAAGATTATTCTCAAGTCCGATTTGGGCGACAGCATCGAAATCGCCGGATACCCGGGCGAGATTCGCCAGATTTTTGCCAATCTGATCGCCAACGCCATCGAAGCCCTGCTCAGCGAAGGCTGTCTTCGCATTCGCGCCGCCAAAGCCCGCTCCCACGACGGCTCGGCACGCGAAGGCGTGCGCGTCACCCTCCTCGACAATGGCAGCGGCATCGCTCTCGCGCACCGCGGCAAAATTTTCGAACCCTTTTTCACCACCAAAAAAGATGTTGGTACGGGATTGGGACTCTGGCTGACGCTGGGCCTGGTGGAAAAACACCACGGTTCAGTGAGGGTTCGGAGCAGTACCCAGCCCGGGAAAACATGGACAGCCTTTTCTGTGTTCTTGCCCAATCAACCCTGAGCATCTAAAATCATCGACTCGCGCAATAGGCGAGCGTCGCCGGAGTCTTATGACCACAAGTTGTCTCGTTCTCGCAAATTCAATCTTTCCATCTCCAGGCGATCCCGGCGAAAAATTTCTCGGTTGGCTGCGCGGGCATTTGCCCGATGGCGTCGGTGAAGGCGCCCGATTAGGCGAAGCGAAAAAGGCCAAGGTCATCGTCATTGACGATGAACCCCTGATCGCCGAAACCATGGTCGAAATCCTCAATCACGAAGGCTTTGAAGCCGTCTCCGCATCCGACGGCGCCTCCGCCATCGAACTGGCGAAGACTTTGCTGCCCGATATTGTCCTCAGCGATGTAGTCATGCCCGTCCGCAACGGCGTCGAAACCGGAATCCGCATTCGCGAAGCCCTGCCCAGTTGCAGGATCATCCTTTTCTCTGGCCAGGCCGCCACTGTCGATTTGCTCGAAAAGGCCCGCCAGCGCGGTCATTCCTTCGACGTGCTCGCCAAACCCATGAAGCCGGAACAACTCATTTCCGTTATCCGCGGCGACGTCAATTAAATTTTGGTGGATCTCTCTACTGTGCCATGAAGTATTGGCTGGGAGGCCTGGACTCGAACCAGGATAGCCAGATTCAGAGTCTGGAGTCCTACCAATTGGACGACCTCCCAGCCGGGAGGAACAAAAAGGAATCGCGGCACGTCCGGCTCTCCCGGCAGCCACGATTCACCCTTCCTAATTTAATCGGGATTCACCAGTGCGTCAACCAACGGCCAGTCAACGCCAGTTCTCGCTCTCACAGGCACGCCTATTTCTTCGCATGAATATTGCTTGGCCTTGGGGTCGGAAGCTATCGATCGATCTGAGCCGCGCTCGCTCGCCTTGCTTCACCGGACACAACGGGCTTCATCCGCCCGCCATTCACAACGTATTCCACGTTGCCCCACACAATATGATTTGACGCGAAGCTGGCCACCGACACCACAAAATGAATTACATCCCAGATAGGCACCAGCCATATCCGGCGGCGCAGCCCTTCATCCTTGACCACGTCCACGCCCACAGTCCACGCCATAGCCAGACGCAACACGAGATAGGCAACCAGATATGCAACCGCAATCCAACGCGCCGGTGCCGCAACAGCCGCGGCGACAGCCCACGGCAATCCCTGCGTGAACAACAGCGCAGCATACGAAACCGGACGGCACAATCGCACCGTGCGCGCCCACCGCAATTGATGCTCCCAGAAACCACGCACCGTCTGCTCCGGATACATCGTCCATACCGTTTCGTGCGACAGCACCACCCGCCCGCCGGCTTCCGCCACCCGCCGACCGATTTCATAATCGTCGGCCAGGAACGCGGCAATCTCTTCGAATCCGCCGATTTTTCGCAGCCAGGTTTTTGTTGTCGCAATCGACGCGCCCAGCGCAAATTTCACGCCTTCCGTCCACACCGCCATCAGCACGCCCGCAAAAAATGCGCTCGACGCCCCGATCGCCTCGAATTCCGCTCCGAGATTTTTCTGCGCTATGCCGCGATAGAACGAAGTCACCGCGCCCACCGCGGGATCCTGCAACGGCGCCACAACATTTTGTAGATATTGCGCGGTCACCCGCACGTCGCCGTCGCTCAACGCCAGAACTTCGTACTTCGCCTCGCGCGCCAATCGCGCCAGGCTGTTCACCTTACGGTTCGCGCCGAAATATTCCGCGCCAATCAGCAGCTTTATTGTGCGCTGCGGAAAATCGCCGATCAGCCGCCGCACCACCGCCGCGGCAGGATCGCTCTGCTCGTTGACCGCAAAAAGTATCTCGTACTCGGCGGGATAATGCTGGTGGCAGAAACTCGCGTAATTTTCGTATGAAGCAAAATCCACACCGTGCAGCGGCTTCAAAATGCTTACCGGCGGCTGAAAACTCCCCGACACACGTTCTTCTGCGCCGCGAGAAAATCTCCAGGCCGCCACAGACGCCAGCGCGTAGTAAATCAGCGGAAAACTGGCAATCACCAGTATCCCGGTCATAAATACGCCTTGGAGGTGACTCATCGCCAGTCGCTCTTCACAAAATTATCCTGCCGCAACAATCGCCACGCCCACGCACACCAGCAACACGCCCGCCCAGCGCATCCCGTTCACGTCTTCCTGCAAAATATATTTAGCGCCCAGCGTCCCCACCACATAGCTCAGCGCCGAAGCGGGAATCACCAGGCTAATTGGCTCCCACGACAGCAACACCAACAACAAATAAAACGACAGCGCCATCAACGGCACGCCCACCCAGAACCATCCATTACAGAAAGCTCTCCCCAAAAAACTGATCATCGGCTTGATCCGCAAATACTCGGGCGCGCCCGCCCTCTTCATCCCGTAAGTCACCGCCAGTTCGCCCGCCGACCCCGACAACACAAATATCGCCAGGACAATCGCGCTGCGAATCATCGGGCCGCTTCCATCACTGTACTGGTCCGCGGCTTGGTCTGCCCCACCAGAAAAACTCCCGCGCAAATCAGCGCCACGCCGATCCACCGCCGCGGCGAAACCGTCTCGCCAAGCGCGAACATTCCGACAAACGTCACCGCCGCATAGCCCATTGCCGAAGCCGGCATCACGTAGCTGTAGTCCGCCCAGCTCAGCACCGTCATGTTCGAAATCATGAACCCGATCAGGAACACAATCGCGAACCAGATCGTTCCGCTGCTCATCGCCGCTCGGAACGAATGCAGCAATCCCTCGTGCGTCAGCGTGACCGGACCGATCTGCGTCATCCCGTGCTTCAGCAGCGAATCGCCGGTGGTCGCGCACACCACCATGGCGAAGACCATGACCAGCGTCTTCACACGGAGCTTTCGCTCATTGGACATTTGGTTGATTGGTTAGTCGTTGCCCGAAATCGAGTGCGCCTGCGGCGCGGACATCAACGGTTTTTCGCCGTCGCCGCCCTCGCGCGCCCACTTCAAACGTTCCGCTCGCAGCTTCAGGAATTCCGTGGCCTCATGGTACAGCCGCTTGCGTTCGTGGCTGTCCCACAGCGCTTCCTTCACGATGCGCCAAACCACCTTCGGCCGGAAATAGTAGTCGTCGTAAAATTGATTCACGCCCGCCATCATTTCCGATTTCGAAAGATGCGGGTACTCGATGTGCGGCAGTTGGTGTCCGCTCATGTCCGCCAGCGCTTCCACTTTCAGGAAGCCTTCTTTGGCCATCGAATCGTACAGCTCTGTGCCCGGCATGGCGTGCGCCAGCGACACCTGTATGGTTTCCGGATCCAGTTCCTTGGCAAACTCGATGGTCTTCTGAATCGTCTCCCGCGTTTCACCCGGCAATCCAATAATAAAATCGCCGTGAACGCGAATGCCTACCTTGCGGCAGTTCTTCATGAAAGTGCGCGCCATCTCCACGGTCGCGCCCTTCTTGATGTTCTTCAAAATCTGCGGATCGCCCGATTCGAATCCCACGATAAACAGCCGCGCGCCGGCATCCGCCATGGCCTTCAGCGTGTCGTAATCGCTATGCACCCGCGCCGTGGAAGACCACTGAAATTTCAGCGGCTTGAACTTGGTACAAAGATCCAGTACCCGATCCTTGCGAATGTTGAACGTATCGTCGTCGAAGAAAATCTCTTTCATTTGCGGAAAGTGCTCGATGCACTGTTTCACTTCGCGCGCCACGTTTTCCGTCGAGCGCGTCCGCCACGCGTGTCCCGAAATCGTCTGCGGCCACATGCAAAACGTGCACAGCGCCGGGCAGCCTCGCGTGGTGTAAAACGACACGTAAGGATTCAGCAGGAATGGCACGTTGTAGCGTTCGATTTCCAGGTCGCGCTTGTAAATGTCTGTCGCGAACGGCAGCGCGTCCAGTTCCGCGGTGTGCAGCTGCGCGCGCGGCGCGTTGTGTACCACCTTGCCGTCTTTCCGGTAGCTGATGCCCATGATCTCGCTTACCGGCTTGCCTTCGGCGTATTCCACCACCGAGTGATCGAACTCCCCGCGCGTCACAAAATCGATGTCTTCGCTGGCCATTAATGTCTCGTCCGGGCGGATGTGCCCGTGCGGCCCGACGAACGCAATCTTCATGCTGGGATTGGATTCTTTGATCTTGCGGATGAGCTTGACGTCGCTGTCAAAACCCACCGTGGAGGTAAACAGAATCAGAAATTCGTAGTTTTTGCAGATTTCTACTGTCTGTTGCCAGTTGATCTTGTGCGGCGAGGCATCCAGCAAGCGGCTTCCCGGAATCAGTCCGGCGGGATACGTCAGCCAGACGGGGTACCAGTAAGATTCGATCTCGCGGGTTGCGGGCCAGCGCGAGCTTGCTCCACCGTCAAAATTCTCAAAACTCGGCGGATTCAACAGCAACGTCTTCATGACATCCGGCATTCTTCACCCTCAGTTTCGTGTGTGAGCTTCGTTGTCTGCTTCGTTTGATGATCTTAGGCGATAAATCGGCACGCCCAGCGCCTCCAGACATTCTGGCAGGGCCCGAACCCAGGTACGGTTACTAACGAGTCTAACCGAATTGCCGGAATCGCCCCAAACCTTTCTCCAATCGTGTACTATCCCGCACCAAGAGGTTAAATACAGCATTGAGTGGCAGTTGCGCGGCTCCGGTAGTTGACACAGGCCGGGGTCTGACGTATCCCTCTAATCCGTGAAACGCCAACATGCCCCTTTAGAGTGGACACCCTTGAAGCGCGGCACTTTCGTGTTTCTGGGTATCGTTGCCATCAGCACCGGAAGTCTTTCCATTCTCGGCGGTCGTCTACATTACTCCAATTTCTGGCGAGCTCCGGTGTTTGCGCCATTCGCAATCGCTATTGGGATTCTGTCCTTAGTGGCAGCGTTCACTCACAGAAACAGCCAGAGGTAGGTGCGTAGCCGACAGCTTAGGCCCCAGGAGGGGTCCCGCATCCATTGCACCTTTCAAAGTGTGGTCTTTGACTTTGAATTTTCTTTGCAACTGGCCTTGCCAACCACTCAATCGAAGCGAACCTCATCCGTCGCCGCGATCAGCGTCTCCCAGATTCGCTCGATCCAATCCAAATGCTCCGGCTTCATCAAAACCGACCGCAAACAAATCATGGTGTCCCGGTCACGCTTCATTCCGCCGATAGCACCCGCAAAAAAATCAACCGGCAACTCCGCCAGCGCCAGATGCAAATCCCGCTTCGCCCCAGCCTCAAAAATCCCACGCGAAAGCGCCGACGCGGCACTCACACTCTCCGCTCTCGGCGCGAAAATCACCAAGTCCAACTCCGGTTCGAACGCAACCACAAATCGCGCGTCGTTCTTCAATCGACCGAAAAGCGCCAACGCCGCCTCGCGGCTTTTCGCCAAATTCTGCGCAAATTCGCCGCCCTTCGCCAATGGCAGCAATTCCTGGGTCGCCCACAAAGCTGCGGCCGCCGCGCCGGGCCGCGAACACTCCAAACTGATCTCGCCCAGATGCAAATCGTTCGACGTGAAATAAGTGTAAGGAGAATTGTGCTTGTACCACTGCCCCGCAGCGGGATCCTTGAACAAAATACAGCCGCAACCATAAGGCTGCAACCCGTGCTTATGCGGGTCAATCGCGATGGAATCGGCTTCGCCAATGGCCGCGAACGCTCGCCGCGCATCTTCTCCCAAGTTCTCCACCAAAGTGAAATATCCGCCGTAAGCGGCATCGGCATGAATTCGAAACTTGTGCCGCGCTCGCAACTTCACAATTTCGTCCAGAGGGTCGATCGATCCTGTCGCAGTCGTTCCCACGGTCACCACCACGGTCGAAACATCGGCGCGCGCCAAACGTTTCTCCAGAGCCTTTACATCCATCCGCCCACGCGCGTCACATTCCACCGTCTCAAACGGTATTTGCAAGACTTTGCTGATGCGCTCATGCGTGTAGTGCGCTTGCGCGCTAGCTAATATCGTTTTCTCCGGCGCCACCTGCCCCGCCACCCACAACGCCTCCAGGTTCGCCATCGTCCCGCCACCGCACAGGTGTCCAAGAAACGTGCTCCACCCAAACATCGCCGCGATCTGCGCCACCGCCTCCTTTTCCATCGCCGAAGTCGCCCGCCCCCCATCCAGCGCGTGATTATTCGGATTGATGGTCATCGCCAGCGCATAGGCAAGCTGCGCCACCGGATGCGGAGGCTTCAGCATCTGCCCGGCATACAGCGGATGAAAATAGGGATAGTTGTCTTGCAGGCGTTCGGCGGTCGCCGTCAGCACTTCAGCGATGCGTGCCAGTCCCGGCGTGTCGCTCTCAAATCCCGGCAGGCCCGCAAAACCCTCGCTCAGGGTTCGCATCGCATCCGAAAGCAGATCCAGCCGCTCGCGATCAAACAATTGTGAGTTATCGCTTGAAATATCTTTCGCGGGCGTTGCGCCACCAGTAGGCTTGCTGATCGCCATGCTGCGTTACTGCCACACTTTGTCGAGCTGCCCGGCCGCCCG
>JBBRZT010000091.1:0-12366 GCA_038236395.1 Candidatus Acidiferrales bacterium
CGTACTGGTTGGCGCCAAAAAGGGAAGT
This sequence comes from Candidatus Acidiferrales bacterium, assembly GCA_038236395.1. Classification (GTDB taxonomy): domain Bacteria; phylum Acidobacteriota; class Terriglobia; order Acidiferrales; family UBA7541; genus Acidiferrum. The sequence goes on from JBBRZT010000091.1 coordinate 29, forward strand.
GACTATTCTCTCGATCCACCCGGGCAAGTGTTTATGCTGCAGCAGGTTATCGACGACGATTTTGACCGGCCAAGGTTCCAGAACGTCGGTGAGCGTTTCACCCAGCACGGCGATGAACGCCAGCGTCAAGGCGGTCCAGTGCGGACGAAGAAGATCGATGATCTTCAACCGGCCAGGCTTGATTTTGGGCCTAAGTTTCGCCGTTTTCTCGGGCATCTATTTTGCTGATCGCCTGTTACGCCGGTGCGGGGCTGGTCCGTTGAGCTTGCCTCTATGATACGTTGACCGTGGAACGGTTGGAAAGTGCTAAGGCCCGGCGAGTTGCCAATTGCAGCATTTCCACGTGGCGAGCGGCCTCCAGTTACACGGTGGCTAGCGAGCAGCGGTTTGGTTCGGCTATCATCGAATCGGTATTCGGATATTTTCACTACCTGAACGGACACACATCATATGGACCACATCAAATCATTGCGGCAACACCTGATCAAGGTGCTGGAAGGCAGCGAAGCTCACGCGGAGTTTGACGATGCTGTTAAGGACATGCCGTTCGCTCTGCAGGGCAATATCCCCAAGGGCGCGGAGCATTCCCCCTGGCAGGAGCTTGAACACCTGCGCATCGCGCAGTGGGATATTTTCGAATTTGCGATCGATCCCAAACACAAATCGCCCAAGTTTCCAGACGGATATTGGCCTCATAACCCCGCGCCTCCCGATGAAGAGGCTTGGGCCAAAAGCGCGCAGGCGTTTCACGCCGATCGCCAGCGCTTCGCCAAAGTCCTGGCTGACGAATCCACTGATCTGTTTGCGAAAATCCCGCATGGCGAGGGGCAAACCATCTTGCGCCAGGCTTTGACCGCCGCCGATCACAACGCGTATCACCTGGGGCAACTTGTGCTGCTGAGGCGCTTACTGGGCGCCTGGAAATAAGCCCAGGCTAAGACTTGATCGTCTGCGACGCCTCATCCCAATATACCGGGCTCTTCCTGTAATACGACTCATTGGCCATGTGGCAACCGAGCGCCGCGTGGTGCCCGAAGACGATGTCCTGCACGACTGGTTTGCGCGACCTGACCGCTTCGAAGAAATTCCAGAGGTGTGGTTTCAGATCGTCGTAGTCGTTGCCTTTAAAACTCTGAGCCTCGGGAGCGGGCTCCTGTCCGGGCTTGGGATCGTGCTCCGCGTGCCATTGCTTGAAGTAAGGTTCCCGCAGACGAGCGGGGAGACCGTAGCAGTAGTAGCTCGGCGCCAAATCGGTGCCAGTTTGCGGCGTGTGGCTGAGTCCAAACTCGGTGAGCTCGATGACGCCCTTGGAGCCCATGAAGCGCGTGACTTCCGAAGTTTCCGTTCCGAGGGTCAGCCGCATATAGACCGGGATATTTGCGAATTCAAACAGGACCGGGTGCACGTCGGGCGTGTTGCGTCCATCTTTCCAGCGATAAATACCCCCAAAGGCCGACGCTTTCTTGGGCGCTTCATTAATCCCCATGACAAACTGCATCCCGCTGAGCAAATGAACGAGCAGGTCGCCTGCTAATCCCGTTCCATATTCTTTCCAGCAACGCCATCGGGCGAATAAATATGGATCGAAGGGCTTCTTCGGCGCAGTACCCAGCCACGTGTCCCAATCCAGATTTTCTGGAGACAAGTCCGCGGGCGGCGGATATTCCCAGGCCCCAGTGGGGTCGTTGCGACCCAAACTCCCCTCGACCAGGCTAAGTTCACCGATGGCCCCGCTGGCAAGCAACTCCTTCGCTTTGGCGCACAGGACAGAACTAGTTCTCTGCGCGCCTATCTGCACGATGCGATCGGTTTTCTTCGCGGCCGCGACCATGGCCACGCCGTCAGCGGCACTGTGCGACATGGGCTTCTCGCAATAAACATCTTTGCCCGCGCCCACCGTGTCCACCACCACCTGTTTGTGCCAGTGGTCGGGAACCGCAATGATGATGGCGTCGATTTCTTTATCGTCGAGCAGTTCTTTGTAGCGTCTGGTGGTCTTTATCGGTTTGCCGACGATTTCTTTGGCCAATTCATGACGGCCATCATAAAGGTCACAAGCGGCGACGCACTCGACGCCCGGAAGCTGAACGGCAGTGGTCAGCAGCCCGGTGCCTTCCATGCCCACGCCCACAATTCCGAAGCGGATTCTGTCGTTCGCACCGGCGAAAAGACTTGCGGCCGGCAAGGGCTTGGGTTCCAGCACAGTGATGCCGCCGAGAAACGACGCACCGGCTACTCCTGCGCTTCGCTGCAGAAATCCACGACGCGTGAAACCGTTCCTGGTCATACCGAGAGCTCCTTTTGCTTTGTTACGGCGTCAGCGTTCTCGTGCACATACTTCTGCGAAATCCGTCTTAAGTTGAAATCGAAAAATGGAGAAGAGGTTTTGGAAATCCGTTCTTCGCTCTTCTTTTACGCAGCGGCGAACGGCTTGTCAAGGATCGTTTCTGCCCTAAAGATCTATGTGATCACCATGTAAGTTGAATACTGCTGGTCCGCGATAGCGGTAAAAGGCAGCATGCTCATCGGCCCTTGAGCAGTTTCAACCTGCCAGGACTGCGGTCCATTTTTCCTGGCCGCCAGCAACTGTTGAGCTGTAACAGCCGGCGGAGCATCGGTAATCGCAAACAAAACCAACGGACCGCAGAGGAGAGCGACGGTCTGCGGATGCCGCGGATCAAGCGCTTCGAGCCGCAGCCTCATGGGCAGGTCCATTTCGATGCGGTCGCCTTTTTTCCACGAACGTCGGATCGTCGCGAATTTGCCTACATCCCGTGATGTGGGAACGGTCTTCCCGTTGACCGAAATCGCCGCGCCTTCCGCCCAAGCCGGAATCCGCAGATGAATCGCAAATTCCGCGGGTTGCGAAGCCGCGATCTCGAATTTCACGTTGCCGTCAAACGGGTATTGGCTTTTTTGGGTAAGCGAGAGCTGGGCCCCATCGTGCGCCCAACGCACCGTAGAGGGAATGTACAAATTCACGTATAGCCCCCGGGAATCGCAAAAATAAGTGTTGATGCGATAGTCGGCCGCTACCTGGGGGAACGTGCCGGAGCAGCATGGCCATCGCGGTTTGGTAAAAATCTTGCGGGCCTGGAAATTATAGTCGGAGTAATAAAAAGTGCTGCCGTCGGCCAACAGCGGCTTGGCGCCCAGCACTGTGTTGTACATCACGCGTTCCATGCTGTCGCCATAGCGCGAGTCCCCCGTGACGCGCAGCAAATAGCGCGTCAACTTAAAATGGGCATAGGAGCCACAGGGCGTCTCAAAGCTGTTGTGGGTGTTTGTGAGGCTCGCGGCCACGTCTCCGCTGCCTGGCGCGCGAAGTTGCTCGTCCGGCCCCCAACCGCCCGTCGCGAAGCTCTGGCCCTTAAGCATTTCGAAGGCGTTGCTGGCGGCCCGCAGATGTTTCGCGCTTCCCAAGGTTAAATATGCCTGCATCGCGGAACACAACGAATTTACGTAACTGTAAGCATGCCTGCCCGCGAGCACATCGCGTCCCTCGGCCAGCGGATTGTAATAATTTTCATCATCAAGATATTGAATTCCTAACGCGCGATAACGGTCGCCCGCGCCGCGTTGATACGCGAGAAACAAATTTTCGGAAATGGTGTACGACTCATCCCACGTATATCCCTCTGCCGGATTCTGCCGCCATCTTTGCCCATGCTCGATGGCCTTCCCAGGCAGGTGGGGCAGCGCGGTATTGGTGGTGTGCTCCAGGATCGAGAAGGCGTCGGGATCGCGGACATACTGATGCGAATCGATAAGGCCGCAAACCAGCTTGTCGTAGCAATAGGCGGGGAAGCGATTGTTCTCGTAGAAATCGCCTGAGATTGTTTGCGCATACAGCCGATTCAATTTCAGCACCTTATCTCGCGTGGCCGGATCACCGGTGATTGCATACATCCGGGCTAGCGCGGAAACCCATTGGCCGAACGTGGCGCTGGGAGCGAAGCCGGTATCCACGCTGTTGCTGTCGTAGTCGGGATCGTAGTGGTACCAGCCGCCCAAGTCCACGCCCGGCGCAGGCTGCCCGGCCATCTGGCGGAACGGTTTGAGCAAACTGTCTTCACTCAGTTCCATTAAAACCGTGTGAGTTTCATGCAGTTGCTTTTCGTGCAGATCACTCGCCAGGGTAACGTTGCCGTATCCAAACTCATCAAGCGGTGGCCGGCTCGAAGGCGTATCAACGGGCGCTGGAAATTTCAGGTGAGAAGTCACAACTCCCACAGTTGCCAGCGAGGTCGAATGCACAAAGGTTCTTCGCGAAATCCTGCGTGTGAAATTCATGGTCACTTTTCTTATCGCTCCGAACGCCGTGTTTGTCCACACAATTTCAAGTTGCGGCCTCCACCTGATATTTTTTAGGGCCGCGCGCGCCGCAACGCGCGTTTCCCCGGCGGCGCGGTCGTTTCACGAATGATCAGCTCGGGCGGCACCGCCAGTTCCTGCGGATAATTTTTAAATCCCTGCAAGCGCTGCAGAAGAATGCGCGCAGCGGTTTCTCCCATTCCGCGCAGCGGCTGGCGAATGGTGGTGATGCGCGGGTTGTGATACGCGGAAAGATTGATGTCGTCGAATCCGAAGACGGAAACGTCATCCGGCACGCCCAGGTTGGCGTCTCGCAATGCGCGAATCGCGCCGATAGCCGCAATATCGTTGAACGAAACGATGGCCGTGAAACGCTGATTGCTCTGCAGCAGTTGCTGCACCACAGGATAACCAAGTTCCGGCGAAGTGAGATCGCGTTCTAACTGCACAACCAAGTCTGGCTTGATTTCAATATTCAATTTGCGCGCCACGGCAACGATGCTGCTCCAGCGATCATCGGAATCCGCGCTGAATGGCTGGCCGCGCATGAAGGCGATGTGGCGGTGTCCGAGCTGGTAAAGATGCCCCAGCGAAAGTTCCGCGGCGCGCAAGTGATCGAGCACTACATTGGTCACGCCGGCAATTTTTTGGTGGCCGGCCACAGCGACGACCGGCAGCGGCAGCGGATGGGACAGCGCGGTATCGATGGCGATCAGGCCCTCCGCGCCGCGGCCCATCAGGATGCGCGGATATTCCTCGATCATGTCCGGCTTGTGGCGATGATGCGCGCTGAGATAAAAATAGCCTTCGCGCATCAGGTGATCCCCGATGCCGCTCATCACCATTGTGTGGTATCCGTCGCTCAATTCCGGAACCAGCACGCCGATAGTAAAGGTACGCTTCTTGCGCAGCGAGCGCGCCAGCAGGCTGGGCTGATAATTGAATTTTCGCGCCGCCGCCCTCACGCGATCGCGGGTTTTTTGCGGGATGGAGCGTCCCGGCACATCGTTCAACACCACCGACACGGTGGCCGGGCACAGCCCCAGGTAGTCGGCGAGAATTTTCAAGCTGGCCGGTTTTTCGCGCGCTTCGTCTTCTTTCTTGCGAGCGGACATTGCTGAAACGCCCTCTTGATTCCAAAACCGGCCGGACCGCGTCTAAACTTTCCAGCAAGGATAGCTCGAACGTGGCATAGCTGCTAGCCGGGTACGAGTTGTCCGCGGAAGCAGCCGAAGGTCTATCCTTGTCCCGGTGAGCGCGGGGAACAGGCCGGGAACCACGCAGTGGGCGGCGAGCCGGTATCGCGAGACTTACAAGACAAACGTTTGTCTGGATGAATTCAAAATATGATTCCGCTTGACAAGGATTTTTGCTTGTAGCCAAATAGCGAGCAATAAGGGGTGTTGCTGGTCCGAAGAGTGACGTTGCCTCGGCCTGCTTCGAGTCAGTTGTTTCACGGGCCGCTTTGGCAAGAGTTCAGCGTCTGGCTGGGCGTTCGCGACGCTCCTGCGTCAGGATGTTCTGCTTTTCGGATTGCAGGCGAGATGACCTACGTTTCTGCTCGCTTACACGGCCCCCCTTATGTAGTTGATGGCGAGGGGGCGACATGCACAGGTCTCAAAAGTTCCACCAGTTTTTCATTCTTGCTCTTCTGTCTTTCGGCTTGAGCATTCCCGCGTTGGCGCAATCCGACCGCGGAGCGATTGCCGGCACAGTTCTCGATTCCTCCGGCGGCACCGTACAGGGTGCCGAGATCACCGCTACGGGTGCCAACACTGGGGCCGTGTACAAAACGATCACCAGTGATACAGGCGCCTACCAGATTCCCAATATGCAGGTGGGCGTCTATAACATCACCGTAAGTGCTCCAGGCTTCAAGAAATCCGAGCAAACGGGTGTTGTCGTCCAGATCAAACTACGTCCACTCTGGACGTCACCTTAGAAACAGGCGCCGTCACTGATACGGTTACCGTGCTCGCCGACACCCCCACTTTGCAGACAGAAACTTCGGATATCGGAACAGTGGTAACCGAGAGACAAATTGCAGAACTACCCCTCGCGGTTAACGCAACCGGCCAAAGCCATCTGCGCTCACCCGAAACCTTCGTGTTTCTGACCCCGGGAACAACTGGACCGGGCACGGGAGACAGCGGCAGTGGAGTTTTTCAGGCCAAGGTCTCTGGTGGCCAGAATTTCGGCAACGAGATTTTGTTGGACGGTGCCAGCACGGCACGGGCCGACAGCGGATCCTCGTTCGATCAAACCGCTCCTTCCGTGGAAGCGATGCAGGAATTTAAAGTCACTACGTCTACCGTACCTGCCGAGTTTGGCCGCACTACCGGAGGCGTTGAGAGTTTCACCACCAAGTCTGGCACGAATCAATATCACGGCAGCGCTTACGACCTCTTCCGTAACGAAGCCCTCAACGCCAAGGAATGGTTTCAGAATTTTCGAGATCAACCGAAGGACATCGACAAGAAAAACGATTACGGAGGCACGTTTGGCGGACCGGTCTGGATTCCCAAGCTTTATCACGGTCGGGACAAGACGTTTTTCTTCTTCTCGTGGGAACAATACCGGCAAAAACAAGGCAGTACTTCGACCGCTACGGTGCCGACCGATCAAGAGCGGGCCGGAGATTTCTCATTCCTCTTGAATCCTTCGAATGTCCTGGGCACAAATCCCTGCGACGGCACGCCTATCATCCAAGGCCAGATTTTTGATCCGCTAACTACTACGACGCTTCCGAATGGCGATCAATGCCGGACTGCTTTTCCGAATAACCAAGTCCCTTTGCGCAGCACGGTGGCACAAAACATTCTTAGTTTCGTCCCCGAGCCGACTTCAGCCGACAAAAATCTGATCAGAGATAATTTCTTCTTCACCAGCGTCAATCCCATTCTCGATACGACCTGGACAGTACGCGTGGATCACAGCTTTTCAGAAAAGAACAAAGTGTTCTTTTCCTTCAGCAAGCGCGACCAGGAATCCATCAATGGTACTCCTACGTTTCCTGCACCTATCGACGGAGGAGCTTTCGATCATCCATTTGTTACAGACTACTATCGTGTCGGCTTTGATCATTTCTTTAGTCCTTCTCTTCTCAACCACTTGAACGCCGGTCTCAACCGCATCTATAACAACAATTTGGCCGTCTCGGCGGATGGTACGGACTGGCCGGCGGCGTTGGGCCTTTCTGGAGCTCATGGCCCCATCTTCCCGGAGATCAGCTTCGCAGGAAATGCCGAACAGTCAATTTCGGGATATGGTACGGCCCAGTTTGACGCAAACTACGTAAACAGCCTTGTGATAGCAGATAGCGTTTCGTGGACCAAGGGGCGTCATACGCTGCGGTTTGGTGTCGATTGGCGTGCTTATCAGTACTCAATTATCGATCGGTCCCACGAGTCTCCGGGTCTGGGCTTCGACCTTTCGCAGACAGCTGTGACACCCACTCTCAGCGGGCCGAACTTGACAGGGGATGCTTTTGCCAGTTTCCTGCTAGGGGCGGCAAAAGACTGGGGCCTCGCGGTACGCTCACACCAGCCACGGTTTGATTCCAAATATGTCGCTGGCTACGCGCAGGACGACTTCAAAGTTCGCTCCAACCTGGTACTCAACCTGGGTTTGCGTTATGAAGTGGAAACTCCACGGACGGAGGCAAGCGATCAGCAATCCGTGATTAGCTTGACCGCGCCGAATCCGGGCGCTGTCGGGCCTAATGGGCCGCTTCCTGGCGCACTCATTTTTGGCGGTAATGGACCTGGCAGGAGCGGCACCAGTGCTTCGGGCGCTAAAATCTATTACAAGAATATCGCCCCGCGTTTGGGTTTTGCCTATGCGCCGGATAATCTGTTCGGCCTATTCGGACGGACCGTGTTACGTGGTGGTTACGCGATTTATTACGGCCCGCTGGATTATGGCGATTTCGGTCAATCGCTCACCGATGGTTTTACCGCTTCGCCAGGTGCGAGCTCGAATTACAACCCATCCATTTTCCTTGATGCCGGTATTCCAGCATTTACGCCACCTCCCAACCTGGACCCTGCGCAACTCAATGGAGGGTTCGGCTTCGGATTCGGCGGACCTACTTACGTGGCACCGAGTTTTGGACGAGCGGCCATGGTTCAGAATTGGAGCCTTGAAATCGAGCGGCAATTGGCTCCAGATCTAATACTTAGCGTTGGTTACGTAGGAGCGCGTGGAACGCGCTTGCGATCATCTCTCGCACAGGTGAACAACCTGAATCCACAGTTTTTCTCATTAGGCAACGCGCTAAACGCTGACATCACAAGCCAAGCCGCAACGGATTTGGGGATCGTGGCGCCGTTTGCGGGATTCTCCGGAACCATCGGCCAAGCGCTTCGGCCTTTCCCGCAATACGGCGGTATAGACACGGATTGCTGTCTTGAAAACCTTGGTCAGTCCAGCTACAACGCGCTACTGGTCAAACTGGAGCGGCGATTCCGAAACGGCTTGAATGTCCTGGCGTCTTACACCTACTCCAAGACGCTAACTGACGCCGACAGTGCGTTGCCTTCGTTCGCGCAATTCGCCGGTGGCGGCCTGGTACAGAATTCGTACAATTTAAAAGACGAAAAGAGCGTGAGCTATCAGGACATTCCACATACTTTCGTCATCAGTTACCTTTACGAATTGCCGGTCGGCAAGGGCAAGCGATTCCTGAATCGGGAAGGTGTGACGGACAAGGTTTTCGGAGGCTGGCAAATCGGCGGGGTGCAGCGCTATCAAAGCGGACAACCTCTCAGTTTTGGCTGCCAGGGCGGCCAGTTTGGTGGACCAATTCCCGCCTTCGACGGGTGCATTCGATTGACTCGGGTACCCGGCCAACCGCTGCTCAGTTCGTCCGCGGGATCGTTCGATCTCGCAGGGACAAGTCAGACAGGGGGCGTTGGGTGCGTGCATCACAATGACGGTACTTACACCGCGCCTGCCGGGGTCGTCACGTACTTTAACTGCGCTGCTTTTTTTGACCAGATTGCCTCTGATCTGATCACCGCAAATGGCTACACATTCGGAAACTTTCCTCGCATTACTGGGGAAGTTCGAAGCCAGGGATACATTAACGAGGATTTCTCTATCATAAAACGACTGAGGTTCACGGAATCCCAGAGCCTGGTCTTCAAGGCCGATATCGTGAATGCCTTTAACCGCCACGTTTTTAGCAGGCCTGATACCGGTCCTGGAGACTCAACGTTTGGCTCCGTTTTTGGCGTGGTTGGTTCTTCTAGAAAGATCCAGTTGGCGTTGCGCTACCAATTCTGACCGACAATTCTAGGGTTCGGGCGGAGCTATGTTACTTACCGCCCGTCGCTCGTCTTTCAGTTATCGACGTAGAAGTCTAGAATTCGAACTGAAATGATCCTTGAACTACCACTTTGCTTTTCGAGAGCAAAAAGTCTGCCTTCTCAGTCAACCGTCTTGAAATTCGTTGCGGTTTCGATTTCTCTATTTGTTTGCTGCTCCTTTTCCACTGCGCAGAGTGTTGAGACTTCGGAAAAGTTTCAGCGTGCGACGGAAGCTATGCGTTCAGGACGGCTTGATGAAGCCGCGGAGGGATTTTCCGCGATCGTTAAGGCGTCTCCTGCGTTCGCGGAAGCACACCTCAACCTTGGCCTCGCGTACGAAGAGGTAGGAAAGAATGAAGCGGCCATCACCAGTTTCCAGAAGGCGCTAAGTATTAAACCTCGTCTCCGCGGCGCCAATCTGTTTCTAGCCATCGCCGAATATCGCTTAAATGATTTGGACAAGGCCGTCGCTGCTCTGCGTAAAGAAACCAGCTACTATCCTGCGGATGCCAATGCCTGGATGTGGCTGGGTGCCGTGCAGCTTGCCAAATCGCAACCCGAAGACGCCGCGCAAGCGCTCGACAAGGCCGCCAAGCTTGATCCCGCCAATGTCGACATTTTGTATCACCGCGGGCGCGCGCACCTGCTGATATCGAAAGACAGCTACGAAAACATGTTCAAAGCCGATCCGAATTCGTGGCGCGTGCACCAGGTTCTGGCGCAGGCGGATGCGGAGTCGGATCGCCACACCGACGCGATTGCCGAATATCAGGCGGCCATCAAACTCGCGCCGCAACAGCCGGGACTACACGAGGAGCTGGGCACGGAATACCGCAACGCCGGGCAGATCGAGCCCGCCGACGCGCAGTATCGCGCCGAACTGGAAATCGATCCCCAGAATATTTCCGTGCGCTTCAAGTTAGGAACGCTGCAGATAGAACGCGGGCGGCCCGCCGAAGCCAAAACACTGATCGAAGCCGCCTTGCAGCAAAACCCCGCCATTCCGGACGCGCATTATTATCTGGGGCGCACGGAAATGCAGTTGGGAAATGACGCTGCTGCCATCGCGGAATTCCAGGAAGCGGTAAATGGCAAGGTCGATCCCGATATTGCCCAGCAGGCTTTCTATCAGTTGGCGCTCGTATACCGTCGGCAGCACCGCATGGACGACGCCAAGGCCGCGCTGGCGCAATTCGAAAAGCTCAAGGCCCAGGCCGGCGAGCATCAGCAACAGCTTTACGAAAAGAAACGGCAAAATCAGAACGCAAACGTGAAAGAGTCGCCGCAACAGCCGTGAGCGTGCCCTGCGCCGTGAACTCTGCTCCGCGAAGTTCCAGCGATGTACCATGCGAATATCCTGCGTAAGAATCCTGGCATTCGTTTTGGCCGTCCTGCTGTTGGGCGGCGTTTCACGTCCTCAAACGAAAAGAAAAACACCGCCGCCGGCCGAAAAAGTAGTCGCTGTGGAAGTGTACGAGTCCACCACGGACTTGAAGGAATCACTGCAGCCAAAAGACTCGGTGAGTTTTGGAGGCACGCGCGCGCCTGCGCTCACCATCACCGTGCAGCCAGCCAAAACTTATCAGGAGATGGACGGGTTTGGCGCCTCGCTCACCGATTCCTCGGCGTGGTTGCTTTATAACAAACTCGACGCCGCGCAGCGCAGGGATTTGATGGAGAAACTTTTCGATCCGGCTCGCGGGATTGGGCTGAATTTTTTGCGCCAGCCCATGGGCGCCAGCGATTTTGCCTTGGATGATTACAGCTACGACGATTTGCCCGCGGGAGAAAGCGATCCAGAGCTGCAGCATTTTTCCATCGCGCACGACCAGGCCTATATCATCCCGGTTCTCAAGGAAGCGCTGGCGGTGAATCCTCATCTCAAAATTATCGCCACTCCGTGGAGCGCGCCGGGATGGATGAAAACGTCTGGCGAACTGATCGGTGGACGCCTCAAGCCGGAAGCCTACCCGGCGTTTGCAAAATATTTTGTGAAGTTTGTGCAGGCCTACGAAGCCGCCGGGATTCCCATTTTCGCCATCACCATGCAGAACGAGCCGATGTACATTCCGCAAGATTACCCGGGCATGGGCATGAGTGGGCAGGAGCAGGCCGTTTTCCTGCGCGATCATCTGGGGCCTGCGTTTCGCGCAGCGCACTTGAAAACGAAGGTCATGATTTTCGATCACAACTGGAACCTGATCGAATTTCCCATCACCCTGCTCTCCGACGCCAAAGCGGCCGGCTTCGCCGACGGCATCGCCACGCACTGCTACGGCGGAACGCCGGCGGCGCAGGAAGAATTGCACAGCCGCTTTCCCGACAAACCAATCTGGTTGACGGAGTGTTCCGGCGGCGACTGGCAGACCGGCAGAATTCTCGACGAGCAAGCCAGCCTGATCATTAATTCAACGCGCCACTGGGCCAAGGGCGTCATTCTCTGGAATCTCGCCCTCGATCAGGATCACGGCCTACACAAAGGCGGATGCAAAACTTGCCGCGGTGTGGTCACCATCAACGATGCCGCGTCGCCCAGCACAGTCGCGACCACCGTGGACTTCGTAGCGCTTGGTCACGCCAGCAAATTTTTAGCGCCCGGCGCGGTGCGCATCGATTCGAATACTTTCGGGCATGGTAGCCTTGAGGATGTCGCGTTTCGCAATCCTGACGGCTCCATCGTGCTGATGGTTTTGAGCGGCAGCAACGAGCCAGTGC
>JBBRZT010000092.1:0-12237 GCA_038236395.1 Candidatus Acidiferrales bacterium
CGCCCCAGTACATAAAAATAAACCCGTCCTTTGCCAATCGCCCCGGGTATCGCTGTCGGCACTTCCGAACCGAGGTCGGCTTTCGACGAATCGTCAAAAGTGGCCAGCTTCAGCTTGAAGCGCACATCTTCAATAGAAGAAAAATGAGAGAGAAACACAAAGAAGGCATCCAGAAATTCCTGGCGGGTAAGCGTAGTATTTGAAGTGGCACCAGTCGCGGAACTTGCTGCCGTCCACGGATGCGTGGAAATCCATTTCACGTCCGCCTTCGGCGCGCCCGGCTGCGAGGGAAAAGGCGCGGCCGCCAAAGTATCCGCAAAAAAAGTGGCCGTCTGCTCGCGGTTTAAATCCCGCACCGCCACCGAAAGCTCCAAAAGCTGGTTGGCCAGCGATTCGGAAAGCTGCTCGGAAACTTCCAGCCGCTTGAATTCCACCGATTGCACGTTCGGAACCGCGGCATTTTGCGGCGCCGCGGCCGACGCAGCTTGCTGCGCGCATGCCGGACCACCGGCAACAAGCGCCAACGCACACAAAACCTCCAGCGCTACTACACGTCCGAATCGAAAATCAGACCAGTAACTCTTGTAATCGTTAAAGAGTGAAATAAGGAAGCCCCCGGAAAGTTTCCATCACCATAGTGCCAGAAAAGAAGCCCAGCAATAGTTGTTTTGCACTAGAGATGCGCCCTGTCCTCGCTTGATTAACTCCCAGGCGCATCCTGAGATGCCCATCGCGAGACAGATGCCTGCTTGCGCCAGCTTGGAGGCGAGGGTACGATTCGATTTGCGTTTGCTGCTATGTTCCCGCCGTGCTTCTCTCGCACGTTTCACCGGGAGGAGCGCCGGCCGCATCGTTCCGAGCGGCTGGCCCAGATGCAAGTTTAGAAGCAAGGTATCGATTGCGTAAGTCGCAAGAAAGGTCAGAATGAACTCTGTAGTCGTTGTAGGCGCGCAATGGGGCGATGAAGGCAAAGGCAAAGTCGTCGACTATCTCGCCGGCTCTTTCGAATACATCGCGCGTGTCGCCGGCGGCCACAACGCCGGGCATACCGTCATCATCGGCACCGACCGCTACGTTCTTCAGCTTATCCCCTGTGGCATTCTGCGTCCCGGCCGCCACGCCGTCATCGGCACCGGCGTCGTCGTCGACCCCGCCGCGCTCGTCAACGAAATCGAAACTCTGGCCAAAGTTGGCATCGACGTCAAAGGCCGCCTGCACATCAGCAATCGCGCCCATCTGATTTTTCCTTATCATCGCGAACTCGACAAAGCTGCCGAAAGCGCGCGCGGAGCCGACAAGATCGGCACCACTTCGCGCGGCATCGGCCCGGCCTATGAAGACAAAATGGCCCGTCGCGGCCTGCGCATGTGCGACCTCCTCGATCCCGAGCTCTTTCGCAAAAAAGCCGCCCACGTCGTCGCCGAGAAAAATCGCCTCGCCAAGGGAGCCTACGGCGCTAACGTCGATTTCTCCCACGAAGTCGAAGAAACCCTCGCGCTGGGCGAAAAAATTCGCGGCTATATCTGCGACACCGCCGAGCTCGTCAATCGCGCCCTCGACGACGGCAAGTCCGTGCTGTTCGAAGGCGCGCAGGGCACCATGCTGGACATTGACCACGGCACCTATCCCTACGTCACTTCTTCCAGCGCAATTTCCGGCGGCGCATCCACCGGCGTCGGCGTCCCGCCCACCCGTCTCAAGCACGTCCTGGGAATTTCCAAGGCCTATACCACCCGCGTCGGCGGTGGACCCTTTCCCACGGAAATGCCCGATCTCGACGCCGAAGAAGTTCGCAAGCGCGGCAAGGAATTCGGCGCCGTCACCGGACGCCCCCGCCGTTGCGGCTGGCTGGATTTGCAGGTTTTGCGCTACGCCAAAATGATCAACGGCATCGACTCGCTGGTGGTCACCAAGCTCGACGTCTTCGACACCCAACGCGAAATCCAGATCTGCGTCGGCTACAAATACAAAGGCAAACATCTGAACGAAATGCCCGCCCTCGCCGAAGAATACGATCACGTCACGCCCGAATACAAAACGCTGCCCGGCTGGAACGAAACCACCTACGGCCTGAAAGACGGCCAGAAATTGCCCAAAGCCGCCGTCGACTACCTAAAATTCATCTCCGATTTTCTCCACGTAGAAATCGGCATGATTTCCACCGGCCCCGAGCGCGACGCCACCATCATCCAGCCCGGCTCGCTGCTCTCCACCTGGCTCTAGCCAAAGAGCATCTCGGAGTAAGATAGTCCGTTCATGTTGACCTTCGAACAAGCGCGCCAGCAAGTCATCATCCAACTCACAAAAAATAAACGCGCTCCCGTCACCATCGACCTCAGCGTCTGGGACGCCCTCGGCTATGTCCTCGCCCAAAATCTCGAATCCGATCGCGACTACCCGCCCTTCGATCGCGCCACTCGCGACGGCTACGCCGTGCGCGCCTCCGAAGCCATCTCCGGCGCGAAACTCCGCTGCAGCGGAGAAATCAAAGCCGGCGACGCGCTCACCGAACCTCTCGCACCGCAATCCTGCATACAAATAATGACCGGCGCACCAGTCCCGCCTGGCGCCGACGCGGTAGTCATGATCGAATACACCGTTCGCGACGGCGAACTAATCCAGTTCCAGCAAACCGCCGCGCCCGGCCAGAACATCGTCGTCCGCGCAAGAGAAAGCGCCAAGAATCAAACTCTGCTTCACTCAGGCACCCGCCTCGGCTATGCCGAGCTAGCTCTCGCCGCGCAAATCGGCGCCACCCAAGTCCGCTGCGCCAAAAAACCTCGCGTCGCCATCCTCTCC
Organism: Candidatus Acidiferrales bacterium; assembly: GCA_038236395.1. Lineage (GTDB taxonomy): Bacteria > Acidobacteriota > Terriglobia > Acidiferrales > UBA7541 > Acidiferrum. The sequence continues at coordinate 2,800 of JBBRZT010000092.1, forward strand.
ACCGGCGACGAAATCGTGCCGGTAGACGCCGCGCCTGGCCCATTCCAGATTCGCAATAGCAACAGCGTCTCCTTGGCCGCGCAGATCCGCCTCGCCGGGGGTGAACCCGTCATCCTCGGCAACGCCACTGATCGCATCGAGAATTTAAGCGCCAACATCCAACTCGGCCTGCGTGAGGATGTTCTGGTATTGTCCGGCGGCGTCTCCATGGGCAAATATGATTTGGTCGAAGACGTCCTGAAAGCTCTCGGCGCGACATTTTTTTTCGACGCCGTAGCCATTCGCCCGGGAAAGCCCGCGGTCTTTGCCATGGCCAACTCCGCAACCGACGCAAAACCAATCTTCGGCCTCCCCGGAAATCCCATTTCCACCATGGTCACCTTCGAACTCTTCGTCGCTCCCGCTATCGATATTCTCAGTGGCGCCCCGCCGCGCCCGCTTCCATTTCTGAAAGCCGCCCTCGCCGAGCCCATGATAGAAAAACCCGGCATGACCCACTTTCTTCCCGCGTCCATCCAGTGGATCGATGGCGTCGCCCAAGTCCGCCTTCTGCGCTGGCAAGGCTCCGGCGACACGGTCGCCATGGCCAACGCCAATTGTTTCCTGGTAGTCCCCGCCGACATCGCCTCTCTTTCCGCAGGCGAAAGTGTTAACGTGCTCCTGCGCAAAGACGTCTCGTAATTTTTCCAAGACGCGCCATGAAAAAGCTCTCCCACTACTCAAAATCCGGCCGCGTCAAAATGGTCGACGTTTCCGCCAAGGCCGCCACCACCCGCACCGCCATCGCACGCGGCCTGGTCAAGATGAAACCGGCAGTCGTCCGCGCCGTAAAGCGCCTCAAGAACCCCAAAGGCAACCCCCTCGAAATCGCCCGAATCGCCGGTATCGCCGCTGCCAAGCGCACCGCCGAGTGGATACCTCTTTGTCACCCTCTCCTGCTCACGCACATTGATGTGACTGCTTCCCTATGCCAAAATGGCGTTGAGCTTCAATCTACGGTATCGACGACCGCTCAGACCGGTGTGGAAATGGAAGCCCTGGTCGCCGTTGTCGCCGCAGCCCTCACGGTTTACGACATGTGCAAAGCCCTGGATAAGACCATCGAAATCACCGGCATAGTTCTCGTCGAAAAAACTGGCGGGAAGTCCGGCGATTTCCGTCGCAGCGGGACTCACTCAGCATCCGCTAGCTCAAAGGGCAAAACTCGATGAGCGCCGCCTCCGGTAAGAGCATCAAGCTCCTCCTCGCCGAAGACAATCCGTTAATCCGCGACCTCGTCCTCAAAGCCCTCGAACCCGTCTGCGAAGTAGTCCTCGCCGACGACGGCGCCGACGCCCTCCTCAAAGTCATCGACGAGCCGCCCGACCTGATCCTCTGCGATTACAAAATGTCCGGCCTCGACGGCCGCCAGCTTTTCGAAAAATTGCGCGGCCGCCAGTCCACCCGCCACATTCCTTTTCTCTTCATGGCCAGCCGCGCCGACATCGAAGAGCGCCTCCGCCCCTTGGTTGACGGCGTCGAGGATTTCGTCACCAAGCCGTTTCTCGTCAAAGATCTCGTGCGCGTCACCAAAAAAGTAGTCGACCGCCTGCACCTCGAAAAGTTGCAAACCAAGGCTTCGCGCCCCGGCGTGATTCAGGGCCGCCTCGAGGAAATGAGCATGATCGATCTCATGCAGTCCCTCGAAATGGGCCAGAAGTCCTGCCGCCTGGTCGTGCAGAAAGGCCCAGAGCGCGCCGAACTTTATTTTTCCGGCGGCCAATGCCGCGACGCGCGCAGCGCCGACATCGAAGGCGACGACGCCGTCTATCGCGTGGTTCTTTGGACTGAAGGCGAATTCGAAATCGATTTCAACGCCGGCAACGCTTCCACGCGCACCAGCACCACCCGCACCACGACCGGCCTGTTAATGGAAGCCATGCGCCTGATGGACGAAGCCAGCCGCGATGAAGTGCCAACTACCCAGAGTTGAAATCAGCACAAAGCTGAAACTAGTAGAAATTCAAAACTGGTGCAAAGTTGAATTCAGCCAGAAACATTTTATGAGCACGCTTTGTGGGTCGCGGCTTCAACCGCGACATAAAAGATCGCAGAGAACTTGGGCTTTAGCCCCTGACCGGCGAACCATTTCGAATCACTTCCTCCTATGCGCGTAGCCATCCTCACCATCAGCGACTCCGCCGCCAAAGGCGAACGCGAAGATACTTCCGGCCCAGCGCTAGTCGCCGTCTGCCGCGGCCTCAATTGGGAAATCGCCTCCACGCTACGCCTGCCCGATGACCTCGCCGCCATCCAGGAACAACTGCGCACCATCGCCGACTCCGGCGGCACGGACATCATCCTCACCACGGGAGGCACCGGCATCGGTCCCCGCGACAACACTCCCGAAGCCACCATCGCCATTGCCGACCGCATCCTCCCCGGCGTCTCCGAAGAAATGCGCCGCAAAGGCATGGAAAAAACTCCTACCGCCGTTTTATCGCGCGCCGTAACCGCCGTTCGCGCCCACACCATCATCGTCAATCTTCCCGGCAGCCCCAAAGGCGCCGTCGAGTCCCTCGAATCCATCGCCCATCTCCTCCCCCACGCCGTCCACGTCCTCCACGGCGCCCGTCACGACTGATCGGGTCAGCAAGCACTCCGTCTCAATCGCTTGTTGACGCAACTACGCACCTCGTCAACAATGTTTCCACCATGAATGAGCATCTCTCCGGCAAAAAATTAGCCGTACTCGGCACCGGCAAACTCGGCGGCATCCTCCTGCGCGCCTATCTCAAGCAAGCCCTGTTCAAGCCCGAAAATGTCACCGCCACCGTCAAGCACGCCGAAAAAGCCGCCAAGCTCGCCAAGGAAATGAGCATCTCCGTCGTCACCGAAAATCGCGCCGCCGTCCGCGGAGCCGACATCGTCCTCCTCGGCGTAAAGCCCCAGGTCATCGGCGAAGTCTTGCAGCAAATATCCGGCGAGCTGTCTCCCGAAGCATTAGTCATTTCCGTCGCCGCCTCCGTACCCACGTCCTACATCGAGCAGCGTCTCGGCGCCAAAACCGCGGTCGTCCGCGTCATGCCCAACACTTGCTCCACGGTGAATTGCGGCATGGCCGGCATCTGCCGCGGCGCCAGCGCCACCGACCGCCACGTGGACATCGCCCGCGCGATGTTTGACGCCGTCGGCCGCACCGTGGTCGTTGACGAAAAAAATATGGACGCGGTCACCGGCCTCTCCGCCAGCGGCCCGGCCTTCGCCTACATCATTCTCGAATCGCTCGCCGAAGCCGGCGTCAAAGTCGGCCTGGCCCGCGACGTCGCCACGCTTCTCGCCGCGCAAACTATGAAAGGCGCGGCCAGCGTAGTCCTCGAAACCGGCGATCATCCCGCTCTCCTGAAAGACGCCGTCACCACCCCTGCGGGCTGCACCATCGACGGAATCCTCGAGCTTGAGGAAGGGAAGTTGCGCGTAACGCTCATCAAAGCGGTCGTGAAAGCCACCCAGCGCGCCGGTGAACTGCTATTCGAAAAATAATGCTCTTCGCCCGTATCTGCGGCAAAAACTGCGGGCGTTGCTCAAGGGAGCTCGCATGCACGGCCAGGTAACTTTCTTCGTGCTCGCCGGCATCGCCATTTTCGGCGCAGTAATGATGGTTTCGCGCCACAAGGCCGTCTACAGCGCGTTGTATTTCGCCCTCACTTTATCGGCCACCGCGGGAATTTTCCTCCAGCTTCGCGCTCCCATTCTCTTCACCGCGCAGTTGTTGGCCGTGGCCTGCGTGCTCATCGGAATCATCGTTTTCGCCGTCGAAGCTGGCAAGCTCGACGTGGCCCTCGCCGCCGAGTATTCCTGGCGCGCGAAAGTCGCTGGCATCGCTGCCGCCCTTGTTTTGGCCCTGGAAGCGACGTTCGTTCTGCTGCAACGCCGTATCTTCCCTGGCGAAAAGCTTACCGAACTCTTGCCGCGTCCCCCTCTGCCTTGGCCCCTCTCCGTCAGCGACGTAACCGTGTTTTTCTACAGTCATGACTTGCTGCCTCTGGCGCTGCTTCTTTTCTTGCTCCTGATCGCCGCTCTGGGCATCGGCACCGTAAATCAGAGAAGGGCCTGAACCCGATGCTTCCCGTCTACAACTATTTATTCCTGAGCTTCGCGCTTCTGCTCATCGGCGTAGTTGGCGTTCTCACCCGCCGCAATATCGTTGTCAAACTTTTCTCCATCGAACTCATCCTCACCGCTGTCGCCATTAATCTGATGGCCTTCGCGCGGATGTTCGCCGACGCCGCCGGCCAAACTTTTACTTTGTTCCTGATCGCCGTCATGGCCGCGGAAATTCTCGTGGCTCTGGCCATCGTCGCCGCCGTCTTTCGCCGGTGGAAAACTCCGCCCAGCCCTGCGGAACTTCCAATACAACGGCCAGACGAACGAGTTGTCCCAGCGCAGTAGCCGTCGTTAATCTCGCAACACCACGGGCCCTATGCTTGCTCACACGCTCAACGCTCTACGCACCTACATGCACGGAAACGGCGCCGCCTTACTTCCGGAGATGGAGTTGCTTCTCTTTGCCGTCGGCATACTCGTCATGGACCGCTGGGTCGAGCGCGACGAAAAATATTGGAGCCCCTCGCTCGCTCTCGCGGGCACTATCTTCAGCGCCTTGACGCTGTGGATGCTGCAAGCGCGCATCCACAATACCGGCGACTTCACCGCTTACCAGGAATCCATCGTCGTTGACTCTTACTTCCTGTTCTTTGCCGCTCTTTCTCTCGCGGGCACCATGATGGTCATTCTCCTCTCCATAAACGATCCCGCGATGCGCGACGTTTCCGCCGGCCGCTTTTACGCTCTGCTGCTGTTAGCCTGCATGGGCGCCATGCTCATGATTTCCGCCGCCGGCTTGTTGGTGATTTTTCTTTCCCTGGAAATCTCCGCCGCCGGCGCATATTTTCTCACCGCCACTCCGCGTTTCCGCAAAAGATCCGCGCCGGCCGCCTTGAAATTCATGTTCGCCAGCGCGCTGGGCTCCGCGCTCTTGGCCTACGGCTTTTCGCTTTTGTACGGGCTCAGCGCCTCCACCAACATTGGCCAGATCGCCACGACTCTGAACCGCCGGCAGAATTTGGCTGCCGCCATTGCCCTCAGCCGCCAACCCGGCCCACACGCCGCACAGATGTATGAGCTGATCCAGCGACGGATGCCCGAAGCCTTACACTGGCATCCCTTCATTCTTCAGGTGCTGCCCATCGCCGCACTCTCCTTCTTCCTCGCCGGCATGGTTTTGAAACTTGCCGCCACGCGCTTTCGGCCCGCGCCCGAAAAAACCTCCTGGATCATCGCGCCGCCCGCCGCCTTGTTCCTCTCGGGAGGGTTTGCCGCCGCCACCATCGCCGTGCTGGTGCGCCTGCTGCTCACTACGTTTGGGGACTTCCAACCCATCTGGTCTTACATGTTCGCCGTCATCGCCGTCGCCATGATCGCTCTCGGCATCTGCGCCACTTTGCCGGGCGTGCGTCGCATCTGGCCTTCGCTCGCGCATTTGCCAGAGGCGAATCTGGAACGTGTCCTCGCCTGGTCCACTGTCAGCCAGATAGGCTACATGCTGTTGGGCTTGGTTGCTGCCAATCAGGCTTCATTCACGGCCATGGGCTACTATCTGCTCACCTATCTGTTTATTCTCACCGGCGCGTTCGCCGTCCTTGTCGGTCTCCATTGCAGCGGCGACTCCGCCCGCGAACTCTGCGATCTCCGCGGCCTGCGCCGCCGCAGCCCTGCCGCTGCTTTGCTCCTCACCATTTTCTTGCTCAGCCTCGCGGGTTTTCCGCCCGCTGCGGGATTTTTCGGCCGTCACTTTCTCTTCCACGAACTTGTTGAAACTGGCCACCGCTATCTCGCCTGGTTCCTGGCCATTTCTTCGTTGCCCCTCGCCTACGCCTATGTGCGTGTCGCCGTCCTCATCTGGCGCAGCGACGCTCACGCCGAATACCAGCCACTGGCTTTTAGCACACCGCAATCTATCGTCCTCGGCATCTGCGTGTTTGTTTCCCTGGCGGCGGGCCTGTATTCTGAGCCCTTCCTGCGAGTCGCTCGCTATGCCTTTGGACAATAAAAATCCGAACGATCCGTCGAACGCGCCCGCGCCGGGCAAGAACAATAATTTCTCCAATCAATTCGCCATGGCCATGGAGCTGCCCTTCGTCCTCGTCGGCGCGGTTCTTCTAGGCGGCGTCCTGGGCTATTTTCTCGATCGCTGGCTGCACACCAAGCCATTCCTGATGCTGCTCTTCGGGGCGCTGGGATTTTTCGGCGGCGTGCGCGATATTGTCCGCCGCCTGCCTGGCGGGTCGGCCCAAAAGCCGTGATGGAACCAGCGATGGCGGCTCCGCCAGTTAGCCTCACGCTCGCGCGGCAAACCGAGCGCCGCGTCGCCTGGCTGATTCTGCTCTTCGGTGTCCTCGCCGCGGCTGCCGCGGCCATCCTGCACAATCTGCCCTGGGCCGCCGGTCTTTTCATCGGCTCCATCCTCGCCTGGCTCAATTTTCGCTGGCTCAAGCAGGGCATGGACGCGCTGGTCGCCGCCTCCCAGGCCCAATCCGGAGCAGCCCAGCCGCGTGTCCCGGTAGGTACCTATTTCCGCGCCTTGTTCCGCTACGCCTTGATAGCCCTCACCGTGTATGTTATTTTTATTCTTCTGAATATTCCCCCCGTTAGCATGATCGTGGGTTTGTGTGCTCTGGGACCGGCGGTCATCGCCGCAAGTGTGTACGAAATTGCGAAACCTCGAGGTTCGGGGAAATAATCTAGGGAGCCAATCGCCTCGCAGTTGACACTCTTATGGAACACCTAAGCTGGCTGACTCGCTTCGTCAATCACTATCTCGGCAGCCTCGCGCTGTCGCTCGATTCGGCGTTGCACATCACTCCTGCCGACCGCGAATATCCCATCCCCGAGCACGTGGTGATGGCCCTCGGCGTCCTCGTCATCGGCACCATCCTCGCCCTGTGGGTCAGGACGCGCCTTTCCGTCGAAAAGCCCGGCGCCTCTCAGCAAATCGCCGAATTGCTGCTCAACAACAACATGAGTTTCGGCATTCGCGACGTCCTCAGCCAGAATGCCGGCCATCACTGGGAGCGTTACATCTCCGTCGTCGGCTCCATCGCTCTTTTCGTCTTGCTCGGCAATCTTTTCGGCGCGTTTCCGTTCTTGACCGCTCCCACCAGCGTTTACACCGTGCCGCTGGCCTGCGCCATTCTCGTCTTTCTATATTTCAACTGGCAGGGCATTCGCCACCACGGTCCCATCGGCTACATGAAACATTTCACCGGCCCGGTCGCCTGGCTCGCCCCGCTCATGTTCCCGGTCGAAATTCTCAGCACCTCCGCGCGCTTGCTGTCTCTCTCCGTACGTTTGTGGGCCAACATTTTTGCCAGCGACATCATCTACGGACTGTTCCTCGGTTTGTTCGCCGGAGCATTCACTAGCGGTTGGACCAAGTCTCCCGTTCTCGGCGCGATCGTGGGCGTCCTTCCCGCTCTCTTTCCGATCGCCTTTCTCTTGCTGCACGTTTTTGTTTCCGTCGTGCAAGCCTACGTGTTCACCATTCTGCCCGCCGTGTACATCGGCATGGCTACGGCGGACGAGCACTAACCGGTTTTGTACCGCCGCTCCAGCGTGAGCCCGGCTGCACGGTGTCCGGGAACCACCTCCTGGCGGCAATTCATGAGGAGGAAGTAAATGAAGAAAGCAGCAGTCGTTCTGGTGGCACTGGTAATCGTATTGCTCGTCGTTCCTGCGGCCTTCGCGCAGGGCGCCGCTCCCGATCAGAAACTCCCGCTCAATCCCACCACTCTCGCGCTGGCCGCCGGCTTCGGCGTAGCCATCGCCGCGTTTGGTTGCGGACTGGGCCAGGGACGCATCGCCGCCGCCGCTTGCGAAGGCATCGCTCGCAATCCCGGCGCGGCCGACGGAGTTCGCGGCGCCATGATTCTCGGCCTCGTCTTCGTCGAAACCCTCACCCTCTTCACCTTCGCCATCGGCTTCCTGCTCTACCGCCTGCTGTAGCCTGCTGGGCCAGACGTAATCCACTAGCTCGCTAGTGGGTGCCCCACCCTCGGATTTCTGAGGGTGGGGCTTTTTTAAACCTTGTCTTCTTCCTCTTCATCTTCTGATCAGGCGCACAAAGTAGATCAACCCGAAGTTGGTTTCAGCTGATATCAAGGAAGGTTTGGGAGAAGTCAAATGAACCGTCGCGGTGCTCTGAGTTCGCTTTTCTCGTGGCTATCCGTCAGCCTATTGAACTGCATCCCCCCTCAGAAGAAATTAGAAAGGAAACCGTCTGATCATTTAATTCTTCGAAGGTTTTCTCTTCCGACGTATCCACCACTTTTGCGACAAGCCGGGGCTGAGGGAGAAGTCTCCACCACTATTCAGATTTCCGAGAAAGGCACGGTGAGATCGGTCGCAGACTTTTCAGGACCAAAGCTCTTCTATGATGAAATCGAGCGGGCTCTGCGCAAGTGGGAATTCGACAACACCGAGCGATCGATCACCGAACTGCGCGTGAGTTTTCGCTTCGCTCTTAGGGGTCAACGCGATCAGCGTTGTTTGTATTACCAAGTTTCAGGAACACTCCCCGATTCATTCTTGATCGAAGCCAATCCCTTTCCGGATACTTACTCTTAGAAACAAAAAAGGGAATCGGGACAGACTGGAAGTTAAACCGCGCCGACCTACCGCGCGATCAAATTAGGCTGCAAAATAAAATTCAATACTTGGTTGGGAAACAATCCGAAATACACTGTGCCAATCGCCGTCACTGCCAGCACCACATTCACCGCCATCGGAAACCGTCGCGGAGCCTCCGCCATCGCTTCCGCGCTGCCTTCGCGCATGTACATCACCACAATCAACCGCAAATAATAATAAGCCCCGATGATGCTGTTCACGCCCATCAGCACCGCCAGCCAGATCAGGTGCGAATTCACCGCCGCTTTGAAAATATAAAACTTCCCGAAAAATCCCGCGGTCACCGGCAATCCCAGCAGCGACAAAAGATAAAGGCCCAGCGCCGCCGCCGCCACCGGATGCCGCTGCGAAAGCCCCGCGTAGTCGTCCAGCGTCAGGTTTTTCTCGCCCGTCCCGCCAATTTCCGAAACGATGGTGAACGCCCCGATCTTCACCAGCGCATAGCTCAACAGGTAAAACAAAATCGCCGCATACGCGGGAGCCGCCCCGCCGTTCAAATCATTCGACATGAACGTGACCGCCGCAAACGCCACCAGAATGTATCCCGCGTGCGCGATGGAGCTGTACGCCAGCAAGCGCTTCACGTTGGTCTGCAGCAAAGCGCCCAGGTTCCCCGCGAACATCGTCAGCACCGCCAGCACCCAGAACGCCCAGAACCAGAAATGCGTCGCCGCCGGCACGCTCGCGAAGATGCGCAGCAGCAGCGCGAAC
>JBBRZT010000093.1:0-12025 GCA_038236395.1 Candidatus Acidiferrales bacterium
AAGCGCTGGCCATCACCGGCCTGGCCCTGGAGATAAAATCGGATATTGAAAAATTGCGAGAGCAGGTTCAGAACATCGAATGAGCGAGGCCGCCAAGATTGCGCCGCTGGTAATCATCGTGTCGGGCCCGTCGGGCTCCGGAAAATCCACGCTGGTGCAGAAAGTTCTGGAAATGCCCGGCACCATGCCTTCCATCTCGTGTACTACCAGGGGGCGGCGCGCGACCGAGGCCAGCGGGAAGTGCTATGATTTTGTCACGGACGCGGAATTTGAAACCATGGTGGTCCGCGGCGATTTTCTGGAATACGCCCGAGTGTTTGGCAGGCACTCCTACGGCACGCCGAAAAAATGGTTAGAGGAATCGCAGAAGTCCGGGCTTGATTTCGTTTTAGAGATTGACGTGCAGGGCGCTTCGCAGGTGAAAGAGAAGCTCCCGCAGTCGGTGGCGATTTTTATTTTGCCGCCGTCGCGCGAAGAGTTGGAGCGGCGGTTGCGCTCGCGGGGCCAGGATTCGGACGAAGAAATCGCGCGGCGCCTGTCTAAAGCGCGCGATGAGATTGCCGAGTTTGGGAAGTATTACGATTTTTGCGTAGTGAACGACGATATTGAACGGGCAGGACGCGAAGTGCAGGCCATCGTAACAGCGCTGCGTTGTACAAAAACGCGGCGTCAAGATCGAGTGGAAGAACTTCTGGCATCGTTTGGGGGGAAAGACTGAAATGACCGTGCTGACAAAAGCTCCTGAGAGCCAGTTTGCCTACGTTGTATTGGCGGCCAGGCGCGCCCGGCAGATCATGGCCGGCGCACCGCCGCTGGTAGAGAATCCGAGAACGCAGAAAGCCACGCGCATCGCCGTGGAAGAGCTGGATCACAGCCTGCTCGAATACGATTTCGTGGAGCCGGATTCCATCGACGAGGACAAGGACGGCAACAAGCGCCGCAAGTAGCGCCGCTGCCGCGAACGCCATGCGAATCACCATGGGTGTGACCGGAGGAGTTGCGGCCTACAAGGCCGCCGAGCTGGTGCGCCTGTTACAGCAGGATGGATTCACCGTCGAAGTGGTCATGACCCGTGGCGCGCGCGAATTCATCACGCCGCTGACCTTCGCGGCTTTGACCGGGCAAAAAGTCATTACCGATCTCTTTGGCAATTCTGAAAACGAAGCCAATCTCGAAAGCGCTATCGAACACATTGCCGTCGCGCAGCGTACTGATTTGCTGCTGGTCGTTCCCGCTACTGCCGATATCATCGCCAAATTCGCCCGCGGGATTGCCGACGATTTTCTGAGCACTTTGTATCTGGCTTCCACCGCGCCGGTGATCGTGGCTCCCGCAATGAATGTGAATATGTGGAATCATCCGGCCACGCAGGAAAATATCTGCACCCTGCGCGAGCGTGGCGTAAACGTCGTCGAGCCGGACGAAGGTTACCTCGCCTGCGGGATGGTTGGCGCCGGCCGGCTTGCCGGGCACGGAGAAATCATCGCCGCGGTGAAAGGCGTGCTGCGTACCAAACAGGATTTGGCCGGGGAGACCGTGCTGGTCACCGCGGGCCCCACCTGTGAAGATCTCGACCCGGTGCGGTATCTGACCAATCGTTCGTCCGGAAAGATGGGCTATGCAGTCGCGCAGGCTGCAGCGCGTCGTGGGGCGGATGTGATCCTCGTCAGCGGCCCGACCGCGCTCGAAACTCCCGCAGGTGTCCGACGCATCGATGTGCGCACTGCCGAGCAGATGCACCAGGCCGTCACCAAAGAGTTTGCTGCCTGCTCGATTGGAATTTTTGCTGCGGCCGTGGCGGACTATCGCCCCGCGCAGAAACATGCGGATAAAATGAAAAAGACCGCCGCCGTTTTGACCGTGCAGTTGGAACCGACTGTCGACATCTTGAAAGAAGTTGCGGGCGCCAAAGGCGACAAATGTGTCGTGGGTTTTGCTGCCGAAACCGCCAGCTTGGCGCAGAACGCGCGTAAAAAACTTGTCGCCAAAAATCTCGACTTGATCGTGGCCAACGATGTCACCGCGGAAGGCGCCGGCTTCGACCACTACACCAATGTCGTCACCTTGTTTTCTCGCGACGGCCGCGACCTCGCCCTGCCGAAGATGAGCAAGTCCGAAGTCGCCCAGCGCATCCTCGATGAAGTCGTCCGCCTGCGCAGCGCTCACCGCACCAAACAAGCCACCCGTCTGTCGGCGGTCTGAGTCCAATCGTGCCTGGCCGCCTTCCCGAAAACCTCCAGCAAAGACTTTCCGACCGCCTTCGTTATTACCAGGATATTGGTATCCGCGAATTCTTCCGCGGTCGCGTTGGCGCTGCGCTGGAAAATTCTCAACTCGAAGTCGCCGCACCGCACTTGTCAGCCGCGTCCTATGAGGCCACGCAAAAGATGATCGATCCCCCGGCACCGCTCAAGCCGTCATCGCGTCCGTCAGCGGCTCCTGATCTTTTCGCCCTGCCCAAAGTCCTGGACGGCACGCTGCAGGACATTCGCGGGGACATCGGCGACTGCATCCGCTGCAAGCTACACAGGGGCCGCAACAAAATTGTTTTTGGTGATGGCAGCCCGCAGGCAAGGCTGCTTTTTATCGGCGAAGGTCCTGGACGCGACGAAGACCTGCAGGGCCTGCCCTTCGTCGGGCGCGCCGGCAAGCTATTGACGCAAATGATCGAGGCCATGGGCTTGCTCCGCAGCGATGTGTACATCTGCAATGTCGTAAAATGCCGCCCGCCGGAAAATCGCGCTCCCGAAAAGGACGAAGTCGCCGCCTGCTCGCCGTTTTTGTTTCGCCAGATCGATCTGGTCGCTCCTCAAGTCATCGTCTGCCTCGGCAGCATAGCGGCGCAAACCATTCTCGAAACCACGCGCGGTATCTCGCAATTCCGCGGCCAGTGGCTGGAATTTCGCGGCAGAAAACTGATGGCCACCTATCACCCGGCCTACTTGCTGCGCAATCCTGCGGCAAAAAGCGAAGTCTGGAAAGATCTGCAAAAAGTGATGGCCGAGCTGGGCCTGGAAGTCAAAAAAGGCAAGCCAGCGTAACGCGGCTTGATCCCTAAACAAGAAAAACATTTTCAGAAATAATTCACGCCGCGGGGTGCAACATGCTCCGACGATGAGAGACTAGCCGCATGGGAATTCTGCTCGGGCTGCTCACAGCCGTCACCTGGGGCGGCTCGGACTTTCTCGCGCGCTTTGCAACCCAGCGCATCGGCACGCTACGCGCCATGTTTTATATGCAGGCCACCGGCCTGGTGTTGCTCAGCATTTGTCTGCCGTGGCTCGGGGGCTGGGGCCACCTCCACGACGGCTCCGGCTGGCAGCCGTGGGCCTGGGGAATTCTGGCCGGGTGCATCAACGCTTTCTCGACGCTCAGTCTGTATCGCTCGTTCGAAATTGGCAAAATGGCGGTCGTCGCGCCACTCTCCGCCAGCTATCCTGCCCTGACGGTAACTTTATCTTTGCTTACCGGCGAGCGCCTGACCGCTGCGCGCGCTGCCGGAATTATCTGCACCATGCTTGGCGTCGTGCTGGTCGCTCGAGGCGAACAAGCCCCGCATGCCGACGATATCGAAGGCAACGCGCGCAGCGGCAAAGGACTGGGCTGGGCGCTTTGTTCCGCGGTGGGATTTGGAGTGCTTTTCTGGCTGCTGGGAATTCGCATCGTGCCGCGCGTCGGCGCGCCGCAAACGGTGTGGATGATTCGCGCCACCTGCGTCGTTCTCACCATGATTGTCCTGCTCGTGATCAAGCAGCCCATCGGTCTGCCGCGCGGCCACGTGCGCTGGTATGTATGGGCCATGGGCCTGCTGGACACCAGCGCCTTCGTCATCAGCAATCGCGGCATGCAACTGGAACAGGTTGCTATCGTTAGTGTTCTCGGCTCGCTCTATGGAGCGGTTACCGTCGGCCTGGCCGCCGCCTTTCTGAAGGAGCACGTCGCCAAGTGGCAATGGGCCGGCATTGCCACTATTTTCGCGGGCATCCTGCTGATCAGCCTGTAGTGCAATGCTCGTCGCCATAGACAACCTGCCGCGCCTGCTAAACTACACCTCGCGATATGAGCGAAACATTTTGCAACGTAGCGCTGGCCGTCCCACTACGCACAATCTTCACCTACGCGGTGCCCGCAGCGTTGCGCGATAGCGTTCAGCCGGGCACCCGTGTGCTCGTGCCCTTCAGAAGAAAATCCATGGTTGGAGTAGTCGTCGATGTGCCCGCCCGTCCGCCAGAAAAAACAAAAATTCGTGAAATCAGCCAGGTCCTCGACGTCATACCGGCCTTAACGCCTTCCCTGATTGAGTTGGGCCACTGGATCGCTGCCTATTACCTGGCGCCGGTAGGCGAAGTGTTTCGCGCCATGTTGCCGCCCGTGACGGAGCTGAAGTCGCAGCAGCAAATTGTCATCACCGAAGCCGGCCGTCGGTTCGTCAATTCAATAGCAGCCACGCTCAGCAGCGATTTCAATCCTGAAGAAATCGCGCTACTTTCGAAATTGATCTCGAAACAAGGGACTCTAGCTGCGAGTTCGCTGGCAAACCCTGGCTTGAACGCCGCTCTCTTGCAGCGCCTTAACCGCCGCGGTCTCGTGGACATTCGCCAGAGCCTTCTCGAGCGCAAACAGAAAACTCAAACTATTCTCGCGTGGAGAACTGAAACGTCATCGCAGTCTGACGCGGCTCCGCAGAAAACTCGTCCGTTACAGGGAAAAGCCCTCGAGAGATTTCAGCAACAGATCAAGCGCGTACAAGAGTTGCTGCAAGCCGAACGCGGCCCTCTTCCACTGCCGCAGTTGCTAAATCTAGCCGAGGTGTCGCGCGCCTCAATCGACCGCATGCTCGCCGAAGGCCTTCTAGACAGTTGGCAGGAGCCCATCGATCCTGCCGAAGATCCCTTTGACGTGGGTTACGCGCCACCCGCCCACGAATTAAATTCCGAACAGGATCACGCGCTGAAACGCATTCGCGCCAGGTTCGAACTGGGCGAATTTGGTGTGCAGTTGCTTTATGGCGTCACCGGCAGCGGCAAAACGGAAGTGTATTTGCGCGCCATTCAGGAAACTCTGGCGCGCCAGAAAACTGCGCTGGTGCTGGTCCCGGAAATCGCGTTGACCTTGTGGATTGGCCGCCAGTGCCGCGCCTGGTTTGGCGCGCGCTTCGAAGGCGTCGCGGTGCTGCATTCCGCGCTCACCGATGTCGAGCGCGCCCGCGAATGGTGGCGGGTGCGCAATGGCGACGCCCGCGTGGTAGTGGGCACCCGCTCCGCGGTGTTCGCGCCGCTCGAGCGACTCGGCCTGATCATCGTCGACGAAGAGCAGGAAAACAGCTACAAGCAGGAAGAAAGCCCGCGCTATCACGGCCGCGATGTCGCCATCGTACGCGCCAAAATGGAAAACGCCGTCGCGCTGCTCGGGTCGGCCACGCCTTCGCTCGAAACCTACCATCACGCCGTCACCGGAAAATACGAGTTGCTCACGCTGGCTTCTCGCGTGGAAAATCGCTCGCTCGCAAATGTAGAAGTTGTAGACCTTCGCGAGGAGTTTCAGCAAACCCATCAAGCCGGCTCTATCTCTTCGGCGCTGCACGCGGGCATTCAGGAATGTTTAGCCAATGGAACGCAGGCGCTGGTGCTGATCAATCGCCGCGGATATTCCTGGTCCGTGCTGTGCCGCAGTTGCGGCGCTTCCGTGCAATGCGCCAACTGCAGCATCTCGATGACCTATCATAAAAACAGAAACCGCTTGGAGTGCCACTACTGCGGCTTCATCGCGCCGGTACCGAAGATGTGCCCCAAGTGCGATTCGAAGTACGTTTACTTCTTTGGCGAAGGTTCCGAACATCTGGAAGAACGGCTGCGCAAGGAATTTCCCACCGCGCGTATCGCCCGGCTCGACCGCGACACCACCCGCACCAAGCGCCAGTATCAACAGACTCTCGGCGCTTTTGCCGCGGGCGCGCTGGACATTCTTGTCGGCACCCAAATGCTCGCCAAGGGCCACGATTTTCAACGCGTCACGCTGGTCGGTGTGGTTTCCGCCGATGCTTTGCTTAGCCTGCCCGATTTCCGCGCCGCCGAGCGCACCTTTCAGTTGCTCACCCAGGTCGCTGGCCGTGCCGGCCGCGGCGAGCTCCACGGCCGCGTTTTGATCCAGACCTTTTATCCCGACCACTACGCCATCCAAGACGCCGTCAAACAGGATTACACCGCGTTTTTCGAACGCGAGATGAATTTCCGCCGAACCATGGCGTACCCGCCGTTCACCTCCCTCGCTAACGTCATCGTGCGCGACACGAGTCTGGAGAAAGCCATCCGCTGGTCCCGGGAACTCTCAGAATATTTCTTGCCGCACGATGGCAAAGGCGCGCGGATTCTAGGCCCCGCGACCGCGCCGCTCGCTCGCTTGAAAAAGGAATATCGCTTCCAGTTTCTGCTCAAATCGCCCAAGCGCTCCGTGCTCACCAAGTTGTTGACCGGCGCGCTCGACTATTGCGAGGCCAAAGAAATCCCCGACACTGCCGTGCTCGTGGACATGGATCCATTGAGCCTAATGTAGCGGTAAAAGCGTAAGAAACAGATGAATGCTGTGGAATTTGTTAAGAGTTAGACTATGGGGCCATTGACTGAACTACTGGAATCCCGTACTATATGAATCTAAGATTCGAATGGAACAGCGCCAAGGCCAAGGACAACTACGCCAAACACGGCGTCAGTTTTGAACTGGCGGAAAAGGTGTTTAAAGATCCGTTTGCCGTGGAGTCCCTTGACGACCGGCAAGACTATGGCGAGCAACGTTTTGTGATCATAGGCATGGTGAGCGGCCACCTTCTTTATGTGGCCTATACCGAAGGCAAAAGACGTTATCAGGATTATCTCAGCCCGGAGGGCGACCAAACATGAGCAGGAAACCTATCTCCAGGAAAACCCATAAAGGACTTCGCCCAATGACGCGAAGCGCAATCGACCGCGCTGCGCTTGCTGACCCTGATGCTCGGCCTCTGAGCAGCACCGAACTGAAGCGTATGAGGCGGACTCCACAAGCAAAGATTATTCGCCGGGCGCTAGGTATGACGCAGGAGAAATTTGCTGCGCGATACCATATTCCTCTTGGCACGCTGCGCGATTGGGAACAGGGCCGCGCTACACCCGATCAGCCGACGCGAGCCTACCTGACTGTGATTGCGCGCAGCCCGGAAGGGGTGCAGCAAGCGTTGGACGGATAGTTCAGCCAACGCCCGCGATAAGAGAGGGACTCAGGCGCTCGACGTTCATACCTTACTGATGCGTCGTTGTTTTTTCTGCCAGAAGAAATACGCCGGAAGCCCCAGCAGCAGAATCACGATAGCCGCAGCCAGATAACGGAATTGCCGCGGATCGCTGAAGGCTAGAAACACGGCGTTTCCGACGATGGCGGCCGCGACAAGAACAAAAATCAATGGCGTCCACGGATACCCTGGCACGCGGTAGGGAATAGGCAATCCTTTTGACGCGCGGCGAAGGGGAAAAATCGCCGCCGCGCCTAATCCGTAAAAAATCCATCCGATGAAAATTGCGCCAGAGGCCAGGTCCGCGAATTTACCCGCGCAGGAAAGTATCGCGGACCACACTCCCAAGGCTACGATCGCCGCCGCCGGCGTTTGAAATCGCGGATGCACTTCGGCAAGCTTCTTGAAAAAAAGTCTGTCATTGGCCATGGCGTAAAAAACGCGCGGCGCGGTCAGCACCACGCTGTTGGTGGCGCTGAAGGTGGAAATCAAAATCGCCACGGCGACAATTTTCCCCGCCCATGGCCCCAGCACTAATCCGACGGCATCCGCCGCAATCGCGTCGCTCACCGTCGCGGCCGTGGGTCCCAGCGCCGCCAGGTAGGCAATATTGGCGATCACATAAAGCGCCATCAGAAATACCGAACCGAGAAGAAACGCCTTCGGAAAAGCGCGCTGCGGCTTCACCACTTCCCCCGCGCTGTAAGTGCCGAATTGCCACCCTTCGTAGGCCCAGAGCACCGCAATCATCGCCAGCCCAAAATTCGACGCCAGCGAAAATCCGCGCTGCGACGTGCCCAGCGCGGGTGCCAAATCGGAATAATGGTGGCCCAGAGAGAGCAGCACTGCGCTCAGAATCACCACGATGCCGGCCTTCGTGAGGGTCGTCCAGTTTTGCAGGTCGGAACTCTTCCGCGTCCCCCACACATTTACCGCCGTCACAACGCCAATCATGATCACCGCGACAATATTGATGGCGATCGGCGACAGCGGAATAATTTCCGCCAAGTAGCGCGTGAACGCGTGCGCCAGAGCCGCAATCGTTCCGCTGGCAATCACCAGAAACAGGCACCAGCCATAAAGAAATGCCGGCGCGCGTCCAAATCCATCGCGAATGTAGCAGTACAGCCCGCCCGCTTCAGGATTCGCGGCGGCCAACTCCGCATAGGTAAGCGCGCCGAGCAGCGATAAAATCCCGCCAACCACCCAAACCAGCAGCGAAAGTCCAACCGAGCCATCAACCCGCTGCAGTATCAGCCCCGGAGTGAGAAAAATTCCCGAGCCGATCACCGAGCCGATAAACAGCAGCAAAAGATCTGTCAGGCGCAGTGTTCGAAGGAGAGGCGGCATGGGAGTGGGTGCTGTGCGCTATCAGCGGTAACGAAGCATGATAACCGCAGTTGGGTTGAGGTCAATCGGAACTTCAACGCAGTTCGAACACCGTCACAAATTAACGAATCGGCGCAGGCATAAAACACAGAAGAAATATCAGCAGCGCCAGCAGTGCGGCGAACCGCCGGTCTGGATCAAGAGGAGTCGTGTCGTACACCGGAGCCATGCGCATAAATCGCAACCCGAACAAAATCGCGGCCCAGATGTACCACCCACCCCAATGCTGGAAGAAACCCAAAAGGATCAATGCCGCCGGCAAAAACATGGAAACGAATCGATGCGCGCGAACGCTGAGCGAGCGCAGAATATGTCCGCCGTCGAGTTGTCCTGACGGCAGCAGATTCAGCGACGTGGCAAACAGCCCCACCCACGCGGCACGGCCCACTGGGTGCAAAAGAAGATTGCCCACCGCTTCGCCGGGATGAAAAATCTTCGCCAGCAAATCAAGAATCAGCGGCGCTCCAAACACCACATCCGCATCGTTGGGGTTGGCAAGCCCGGGAACAATTTTTGCGTGTAGCACGCCGTAGATCAGCGCCGGAACCGCAAACACAAACCCCACAAAGGGTCCGGAGGCGCCTACATCGAACAGCGCGCGAACATTGCGAATCGGCGAGCGCAGCAAGATGAACGCGCCGAACGTCCCGATCAGCGTCGGCGCAGGAATAAAAAACGGATAAGTCGTGCGGATGTGATGGTGGCGGCAGGCAAAAAAGTGTCCCAGCTCGTGGGCCAGCAGAATGGTCATCAGCGTAATCGCGAATGGCAGGCCGGCCAGCAGCGCCGCTGGATTCACGTATAACAGCTTGAACGCGCGCCCAAATTCGTCCATCGAAAGCGACTCATTGTGCGCAAACGCGATGGAAAATTGCGCTCCGGCAACCAGGCAGGTGCACAACGTCAAGAGGAACAGCAAACCCGCGAGCACCAGGTTCTTGCGGGAAGGCCGCGGCGGAACCGCGATGTAATACGCGCGCGCAGCGGGAAGAGTTCGCCAATCTGCAGGAGAGGAAGCGGGAAGCGGCTGAGTTACGCCTTCTGGGAATCGAGTGGCCACGGAATAGTCTGACAGACCTTCGGAGCGAACAAATCACAGTACAGCACAGTTGCAACGGCCGCGCCAGTCTCCAGCAGAGACAACGAGTAAACCTCGACTCTTACCTGTGAAAGTTCACAAATTGAAACGCGATAGAAACTACTCGGCTGGCTTGGCGCCTTCCAGTCCCTGCAATTCCTTGCCGGGCTTGAAGCGCACCGCTTTCCCCGGCGGAATGCTCACTTCTTCGCCGGTGCGAGGATTTCTTCCGATTCCGGTTTTCCGCGGCTTCACGCTGAATACTCCAAAGCGGCGCAATTCGATGCGTTGACCGCGGCCCAGCGCGGCCTTCAACGATTCGAAAACCGTCTCCACCGCCTGTTCGGCCTTGGTGCGGCTGATGTTTGTTTTTGTCACCACGGCGTTTACGATGTCCAGCTTGATCAAACGAGCCTCCCGCATTCTGGGGCAGATGCTATTGGGTGCGCCGCAGGTTGTCAAGACGCGACCGCCTCAACTACACTGACGTTCCTTTGTGAAACACTCGAATTCTTTTTTTGAACGCCGCAACACGATTTTCTAATCAAACTGTTTTTCAGGAGGAGTGGATGTCCGTTAAGCCAGATCACTGGATCCGCCGCATGTCGCTGGAGCACAAAATGATCGAGCCGTTCACCGACCGCCAAGTCCGCGAAGGAGTGATCAGCTACGGCGTGTCTTCTTACGGTTACGACATTCGCGTCGCGGATGAATTTCGTATTTTCACCAACGTAAATTCCACTATTGTCGATCCCAAACATTTCGATGCGCGCTCGTTGGTAGATTACAAAGGCGACGTTTGCCTGATCCCGCCGAATTCCTTCGCGCTGGCGCGCTCCATCGAATATTTCCGCATCCCGCGAAACGTGCTGACCATCTGCCTGGGGAAATCGACTTACGCGCGTTGCGGCATCATCGTCAACGTGACGCCCTTCGAACCCGAGTGGGAAGGTTTCGTCACGCTTGAGATCAGCAACACCACACCGCTGCCGGCGAAAATCTACGCCAACGAAGGTCTTTGCCAGGTGCTTTTCTTTGAATCCGACGAAGACTGCGAGATCAGCTACAAAGACAAAAAAGGAAAATACCAATCGCAGGCCGGAATTGTACTGCCGCGCCTCTAAGAGGTGCGCCCATCACCCTTTTTTCATCGCCGGCTCGATGGGAACCAGCTTGACCGTGGCGGCCACGCCTTCCAGCGGATAGCCCTTGTCGCGCCAGGCCGCCAGGCCGCCTTGTAATGGCCGGATGCGTTTGATCCCTTGTTTTCGGAGCAGCAGCGCCACACGGGCGCTGGTGGCTTCGTTTGGTCAAGTACAGTAAAGAATTACGTCGCGGTCGCGCGGCAAGCGATCGTTCTTTTCCTGCAACTCTCCGGCGTCCATGCGGAACGCCCCGGGGATGGTTTGTGGGTCCGCTTCGAAATCCATGGAGTGCCGTAAGTCCACAATGACGATTTCCTCACCGCCGTCCATTTTCTCTTTCAGCTCATCCACGGTGATGCGCGAGATACGCAGTTGCCGCAAAAATCTCTGCCGGCCGATAAATTTGTACGCGATATAAAGCGCAAAAAACGCTACCAGCGTCACGCCCATCCGTCCGCCCAGCGCTTCGATCCGCTCTGCGATGCGTTCGATTTGCCCGCTGAAAATAAATCCCACGCCCAGAAACGAGCCGGCCCAGAGCAGCGTGCCCATCGCATCGAACATCAGGAACCGCGACGGTCGCATGTGAAATACGCCAGCCAGCGGCGGCGCCACTGTTCCGAGTCCCGGCAGGAATTTTGCAAAGATAAGCGAGCGCGCGCCCTGTCGCGAAAAAACTCCTTCCGTCCGCCTCACGCAGGAGTCCGGCTCCAGCGAAATCTTGCACAACAACTGAAGAATCCTGATGCCCTTAATTCTGCCCAGTTGATACCACATCGAATCCGCACACATCGCCGCGAACGTGGTGACGAACAGCGCGGCGAAAATATTCATCCGCCCCGTGCCGGCCAACGCCCCGGCGGCCAGCAGCAACGGAATCGACGGGATGGGCAGCCCGATCTGCTCCACGAAGACCCAGCCGAGCAGAACTACGTATCCGTGGCGTACCAGGAATTCCAGTGTGCTGTTCATATGCTAAGTTTTGAATTTACACTGAACGAATCTAGATTGGAAATTACTACGGAACGAATGGCGCTTTTTGCCCCCACTTGCCGGTCATCACAAATGAGTTAAGCGGTTTGCGCGTCCGCGGAGCGTGTTCCCGCTCGCGTATGTGTTCCGGCAGCGAATCCGCTTCGCCCGGATAACCGA
>JBBRZT010000094.1:0-12012 GCA_038236395.1 Candidatus Acidiferrales bacterium
GACGGCAAACTCGTTAAAGCCGCCGACGTAAAAGATCGCAAATGGCGCATCATCAGTCTCGGCCCCGTGCGCACCATCGTGGAACTCAACTACAACGGCTGGAACCTCGGCAAAAAATCCATCACTCTCCAATCCCGCATTACGATGTGGGCCGGCGAACGCGGCTTTACGCAAACCATCAAAGCCGATCCGAAATCTTCCACCGAGTTCGTCACCGGCCTCCCCGTTAAAAAGGGTCTCCCTATCCTAAAATCCATCCCCACCGCTCCCCACGAAATCGCCTGGCTCGCCACCTGGGGAGAACAAGTCGTCGCCCCCGGAGCCACCGCTACGGAAGCCATCGCCGGCCAAAATCTTGGTCTCGCCGTCCTTTCGCAAAACTACCCCATCAGCTTCGTCGAGGCTTACCCCAACTATTTGCTCAAGTTTGTCCCCCAGGAAGGAACCGCCAGTTGGTACGCCCTCGCCGCCTGGGATCAAGAAAACACCGAACCGGCTAGATCATCCGCCAGTGGAATGGTGAATCCTTCTCACCCGGCTGGCGTGGGAATGCCCGAATCTTTTACCACCAAAGGCGCCTTTCTCGCTCTCGTTAAGGATCAGGCTCTACGCATGTCACAACCCGTAAAAGTTCAGATTCTACTCGGTTCGGCCCACAACTGATTTCAATACAGCGGGGTCTTTTCCCGATTCGGTCTTTCAGACTGTCTATTCATCACGACCCGTTGACTGGAGTGTGGAAATAGAACGACAGTGCACAGCCTGTGCCAGAATCGAACGTTTTTAATTCATTTCGAGTATCATTCAGCGAAAAGCAGATTCCGCGATTTGTTGGAAACGCTAGTAGTTAGAAGTCATGGATGGAGCTGTTGAAATTGAGACTTGTGCGCCCAAGGCAGGTGCGCCACCAGGCTGCCCTACTGCCCCAACACGTCGTAATGAAGAATGCGGATGAACACGGTACGAAGGATTTTCCGGCTGGCGGAAACGGAGACGGCGAAACTGTCCTTTAGGCGAAAGGGAGTTTTTTCTCGTTGCATACTCTACGGTTGGAGCTGTTATCAGAATTCTGGCTTACAACCTGCCTTGGTACTTGATTCCCATCGCAGTTGTTGGCGCGATAAGCGTCCTGCAGCTGGATCGCTGGATGTCTCACCCGGAACTCTATTTTCTCTCCAAGACAGGTTTGTCCGGAATGAACAGCGAACGTATAGATTCATTTATCTTCGGGAATTCGGTTGCGCCTGGGTTGCGTTTTCTGCCGCTCTTTGCCGGATTCTGCAGAGCTAAGTGATTTATCTTCTTTGCTTACCTTGTCGGCGAGAGAACTCTTAAACAGCGGGTCACAGTGAATCTTGTGCTGAACCTGGCGCCAGCCGCCCTTCGTTACACTCGGCATAGTGGCAGTAGGGGTGTCAGTTCGTTTTGCATCCTGGTGCGCCACCGAGCACGGCCGTGCTTTACGTAATAGCCCCTAACGTATTGATTAAAAAATGGTTATGCGCAGTTCTGCGTTTAGCTGCAGCGAGGTGCGAGAAGCCGAAAAACGGCTTTGAAGGCCGCGACAGTCACCGGACCATTTTTGCCTCCATGGTTGGCAACCGATCTTAACAAACAATGTGGATGCCACAGGTGACTCTCATGACCACTTAACGCGAAAGGCTCCGGCGCGCTGTGGATTGGGACAGACCGGCGCGACAGCTAACAATTTTCACGCTGCTTAACGATCGAAGCCTCGGTATTACATCCCGTGAAAATTTCCTGATTTCGCGCTATGCTTCCGCCCATCCACTATCTGGCTGCGACCGAAAATTATCTCTTTAGCTTGGCGCTACTCATATCTGAATATCGGGAGGAACCATCAGCATGCTTCTGAAGATCTTCACCGACGCGCACGTGCTCATCAGCTTGGTCGGAATCTTCTCCGGCTTCATCGTCCTCTACGGCTTCATGAGCGCCAACCGTTTCGATGGCTGGACGTCTCTCTTTCTGTGGACCACCGTGCTCACCAGCGTCACCGGATTCTTCTTTCCCTATGATGGCTTCAAACCATCCTACGTGGTCGGCGCCATATCGCTTGTGGTTCTGGCCATCGCCATCTTCGCGCGCTACCGCCGGCACATGGAGGGCGGCTGGCGCACCGGCTACGTCGTCACCTCGATGATGGCTCTATATTTGAATTGTTTTGTGTTGGTCGTTCAGCTCTTCCGGCGTGTTGCGGCTCTGAAAGCCCTGGCCCCCACGCAAACGGAGCCGCCCTTCAAGATCGCCCAGTTGGTGCTTCTGCTGATTTTTGTAGCGCTCACCGTCTTGGCCGTCAAAAACTTCCGCCCCGAGCAACCGCGCACACTGTAACTCGTTTCGCGAAAGCTCACACCGTTCGCGACCCGGGTTAGGCCGGTGCGTGCTTCTTTTTTCTGGCGGATATCAGCACAAACAAGATCACGCCCGCAATAATCACCGCTGCCACGCCCGCATATACGTACGGATGGCCATGAGCGCCAAGGAACCCGATGATTTGTCTCCCGTAATGCTCGGCCAGCAACGCCAGCAACGTATAGCGCAACCCGCGCCCCAGCGTCAGCGCCGCCAGAAACTTTTTCGGTGAGTACTGCGTCGCCCCCGCGGCAATCACGAACGGAACCATCGGCACTGGCGGCGGCAGCAGCGCCGCTATCGCAATCGACCAGAATCCCCAGCGCGAGAAAATGGCCACCACTTGCTTGGCCCGCGTCGGCGAAAGTCTGCGTTTCAGCGTCTCCTTGCCGCCCTTGCGGGCTAGCCTGAAGGTTATGAACGCTCCAACAACCGAACCGATCGTCGCCATGATGGCGTAATAAAGCCAGTAACGCCCATCGCGCGCCGCCAGCACGATAGTAAGAACATCCATGCTCCCCGGAATCGGCACCACGGAATTATCAATGAGCCCCAGCGGAATCAATCCCAGTCCGCCAAGCTGGTAAATCCAGTGCCGCACCTGATGCGCAACGCTGGGCGTCGCCCACGCCAGCATCACCCGGCCAAAGTTCGTCAAAGGCATGCTCCATTCTGCCATGCAGCTTGCGCTTTCGAATGTCTTGTTATGGATTTCGGCCTACGAATTAAGACAATTTACGTAATGAATTTCAACGCGTTGGCAGCGCGTCCCCCAACATCTACGCGCCCACCTCTCCCACCGCCGCCACTTGTTGGCTGCGAATCAGCGCCGCCACCAGTTCATACAGCCCAGGATTGGTGCACACCTCATAATACGGATGCGACGAAACCACTCCAACTTTGCCGTCCGCCAAAAGTTGCCGCGCGTAACCCTTGCGCAGCACCAGCAATTCCACCGATTCCCCCATGGGTACTTCCCCAAAAAACAGCGTCACGTTTTCTTTACCCCACGGCATGTCCAGCTTCGTCTCAATCGAATCCAGCGATATTTCTTCGCCTAGCTTCTGAAATCCTTCGTCATTCAATTCAATCCCGTTCATGTTATAGCGCACCAGGAATTCGTCCAGCTCTTCCGGCGAAGCGCCTTCCAACGCGGTCAAAAATTGAAACAGTGAGAAGTCCGACTCCTGATTGGTCAATAGCCGCTTCGCCAGTTTCGCGCAGCCCGACAAGCGGTCCGATAGATTCAGCGCCTTCGAAATCATGATGCGCGAATCTCCGTCCGTCCAATACGTCGGCGCCGACCCCTGATACGCCACGCCCACCCCCAGCTCTATCGTCGGCAAATCATTCGCAGCCGCTCGATCGTTATACGTGCTGCACACCGTAAGAATCTGCCGCGATAATATGCACGCCTTGGCCACCGCTCGCGCGTAGGTGCGCGTCGCTTCCGTTTCAAATATCGCCAGAATAATGGCGTCGCCCTCGATAAATACTTTCTTCGCTCCGTAGCGATCCAGTAGCTTTTTCACCGGCTCGTGCAGATTCAGGCTGAAGTGCGATGCCGGGCTCAATCCCCGCGCCAGCAGATCCTGCGTCATCTTCGTCGACCCGCGCACGTCTACCTTGATAATCACGTGCGACACTACGTGGTCCTGCTTGGGCTTGGCCTCTTCCTGCAGCACGCACTCGTACAGCCGGTTGTTCAACCGCGACAATTCCCGCACCTGCTCCGTCGTCACCAAGTGGATTCGCTCCATGCACGCCGTCAGGTGCTCGGCATCCCGCAGATCACGCCGCAAGTGCAGAAAATCCACCGCGAACTTCAACACCTGCGCCTGGATTTCTTCCCGCGAATAGCGGTGCAGTTTCTTCGACAAATCCTCAATCGGCTTCAGCGAAAGTTGCCGCGCCGGCACATGCTTCAGCACCTGCGCCACCCGCTTCATTTCGTCCTTCGAGACCAGCGCCTTCCGTAGTTGCTGCAAGTGCACCGGTGGACTGTATTCCGAAGCCAGCGGTCGAATTTCGTATCCCGCCAGCGCGTGCTGCAACAGTTCCTGCTCTTCCAGTCTGCTCACCAGCTGCCCAAGCAACCGTAACCGGATCGATCTTTCGCTTTCCGGCGCCCCCGAAGCGTCAAACAGTCTCCGTGCCGTATCGGAATGGTTCAGGTAATCGCCCAAATGGCTTTCGAATCGCTTGTCCCAGAAATCCAGCTTCTGTTTCGCCGCGTCGATCCGCGGCCCAAGTTGTTCCAGCTTGCCTTGCTGATGTTTCAAACGCAGTTCGACATCCGCCAGCGTCGCTTTCTGGTCAGCCGGATCGCCGGAGCTGAGAAACTTGTTAATAAATCCGTCCCCGCGTTCGATCTTTTTCCGTGCGACGCTCGCCTGGGCTTCCAGGGTGGCTATATCCTCGCGCGTAGCCTGCGCCTGCTCCAATAAAGCGCGGTGCTCTTTCTTCGCTTCCACGTGCGCGGGATCCTGCTCGATCGCCAGTCCCGCATTTCGCAGCAGTTCCTGGAAAAGTAGGTCCATGGCCTCGAAGCGGTCGAGGTCACGCGCATAATTCCCCAGCAGCACATAGTGCTCCAGAAAGTAAACATCGTCTTTCCCGCCGTCCAGAAACACCAACCGGTTCTTCAACAACTCATACAACGGCGCGAAATCATCCCCAAACAACGCCCGCCGCGCTTTCGAAATCACGTGCTCGTCCGCATCCGCGATGATGTGCGCCAACTGTTGGCCCACCACCCGAATAATGGTGCGCCGCACCGATTGCAGCTCTGACAATCGCGCCTTGATTACGTGCGCCTGCTGGCTGCGTTCAAAATGTTCGCCGCGCTGGCGAACCCACTCCTTCCCTTCCAGGATCAAATTGGAAAATTGGTTGGCGGTCTCCGCGGTCAGAAACTTCAGCAGTGCCAGGCGGAACAGCAGATCCATCTCGATATTTTTGTGGTATTTCGCCTGCGTCAGCGAGCTTTGCAGCAGGTCGATCAGCAGCCTGCGGAATCCCGCATTGTCCGGCCCGCGGTGGGCCCGCAGCTCGATTCCCGGAAAATATGTCGCCTTGGTGTTTTGGCGGATCAGCTCAAATAAATAATCGCGTGCCGCCTGCACGAATTTGGGACTTAAAAACACGTCATGGTGAATGTTATCCACTCCAATGGATAGCGAACCCATCGGAATGGTGACGTTATAGCTCTTGAGTTCGATGCCTGCCGCTTCTGTCGCACCCGGCGTCAGGGATAGGGATACGTTTGCCATGCACTCCACCACAGGGGACATTCACCAGTTTACCGTGCCCCTGCAGGGCAGCAAGAAATGGCCTCTACTGCGTTCCCAGAAGGTTAGCTATTGCCCAGATACCAACCAGAAACCACGCCCCGCCCGCCCCGGGTGTACGTCTGGTACTCCACACGCGAACTTCCAACTGTTCTGGGTGCCCCACGCGCCGATTTTGCGCGGCTGCCCGCCGCGGCGTGTGCGGATTTTGGTAATGTACGCGCACCCATCTACTCCCCATCTCCCGACACGACAGTCAATCTCCTCCGGTCACCCTCCAAATGCTCCAGCCTCACCCGCACCTGCGGCCAAGGCGACCGCAACGGAAACCGCTCCGCCCATTCCAGAATCACCACCGCCGGCTTCTCAAACACATCCTCCATCCCCAGCGTCTCGAAATCATGAAAATTTTCAATCCGGTAAAGATCCGCGTGATACACCTTCGCCACCGCGCCGTAAACATGCACCAGCGTAAACGTCGGACTGGTAACCTCGTCCTCGCTAGCCGCCCCCAGCCCCGCCACAATCCCCTTCGTCAGCGTCGTCTTCCCGCTGCCCAACTCCCCCACCAGCAACACCACCACCGGCGCCGCGAGCCGCGCGGCAAACGCTCTGCCCCACGCAATAGTTTCTTCCGCCGATGAAGTCACCACTTCCTCAGCCACTCGCTTGCAGCTCCCGCAAAAGTTTCGCCCGCGCCTGTGGAATCGCCGAAATCAAATCATCGGCGATCAGTCCCGAAGCGTCGATCCCAGTCAACGCCAACTCCGCCGCTAATCCATGCACATACACTCCCAGCGCAAGAACCCGCAACCATTCCCCTGTCTTGAACTGCGCCGTTAGCGCCGCCAAGAGCCCGGTCAGCACATCCCCAGTTCCACCCTTCGCCAATCCGGCGTTCCCGGTTGTATTCACAAAAACGTTTCCATCCGGCGAAGCAATCACCGTATGAAACCCCTTGAGGACGACATGAGCGTTCCACTTCGCTGCCGCCTCGCACGCCGCTTTCAACCGGTCGCTCTGAATCTCCTTGATGGAGCATCCCAGCAATCGCGCCATTTCTCCCGGATGCGGCGTAATCGCCAGAAATTTGCTCTTTCTCGCGCGCAATTCATCAGCGCGCCCATCAAAAGCATTCAGCCCATCCGCATCCACAATCACCGGCAATTCGGTCGCTCGGACGATCGCGCGAATTTCTTTCTGCGTTTCCGCATCAGTCCCCAGCCCCGGCCCGATAGCCAACACACTTTTCCCTTTTTCGATTTCTTTCCAGTTTGTGCCGCCCCGATTCTCCAGCGCCATCGTCCCCGCCGAAGTCGACTCCAACGCCACCGTCATATACTCCGCCTGCGCCGCAGCTACAATCGGCAAAATCACCGACGGCGTAGCCACCGTCACCAGTCCCGCCCCAGCGCGCAAAGCCATGCGCCCGCCCAGCACCGCTGCCCCGCTTTTCCCCAACGATCCCGCCACCAACAGCACGTGCCCATACGTTCCCTTGTTCGCATCGGCCGCCCGCACCAGCGGCAGCCCCGCAAATTCCTCCACCGAGGCCCATCGCACCGACCCCTTTCCAATTTCCTCCACCAGTTCCGGCGGCGACCCGATCTGCCGTACTTCCAGCGCCCCACCCGCCGCAGCATCTTTGCTCACCAGCTGCCCGATTTTTGGCGCGGTAAACGTGACGGTTCTGTGCGCGCTCAACACCGGCCCGTCCGCTGCTTCCCCGTCCGACGGCAACCCCGACGGCATATCCACTGCAATAATCAACCTCGGCCGCACCGCCGTAGCGTTGTGTGTAATTTCATCCAAGTCCCTAATCGCCCGCGCCACCACGCCGGTAACCGCCCCACGCAATCCTGTCCCCAATAACGCATCCACAATCACGGTTGAGGCTGCAATCGCCGGGAAAATTTTCTCCCAGCTCCGCTCGCTGTCCACCACCTGCACTGCGCCCCCACTGTTCCGCCACCGCTGAAAATTCTCGCCCGCGTCTCCGGTCATCTTTGACGGATCGCCAAACAAATAAACTTCGGCTTCGATCCCCGCCACTTTAAGGTGCCGCGCCGCCACCAGCCCATCGCCGCCGTTATTCCCTCTCCCGCACAAAACTGAAACCCGCACAGCTTTACTCGATGTCTGCGATGAGCCGCCATCAAATTCCCGCAAAATCGCGTCGCTCACCGCGCGACCGGCAGCCTCCATCAACTGCGCTCCGGAAATGCCAAAGCGCGCCGTGGTCTCTTTATCGACCTGGCGCATTTCCTCTGCGGTTAGTGCTTTCATGATTGGGATCGTTTGCGGCTACAACATCCATCCGCCGCTGACGTTCATCACCTGCCCGGTGACGTATTCAGCTTCTTCCGAGGCAAAAAACGAAACCGTCGCCGCCACATCTTCCACCGTCGGCGGCCGCCCGATGGGAAACCGCGCATCGCGCATGCTGCGCGCTTCGCTCAACGTCAACTCATTCTCATCAATGCTCGAAGGATTCACCACATTCACAGTAATCCCGTTTTTCGCTTCTTCCAGCGCCAGCGAACGCGACAACGCCACCACCGCGGCCTTCGCTGCCGCATACGCCGAAATTTTCGCCTGCCCGAACGCCCGTTCCGCCCCCACCGCTCCAAGGTTCACGATGCGCCCCCACCGCCCCTTGCGCATGTGCGGCAGCGCAGCGCGGGTCACGTAAAGCACCGTCATCAAGTTCGACGAAAAAATCCCCTTCCAATCCTCCAGCGAACTTTCCAGCACCGTGCCCCAGCGAAAATCCCCCACGTTGTTTACCACCACATCCAGCCGCCCAAACCGCTCCACCACGGTCTTCACCAGTTGCTCCGCGCGCGACGGATCCGAAATGTCCGTCTCCACCGCCACGCCTTCCACGCCGTTGGCCTGCAGTTGCCGCAAAGTCAGCTGCGCCGCCGCCTTGTTCGACCGGTACGCGATAGCCACCCGCGCCCCATCCTTCGCCAGCCGCGTTGCGATTCCGCGCCCGATCCCCCGGCTTCCTCCGGTAACCAGCGCCACTCGTTTCCGTAGTGACATCCCTCTCCCAACTCCGCCGATTTCGAAAGCGTGCCAGTATAGCCCAGCGGCTTACCGCCTTCTACCGCATCCGCGCCACAATCACCGTCATATCATCAGCCTGGTCCGCGCTTCCCGCCCATTCTTCCGCAGTGGTCATCAACGCTTCCGCCACGCTGCTCGGTGCCGAACTCTGCACTCGCACCGCCGCCTCCAACAGCCGCCTTATCCCGAACTCTTCGCCGTACACGTTTTCCGGTTCCACCAGTCCGTCGCTGTAACCCACCAGCAACGCATCCTGCGGCACCGTCAGCGAATTTTCCTCGTACTCCGACTCCTCATACACTCCCAGTACCATCCCGCCTTTATCCATGCGGTCCACCCTGTTCTTGCTCAACAAGAACGAAGGCAGATGCCCGGCATTGGTATACCGCACCGTCCGCGTCGCGCTGTCATACACCGCAATAAAAAACGTCGCGAAGCGGTCATCCGCGGTATTGCGAACCAGGTGTTTGTTCAGCCGCGAAACGAGTTCATCCGTCCCCAGATTTTCACTCCCGCCCATCAACAACTGGCTGCGCAGCGCCGCCTGCAAACTGGCCATCAGCAGCGCCGCCGAAATTCCCTTCCCCGAAATATCCGCGATGGCCACCGCGATGTGCGTCGGCGTCAACTGTATGAAATCGTAGTAATCGCCGCTCACCGAGCGCGCCGCCTTACAAATCGCTTCGACCTCCACTCCCGGCACCGACGGCAGCCTCTTCGGGAAAAGCTGGTTCTGCACTTCCCGCGCGATGGAGATTTCGTTCTCCAGCCGCTGCCGCTGTTTTTGCTCCTCGATCAATCCGCTGATCGATCCGGTCATCAAATTAAACGATTCGCCCAGCACTCCCAGCTGGTCCCTTCGTTCCACCCGCACGCGATGCGTCAAATCGCCGCCTTGCACATACTGCGTGGCTTGATACAGCTCGGTGATCGCCGTGGTGATGTGCCGCGTCATATTAATTCCGGTAATTAACGCCGCCAGCTCAATCAGCAAAAAAACCGCGCCCACAATAATGAAAAGCAGCAGGTAAGAATCTCGCAACTCTCCCAGTGAATTGAATATCCGCATATTCAAGCGCGACGGCCGCGCATTCGTCAACGCCAGCACTGGCCGGTTGTACTCCACCGATCCATCCCGCGAAACATAAACGGAATTCAACCTCGACACCACGCTGACCGACGGATCGATCCAGAACCCTTCCGGCTGCAAACTCCTCGACTTTGCCGCAATTCGTCCGCCGGCGGTGTATCGTTCGTCGCCCGATTTATAGATCACCGTTTCCCGCGCCCACCCCGTATATTTCTGCATCAGGTTCAACTGGATCGCGCCCACATCCGGCGCGATAGCCGCAAGAAACTCCGGCGTCACCGGGACCTGCAATTTCACCACCCGGATTCCGCGCGGCCCGCGAATCAACCGCATGCTGGTAAGCCACAGTTTGTCCTCTTCCTGCAGCAACCCAGAAAACGCTTCTCCATTCCCGGCCACTTTGCGCAAAAATGACGGATCATCTGAAAACGTAATGCTCAGCCCCGGCAATTCCCGGTCGTGAACCGCATGCGACTGCGATGCCAGAATGTGCTCCGACTCTTCTTCGCTCGTCCCCGCAAGAGGAGTTCCGTGCGCCGCCGCGATATGCTCGGCCATGTCCCCGATTGTGTTGATACGCGCGTGAATATCTTCATAAAGCAGATACGCGCCCAGTTGCGAATACAAAATCCGCCCGGCCAGTACTCCGAGCGTAAGAATCAGTAGAATAGGAACCACCGCGATAAACACATAAGCGACGATCAGCCGATTGCGTAGGCTCCACAACAGTCGCGACCGCCACCACCCGATAAATCGAAATAAAAAGTAAAAAATCGCCAGTACCGCTAGAAATTTGAGGAAATTGAGAATCCCGCCGCTCATTCTCGAGATCGTAGCCGCCAAGCCCAACAGAAAAATGACCAGCGCGGCAATATCAATGCCCGAAAGCCGCCGCCACAATTTTCGTAAATTGGAGGAGAAAGAAGTCATCAGCAAAACGTAGAGCTACTACTCTACCTGAACTCCACCCACGATGAGAACGCACTAAAAAATGTCGCACTCTACATTTGTGTATGGGAGACGCCCCAACCAGCCTTCTGGAGTGAGGCTCACGATACGTGGAAAATCCGTGCTGCTATTCCCGCTCCAGCTTGCTCACCCGGCTGTGGTGCCGGCTGTACGCAAAATAAATCACTAACCCGATCACCAGCCACACGATCAGCCGCGCCCAGTTCACCCATCCCAGCTTGTACATCATGTACCCGTTGAAAATAATCCCCAGAATCGGCACTACCGGCACCCACGGCGTGCGAAACGGCCGCGCCTGATCGGGATTGGTACTGCGCAAGATCATCACCGCGATGCACACAATCACGAACGCCAGCAGCGTCCCGATATTCACCATTTTCCCGATATCGTCGATCGGCGTCACGCTGCCCACGATTGCCGCCAGCAACCCGACTAGCATCGTGTTTTTATACGGTGTCCGGAATTTCGGATGGATTGCCGCGAAAAATTTCTTGGGCAGCAACCCGTCGTTGGCCATCGCGTACAGCACCCGCGTCTGTCCCAGCAACATCACCAACATCACGCTGGTAAGCCCCGCCAGCGCACCCAGAGTAATAATGTGCGACGCCGTGGACAGCCCCCGATCCAAAAATGCCCGAGCAATCGGCGCCTCAATATTGATGTCCTGCCAGTGCACCATTCCTGTTAAGACCCCGGCCACCGCGATGTACAACACCGTACAAACCAGCAGCGACACAATGATCCCGATGGGCAAGTCACGCTGCGGGTTCTTCGCCTCCTGCGCGGTCGTCGATACCGCATCGAATCCGATATACGCAAAAAATATGTACGCCGCCCCCGCCCCAATTCCGCTGAATCCCATCGGCGCAAACGAGTGCCAGTCCATCCCCCAATTCGCCGTGGAAATATACCGCGAGCCCAGCGCGATAACGAACAGCACCACCGCTACCTTGATCACCACAATCGTCGCGTTGAACCGCGCGCTTTCTTTAATCCCCACCACCAGGATCGCGGTAATCACCAGCGCAATAACAAACGCCGGCAAATTGAATCCAATCTCCATTCCGAAAAAGTGCGGCGCGTTCACCAGGTCATGCGCGCGTTGCATCACATCCTGCGACTGCATGGCCATGATGGCGTCCACCTTGTCCAGAAACGCCTGCGTCCCGGGAACCAGCAGCGAGTCCGAACTCTGCGCCATCTGCCGCGCCACGA
>JBBRZT010000095.1:0-11841 GCA_038236395.1 Candidatus Acidiferrales bacterium
GCTCTGTCCGACGAAACCAGCAACGCCGACATCACCAATTCGCCAACTCTCACTGCAGCCGCGACCAAAGCAGGCCACATTCTCGGCACCGCCGCCTACATGGCCCCTGAACAAGCCCGCGGCAAAGTCGTCGACCGCCGCGCGGACATCTGGTCCTTCGGGGCCGTGCTCTACGAAATGTTCACCGGCAAAGTCGCGTTCAAAGGTGAAACCGTTTCGGACACGCTGGCCGCCGTCATTCGCGGCGAGCCCGATTGGACGTTGCTGCCCTCCAACGTGCCCAACGAAATTCACCAGCTGATGCGCCGCTGCCTCGAAAAAGAAACGCGCCAGCGCCTGCAATCCATCGGCGAAGCGCGCATTGCCATCGAAAACGCCATCTCTGGCCGTAGCTCTTCTGCCCCTAGCGCTTCAGGAATCTTGGCTGCTCCCGCAGCGTCCAAAAGTCGGGCGCTCCCGATCCTTGCGGCCGCCGCGCTCGGCGTTTTGCTGCTCGCCGCGGGCTTTCTGGTTTCCAGACTGTTGCGCCAGCACGGTGTGCGTGACACCGCTCCAATCCGTTTTGCAATCGCTCCACCATCCGACACCTCGCTCAGTTCTTTGGGCCAGCGTACCGTGGCCATCTCGTCTGATGGACTCCGCATCGCCATCAGTGCGAGCAGTTCGGACGGCCCGCGCCTGTACCTTCGCGAAATGAATTCGGCCTCATCGCGGCCAATACCGGGCGCCGAAGGCGCCACCAATCCCATATTTTCTCCCGATGGGAAATGGTTGGCGTTTTTTGCTGGCGGCAAGCTCAAGAAAATCTCCTTCGACGGTAGTATGCCCCAAACTATCGTCGATTCCGTCATCGATCCTCAGGGCATCAGTTGGGGAGCGGACCATAACATTTACTACTCGCCTTCCCTGACTTCCGGAATTCTACGCGTGAGTGAAAACGGCGGCACACCTCAGCCGGTGACCAAACTCCAGACCGATAAAGGCGAGTTCGCACATATCTCGCCTCAAATTCTGCCCGGAGAAAAAACTCTCCTGTTCACTGTTTTGTCAGCGGGAAATGCCGTCGACGATGGTGCGCTGGTTGGAGAAAACATAGGGTCCGGGGAAAGAAAAATAATCATCGCCAAAGGCTTCGACCCGCACTTTTTTCCTCCTAATCATTTGCTGTACGTGCACGCTGGCACCCTGCTGGCTGTGGAGTGTGATCCCTCGAATCTGGTGGCCATTGGATCGCCGGTTTCCGTCGTTCAGGACTTGGTAACGCACTCCGGATCGGGATCGGCCCAATACGATATTTCACGCCACGGCACTCTTATCTACGTGAATCGCGGCAAGCAGTCCACGGAAAACAGCCTGGTGCTTGCGGAACACGATGCCAAACCACAACCCCTCCCGGTGAAATCGAATCTCTATGAATCGCCGCGATTTTCTCCCGATGGCAAGTTCCTCGCTTTGACGGTGCGCTTGCCGGACCGGGATATCTGGATCTATGACCTTGAGCGTGGAGCGCTTCGCCGTATGACCTTTGCGCCCGGCGTCGATGAATTGCCGGTTTGGTCGCCGGACGGAAAACGCATCGCCTACTCGTCAAATGGAAGGCAGCAAGCCTTTTTGATTTCGGTGGACGGTAGCGGTCAAGAAGAATCGCTCATGAAAAATGAAGGCCACTTTCACTTGCAGTCGTGGTCGCCGGACGGAAAATTAATTGCTTATGAGCGCTTGGGCAGTTCGGGGCAGTTTGAAATCTGGATGCTGCCCATGACCGGCGACCGGAAGCCGTATCCGTATCTGGTCTCGCAATTTCGGATGAACCAGCCGGCTTTTTCGATGGACAGCAGGTGGCTGGCATATACCTCGAACGAGTCCGGCCGCGCCGAAGTCTATGTGCAGCGATTTCCCGGCCCGGGCGAGAAAATACAAGTCTCGACGGAGGGTGGAAGCAGTCCGGTATGGTCGCGGGACGGCAAGCAACTAGTTTTTGAAAACGCCGGTACGCTGTGGGCCACTGAAGTTCTGGTATCGCCATTCCGCTTTGGCAAATCGCGAGTCCTGTATCAAGGCGATATCTGGAACGATGCCGCCGGCCCGAACTACTCGCTGGCGCCGGGTGGCAAAAAAATCGTCGTCGTGCAGCGCATCAAGGACCCTGACGGCGGGAATCTGAAAGTGGTTGTGAATTGGGATCAGGAGCTGCAGAACCTCGCAGGGGCCGGCAATAAATAGTTCGGAAACCCCCAGCACGAAAAACACTCCGCAGAATTAAAAAGACCAACCGCTCTCTCAGGACGGTTGGTCTTTTTCACGAAGTAAGAAGGAGAAAAACTCTCTCCGTGGTGCTCTGGCTGAACCAGAAATTCTTCCAAATAAAAACTGAGCTGCTCGATTCCGAAGACTAAACGGGACGCCGGAACGGACGGCGGCCCAGTTCTTCCATGGCCGACGCCGCGCGGCGCGCCATGCTGGCGGCCGGGCTTTGGCTGTCCGCGAACCGCGCCACTCCAACTTCCCAGGCCTTTTGCATCAGATACAGGGCCCCAATGCACAATCCGATCACCGCGAATCCGGCGGCAAACAGCGCAAAGGCAGCCAGCAGTTCGCGCACGAAATACAGCTGCAGCGCGACACCCACTGCCAGGAACCACCACATCCACTTCCTACTCTTATCGCTGGTTTTCGTCATTGTCGTTGGCCTGAAATACTGTCCTTTTATCACACCCTTTTCGCGATCTTTCGTTCTAGTTAGATGCGGGTGCTGCCCTTAAGTTCCACCGCTTCGTACCTGACCCATTTGACACCACACTGGACCTGAAATCGATGGTACAGAAGGCACATTTATGGCGGCAAACTAGTCTACTAGGACCCTCTACCGAGAACCTTGTAGGTAGCTAACAAATTGAAAATACAGCGTATATATGCTCAGTTGTCCTTGCCAGACGCTACGCCGGATTTTCGCTGTACCACCCCACGCGGACCTGTACCGACGTACGGGTGATTTCGGAGCGAATAGAAGTGTCGGCGCAGGTACAAAACTCAAACGCTTGCAAGGCTAACGGGACGAGATCGGAAGGAGGTGACGCAGATTATCGGATTTCGTGGAGGGAGCTATTTGAGGGCGTAACCGACGTCAAAAGGAAGCTTGCCATCTATGTGCAAAACCTTCACCGCGCTGTTGATCGAGTAAACGTCCACCAGCCCCACCGCGCCGGGAGTGGTGGTTACGGTCCGAAAAATGTCCTCCTCGGCGGCGACGATTCTAATCAGCGGGCGTGTCTGGTTGATTTTGGCGATAGCGGCGGGCACATCCGCGGGGGCGACTCCAAAGAGCTTTTGCATTGCGACACGCATCTCTGGCACGGCTGGGTCTTTCAGCACTAGCGTGAAGCTTCGTCCATCCGGCCATGTTTTCTGCGTGCCTCTGCTCAATTTAACGAGCTCTGCCATGGTCAGATCGGGCAGCTTGCTGTCGGCCGCGACCACCACCGCCATGGTCTTAATGGCCGGAAGCACCGACGCGGCCGCGAATACGCCAGACAACACAACGGCGCACAACGCGCTGCGAGTGACGCGGTGACGAACTTTCATTTCCCCACGGCCTTTCCAGGAACGCACCCGCAGTATCGCCACGACGCCGGCAGCGCACAAGTATCGCTCTCCTCACATGTGCTCACTTTACGCCCCCTATAACGCAGTATGCACACCTGTCCCTTGGGCCAGTATCGGGGCTGTGAGGGCCACGCTAAGTTGAATGGTAGATCGCTCAATTTTTTGCATTCCTTGGGAGAGTGTGGCCATGAAGGTTCAGAAACTTCTCGCGGTAATCGTGCCGCTGATTTTAGGGGCGGCCACGATGCGCGCGCAAGACCATCCTCCGCAGGTGCACGCAACAAAATCGCGGGCCGCACGCGCCTCGCGCCTGGCGCCAGCTCCTTTGTTGCTGTTCGGAGCGATTCCCGTCTCGACCCATTCCCAGGAAGCACGCAAACTGACCGAGGCAGCACTGGACAGCTACGAAAACGTCATGTTGGACCAGTCCATACAACAAGCGAAGAAAGCAGTCGAGGCGGATCATAACTTCGCGCTCGGCTATGCGGTTCTGGCTTTTACTTCGAGGCGTAACGTGCCCGATCCCGCCGCGCTGGCACGAGCCAAGGCGCTGCTGCCGCACGCCACTCCCGACGAACAATTGATGGTGCGCTGGATGACCAGCATCCAGGACCGCAACCTGCTCCCCGCGATTGCAAGCATGAACGATCTGCTAAAGCGCTATCCGAAAGACAAGCACGTCCTGTATCTCACCTCCACGTGGCTGTATTCCCAGCAGGATTACGAGCGCTCACAAAAAATGATGGAATCGGTACTGGCGCTGGATTCCAATTTCCCGCCGGTGCTCAACATGCTTGGCTATGCGTATATCGAAGATGGCCATCCCGACGCGGTCAAAGCGGTTTCGATGCTGAAACGATATGTGGAAGTGCAACCGACCCAGCCGAATCCGCAAGATTCGCTTGCCGAAGTGCTTCGTTACACCGGCGACGACGAGGGCGCACTGGAACACTATCGAGCGGCCCTGCAGATCGATCATACGTTTTTCACCTCGCAACTAGGACTGGGCGACACCCTTACGCTGATGGGCAAGTACGACGAAGCTCGCGTGGAATACGACAAGGCCATCAAGATGGCCGACAACAAACGTGATTTGCTGCATGCTGCTTTTCAGAAGGCCATGATTTATTTCTGGGAAGGCCGGACCGCGGAAGGCCGCCGCGCTCTAGCCACGCTAGCCGCCGAAGCGGAAGAGAGGAAGGCGCCCTACGCGCGATTCGAAATCGGACTGGCGTCGGCGATGCTGGCCCCGGATTATGCCAGCGAACTTGAGCAGCTTCACGCCGTCCAGGAACGGCTGTTAACCAATTCGGATGGGATGGCCGGCTCCGATCGCGGTGCTTCCATGGCTGCGGCGCTTTCCGAGGAAGCACGCATCGCAGCGCGGCATGGGCAGATTGATCTGGCCGAGCAGGCGATCAGCAAACTGGCCCAAGCCGCCGCGCAATCCGGCGATTTGTTAGCGGGAAACCACTACGAAACCGCACGCGGATATCTGCTGGTGGCGCAAGGCAATTTGCCCGACGCCGCCGACGAACTTTCCGCCAGCCGCCGTTCGCCCCTGGCAGTGCAACAACTGGCGTTGGCACAGACGCAGCTAGGCGACAGCATCGCCGCTTCGGAATCGATTACCCAACTGAAATACCAGCGCACCGCATCGGTGGAGTGGTTCCTGGTCGGACACACCCGGAATTTCCAGCGATAATTTCGGCGGACCGCACACCATAAAAAAAGCCGGAGCAGGAATGAGCCCGCCCCGGCGCACTTAAAAATTATTCTGCCAGAAGAACGCGGTGGAAGCTCCCGCGAAATCTAGAGAATGGTCACGCTCGTTTCAAGAGACGCGTGATACCTACCAGGATCACGGCTCCCACGAACGCAACCACGATCGAACCGATGGTGCTGCCGGCTCCGATGCCCATCTGTCCAAACAGCCAGCCGCCCAGGATGCCTCCCAGGATTCCCAACACG
The DNA here is from genome assembly GCA_038236395.1 of Candidatus Acidiferrales bacterium. Lineage (GTDB taxonomy): Bacteria > Acidobacteriota > Terriglobia > Acidiferrales > UBA7541 > Acidiferrum. Next base: position 5,575 of record JBBRZT010000095.1, read on the forward strand.
ATATCGGCAAGCACCCCGTACCCGCCGCCTTTCATCACCTGGCCAGCCAGCCAACCAGCGATTAGCCCTACGATGATCCACCAGATTATTCCTCCACCAGCCATTGATGCCTCCTCGAAGCTCCTCGGTACGACCAAGAGCCTGAATTACATGCTCCATCTACAACGTCCCCTTGCCGAATGTCAACCTTAGACCGGTGGAGAAGAGCAGGTCATTATTTTTAAGGCCTGTGAGGGGCCTGCTCACATAGCGATCGCTGAAAGTAACCTGCCAGCTGAGCCAATTCTTTATTTTGGTTGCGGCGGTGGCGTCGAACTGCAGCCGATAGTCGCCAGTGTCCGATAAATTCGGGAAAATACTGAATTGCTCGGTGAGCGCGGTGCGGCTGCCTAGTTTGGTGGCGAAAGTTTCGCCGGCATCAATCTCGGCGGTCCTGCGAGAAGTGGACGGATCGGGCGGATTGAACGGCTGCGAATAATATTCCTGGTTGAAAGCCGCGCCGGCGAACACATCAAAGGTCCGGTCCTTCTCCTTTATTAAGTGATAGCCGAGGCCACCGGCCAGCACGTTTCGCAGATCGAGATCCTGAAAGCGATCGTGCTCGAAATCGGTCAAGCCAAATACAAACCAGCGCTTGCGGAGATTCACGTCAATGCGCGCGCCGCCGCGAATTGCGCTGGCGGTGGTGCTGCTGACGTCGGCGAGCGTACTGCGCGAATAAATTTCCGTGGCGTAGAGCGATAACTTGGTGCGCGACGTTGCACGAGCGGCCTTTGCGGCCAGCGTAAAACTGGTGGATTCGGAATTGCCACTGGTTAGACTCAGGCCGGCATCGAACAAGCCGGCCCACAAATCGACGAAACGCGGATGCAGGGTACGCATATACACCTCCTGCTCCGCGTTATTCCGTACCGCGACGATTTCGAGCTTGGATGCTTCCACCGGCCCGGCCGGAGCCGCCACTTCGAACTTTTCGTCCTTGGTGGTGATCACTCCCACGACGGTTTGGCCATTTTTCAGCGCGACATGCAGCGGCTCGGCCGAAACGATGGCAGTGACCGCCGCCCATTGCAGGCTAACGTCGCCGGCGAATTCTGATTTCAACACCAATTTGTCCTCATCGAACTTGACGATCGTGCCGGTAAGCCGGTCGCCATTTTTCAGCGTAACCTGATCGGCAAAAAGTGTTCCAGCAAACATACATACAGCCATTGCTAAAAGTACGCTTCGAGCCACAGTCTTTCTCCTTGAACCAATTTATTCGAGAGCACATACGTGAGGATAATTTCGCGCGTGCCGGGAAGGGTATGGTTACTTTACTCGATAGCGCAGCCCGAAAAGTGTAAATTCTCAAGCAGAATTCTTCGAAAGAATGGCAGATTCTCACCCAAGCATTGATCATTCTTGTTTATTACTAGACAGAACCTCAACGAAATCTATTCTATTTCTAAACATGGAAATCGAATGTCACTAGATGGCTGCGTTCCAACGTCAAAGGTTGCCCAGGTCAATTTTGCGAGCTTCATTCAATCCATTCGTCTAATTTGTAAAGTGGTGGAACGGATTGCGGAACAATTGGGTTCGCCGGAACGTACCACTCACAATAGGTGTTGCGCATGAAATCGTCCGTCTTCCTTCTGCTGGCTGCAATTCTATCCGCGTCCGCCCCAGCATTTTCCACCGAGAAAGATGCCCCGAAAACTCCCGGGAAGCTCGTCGAAGTTGGCGGCCACGCCATGCATTTTCTCTGCACTGGAGCAGGCTCGCCGACCGTGGTTGTCGAATACGGATTGGGCGATGTTTCGACGGACTGGGCGTTGGTGCAATCCAGGGTGGGCAAGTTCACGCGCATCTGTACGTATGACCGTGCTGGTTATGCTTGGAGCGAGCCCGGCCCGATGCCACGCACTTACACACAGCTCAATCTCGAGTTGCACGAGGGGTTGAAGAAATTGAATGAACGATTTCCCGTCGTCCTCGTCGGACATTCTTTCGGAGGCGGGGTAATAAGAAGTTATGCTGCAAAATATCCCGACGAGGTGGCCGGTCTCGTATTGGTGGATATTGTGCAGGAAGAACAGCGCATACCCATCGGCGACAAAGCTGTCCGCCTGCGAGATTTTGCGACTGGCCGGCCAATCCCTGAGCCACGAGTGCAAATTCGCGCCGACGAGAAACATGCCGCGAGCGAAAGCGGCTCCAGGGACTATTCGAAGGATCCTATCGAGCCTCCGCTCGATAAGCTCTCGCTCGAGGATCAAAAGATTCACATGTGGGCCAATGCGCAACCTTCCCTGGAAGCTGCGGAGAATAGCCAACGCGACTGGTCGCCCGAATTCCTCGCGTTGATGCACAGTACTGCTCAGAGGAACAACCTCGGCAGCCTGCCGACGTTGGTTCTTACTCATGCGGTCGGAGGATACCCCGATAACCTCGATGTCCCCGCAGCCGATCTCGACCGGGAACGTTTGGCCTGTCAGAAGGAGTTGACGCATTTAAGCACCAACAGCAGCCAGCGCATCATTGCATCGGGCCACCAGATGAATCTGGAAGCGCCAGATGAAGTAGCTAAAGCCATCCGCGAAGTTGTTGATGCGGTGCGAAATCACACCACACTAAAACCCTGATGGGTTTCCGTGAACGAGCCTCGATGTCGATCGCCAATTTGCATTTTGGCTCCGCCGGGCGAACAATCATCAGATAGCCGCGATTTTGCTGACGCGGCCTTGCGGAGAAAATTGATGCCCGAAGCCGTAATTGTGTCCGCGGTGCGAACCCCGGTGGGACGCGCATATAAAGGATCGCTGCGCGCCACGCGCCCGGATGATCTGGCCGCGCTGGTGATCAAGGAAGCTCTGGCGCGCGCCGCGGCGCTGGATCCCCATGAAATTGACGACGTGATTCTGGGCTGCGCGATGCCGGAAGGCGAGCAAGGCATGAACGTGGCGCGCATCGCCGCATTGCGCGCGGGTTTGCCGGTGGAAACCTCCGCGATGACTATCAACCGGTTTTGTTCGTCGGGCTTGCAGGCTATCGCGCTTGGCGCGGAACGCATTCGCTCCGGGGGCGCGCAGGTGATTGTTGCGGGCGGCACGGAATCGATGTCCATGGTGCCGATGGGAGGAAATAAAATTTCGCCGAATCCCTGGCTGGTGGACAACTATCCGGACGCGTACATCAACATGGGGCTGGGCACGGAAAATATCGCACGCAAATTTGGAATTACCCGCGAGCGGGCCGATCAGTTTTCCGCCGATTCGCACAAGAAAGCGGTGGCGGCGATTGCGGCGGGGAATTTCAAAGATGAAATCGTGCCAGTGGATGTGAAGATCGTCGCATTGGCGAGCGCGAGCGGAGCTGGAAGTGGAGGCGCGGCTTCGGCTGCCGCCGCTGCCAAGCCCGTGACGCAAAGTTTCTCTTTCACCACCGACGAATTGCCGCGCGCGGATACGTCCGTGGAAGTTTTGGCGAAGCTAAAGCCAGCATTTCACGTCGCAGGCACGGTCACGGCGGGCAACAGTTCGCCGATGAGCGATGGCGCCGCGGCGACCATCGTAATGTCCGAGGCGCGCGCGAAGGAGTTGGGGCTGAAACCGTTGGCTAGCTTCGTCTCCTACGCGACGGCCGGGTGCCCGCCGGAAGAATTCGGCCTCGGCCCGGTGTACGCAATTCCCAAAGCGCTGAAGTTGGCGGGATTGTCGCTACAAGATATTGACGTGATCGAGCTGAACGAAGCGTTCGCGGCGCAATCGCTGGCGGTGATTCAACAGGCGGGACTGGATCCGGCGCGCTTGAATCCCAATGGCGGGGCCATCGCGCTGGGGCATCCGCTAGGATGCACCGGCGCGAAACTTACCGCCACGATTATTCGCGATTTGCAACGCCGTAAAGGGCGTTACGGCATGGTGACCATGTGCGTCGGCGGCGGAATGGGCGCTGCGGGCATATTCGAATTGCTGTCATAATTTTTTAACGTTAATCGCGCAGAGGCAAAACTTTTTGCCAAACCATCCGTAATTCCGCCACTCCAGTTAAACTAATCGCCGCATGCGGAGCCGCTCTTGAACACGCTGGAGTTCACTCTACTTTTGGGAATGGGATCGCTGCTGGCCGGCTTCCTCGGTTCGTTGACGGGACTGGGCGGCGGCATGGTGATTGTGCCGCTGCTTACCCTGTTGTTTCACGTGGATATTCGTTACGCCATCGGCGCGGCGCTGGTGTCCGTGATTGCCACTTCTTCGGGAGCGGCCGCCGCGTACGTGAGAGAAGGCTATTCCAACATTCGCGTGGGCATGTTTCTGGAAATCGCCACGACCATCGGCGCGATGGCGGGCGTGGTGCTGGCGCTGTATCTTCACGTTTCGGTGATCGCGATTATTTTTGGCGTGGTGCTGATGCATTCGGCGTTCGCCAGCTTGCTCGAAAAGTCTGACGGTGTCCGCGACGGGAAGCCCGACCGCGTGGCCACCTGGTTGCGCATGGACAGCACCTATCCAACGGAGACGGGGCTGCAGAAATATCACGTGCGCGGCGTGCCGGGCGGATTTGGATTGATGTTTGGCGCCGGCGTACTGTCGGGCTTGCTGGGTATCGGATCTGGCGCGGTAAAAGTATTGGCTATGGACCGGGTGATGAAGCTGCCGTTTAAGGTTTCGACGACTACCAGCAATTTCATGATAGGCGTAACGGCGGCGGCGAGCGCGGGGATTTATTTGAGCCGGGGATATATCGAGCCGGCCATCGCTATGCCGGTGATGCTGGGAGTGCTGGGCGGATCGCTGGTGGGCGCGCGGGTTCTGGCCGGGGCCAAAGTGCGCAGCTTGCGGATTGTTTTCAGCGTGGTGATCGGAATTCTGGCGGTTGAAATGATCTACAACGGATTTGCGGGAAAGCTGTGAGATGAAAGTGGTGAGATGAAAGCGCCAAGCCTGCAAGAAGACCAGCGCATGGACGAAATCATGTCCGTGCTATTGCGCACCGGCGTGTTGTTGGCGGCGGGGCTAGTGTTTGTCGGCGGCGTGATTTTTCTGGTCCGCCACCCGATGCCGGCCTCAGATTACCGCGTGTTTCAGGGGGCGGCGCCGGAGATGCGCTCCATTCGGGGCATTCTGGGCGACGCCGCAAAATTTCACGGCCGCGGATTGATCCAGTTGGGCCTGCTGGTGTTGATCGCGACTCCGGTGGCGCGGGTGCTTTTTTCTGTATTTGCTTTTATTTACGAGAAAGATTGGACCTATGTGGCGGCGACGCTGATCGTTCTGGGTCTGTTGTCCTACAGCTTGATTGGAGGCGGGTTTTAGCTTGCGGCGCGTGAATGAAGAGTCCGTGCGCGAAACTTGTCAGCACCATGGTAAACCTTTAGGATTCGTGACGATGAAAATGATTGCTTATCTCTCGCTGTTGTTTTTTTGTGGCACGGCCTCGCTGCGAGCGCAGGCTCCGCCGGCGGCTGCGGACAAAACCGCTGTTCCGATAACCAAAGAACCGCATCACCACCTAATACTGGAAAATTCCTACGTGCGGGTATTTCGCGTGGAGCTGATATCGCCGGATGCGACTCCTCTTTACCGGCATGACCATCCCTACGTGTATATGTCCATCGGCAAGGCCGAATTCACGAAAGACGTGGAAGGAAAGCCGAAAGTGCGAGTGAAGATGGCCAACGGGCAGCTGGGATATTCCAAAGGCGGATTTTCGCAGATCATTCGAACGGAAGGTGAGACGCCTTTTTACAACATCACGGTGGAACTACTGCACCCGCAGGAGAATCTTCGCAGCAATTGCGCGAAAGTCGTGGAAGGCCCGCTGGAAGGATGTTCCGCGCCTCAGAACGTGGTTTCCGAATCGGACAAGAAGAACAGCGAATTGACTGCGGCGCCGGCAAATACCCCGGCGGCAGCTACTACCGGCGTCGATTCCCCGCTGGCGCAAATGGGCCGTGATGACGCAAAAAAGAACACGCCATCGGCCGCTCCGGCGTTTACCGTTGTTCTGGAAAGCGATGAAAGCACACTGAAATCGGCGACGTTTCCGGTAGGCGGAAAATTTTCGGCGGATGCGGGTGCGGCGGGGACTTTGATTGTGGTCGAGCCGCTTTCGCAATTCACGCTGAATTTCAGCGATGGTTCGTCGAAATTGTTGAGTGGTGGAGATTCACTGTGGCTGCCCGCCGGCTCCACGACCGCCATCGCCAATACGTCGCAGCAGACTCCGTCCGTTCTCCTGATGTTCAGTTTCAAAGACGCGCCAAAACCAGCGGGAAATTGA
>JBBRZT010000096.1:0-11824 GCA_038236395.1 Candidatus Acidiferrales bacterium
AGGATTTTGAGAAAATGGCGGTGCTGCTTTCTCGACTGGACGGCTAGCGGCGAGGAGTTTGTAAACGCATGGGCGCGAGTGAACATGGCGAGCTCTCCTGGTTAGGCTTTTGTTGATCGTGATGGTGCGGGGATTCTGCATCAAATCAATGGATAACTCAAATCAGCCTGCGGAAGGGCCGAACATGGCGATCGCAGTTCTGATCGGAGTACCGATCGAAACGCGGTTACCAGTGACTACTTGCTGGAGTACAGAGTTGTTGCGGCGCGCGGTTTACGGGGCTAAAGTAGGGGTGGGTGTTGCATGCGGCGGGGTTTCGCGTTTCAGGGCCTCGCAACCATTCGGACCTAAGCTCCGTCTTACCATGTACATGTCAGTGAAAGTCCGGCGAATCCGCATTCTAGCTCTGCTCCTGGCGGTCCTCTTTCTGGGGGCGCAGTTTCATTATTGCGTGGACTTAAGCTCGGGACCGTCGAGCTCGCACATTTGCCCGTTGTGCTCGGTGACCGGTTCCACGGTTGCGCCAAGTTCGCCCAGCATTGCGATTACACCGGTTACGGGCCGGCTGGAAATCGTCGCGGTACTGACTGCTGCATCGCCTGAGGTCCCCGACGCGGTTTCTCCTCGTGGTCCCCCTGCCGTCTAGTTGTTCGTAAAATCCCTCTGATTGTCTCCTGGGTAGTTGAAACTGTCGCATTTGGGAGGAGTGTCATGAAAAAAGCTTTATTTGTATGCGCCTCATTCTTTGTGGTCGTTGCTGCCGGGCGCGCGCAGGGAACGCCGGACGCCGCGGGTGAAAAGACTCCCGGGAGTTCGGAGGCCCGGATACAAACGCTGGAACAGCAGGTGAGTATGCTCGCGGAACAAGTGGCGCTGCTGCGCGGGCAACTGAAGGTGTTGGCGGATGCGAAGGCGCCTGGCGAGGATTCTGGAGCGCGGCTGGTGTTGACTTCGTCACCGGCGCCTGTGAGCGCGGAACCATCGTCAACAAGCGCGTCATCGACGAGCGCAGCGCCGGCTGTCGCGGCTGCTCCACAAGCTCAAGCGATGCAATCGACCCAGAGCCCGACGCTTGGCGGAGCCAGCGGCAATGCCAAGCTTCTGAATCCGGACATCAGCTTGATTGGCGATTTCATCGGCGCAGCGGGTCACAATGACGTGGCTCCGTCGCGCGCGCTGGAATTGCATGAATCGGAACTGGGAGTACAGGCGATTATCGATCCTTACGCGCGAGCGGACGTTTTCATTTCGTTTGGTGAAGAAGGCGTGAATGTGGAAGAGGGCTACGTAACGTTTACATCGCTGCCGGCCGGCCTGCTCTTGAAGGCTGGGAAAATGCGCGCAGCTTTCGGAAAAGTGAATACCATTCACAATCACGCGCTGCCATTCATCGACCGGCCGCTGGTGACGAACGACCTGGTGGGCGGCGAAGATGGCATCGATGACGCGGGATTTTCGTTATCGCGCATTTTGCCGGCACCGAAGGATTGGTTCCTGGAGGCCACGGCGCAGGTATTTCGCGGTGATTCCGCGGACTTGTTTCAAGCGAGCGAACGGCAAGATGCCAGCGTGGTGGGGCACCTGCGCGGTTACAAGGATCTAAGCGAATCCACAAATCTGGACCTGGGAATTTCGTACGCACGCGGACACAACGACGTGGGGTCGAACTTCACAACGAGTCTCTACGGAGCTGACGCCACGTTCCGGTGGAAGCCGTTGCGCCGGGCGATTTACAACTCGTTTATGTTCCGTACGGAATTGTTTTATAGCCTACGCGACCAGCTTACGCCGCTGGATCTTTCCCACACGGAGCACGCTTTCGGCATGTATTCGTCGGCGGAATACCGTTTGAATCGGCGGTGGACGGTGGGGGGACGGTTTGACCGCAGCGCGCGGGCGAGGGACACGGATCTGATCGACACCGGGCTGTCGGCCATTGTTACTTACTGGCCAAGCGAGTTCAGCCAAATCCGGGGACAATACCGTTACGGGCACCTGGCGACGACTCCAAACAGCTTCGACAATGCGAACGAGCTATTGTTTCAATTTTTATTCGTGATGGGCGCGCATGGAGCGCACCCGTTCTGACGTTTGAGGCGGCTAAGGAGACAGTATGCGAGGCAAGCGAATAGTTCGGAAGACGAAGACATACGCGACGAAGGGCAGCGCGCTGACGACTGCGATCGCGCTGCTGTGCATGACGATGGGCAGTCCGGCGGGGCGCGCCGAAAATAAATTGAAAATCATGACGGCGACCACCGACCTGGCTGCGCTGGCGCAGGAAGTGGGCGGCGACAAGGTGGATGTGGAGTCCATTGCGCGGGGATACCAGGACCCGCACTATGTGGAGGCCAAGCCGAGCTTTCTGCTGAAACTGCGCAAGGCGGATTTGCTGATCGTGGTGGGACTGGAGCTGGAGATTGGCTGGCTGCCGCCGCTGATCACGCAATCAAGCAATCCCAATATCCAAGTTTCCGCGGGAGGATATCTGGATGCTTCGCGCTTTGCGAAAATTCTGGAAATTCCTACCGGGCAAGTGACGAGAGCCGAAGGCGATGTGCACCCGCAGGGGAACCCACACTATTGGCTGGATCCCGACAACGGAATGCGGGTGGCCAAGGGAATAGCTGACAAATTGAGCGAGATGCGGCCGAATGACGCGGCTTATTTTGCCGGGCGCTACAGCGCGTTCGAACAGCACCTGAAGCAGGCTGATGAGCAGTGGAAGGCGGAGATGAAGCCGTATGCGGGCCGCAAGATCGTTACCTATCATCGTTCGTGGCCGAACTTTGCCGATCATTTTGGATTGAATGTGGTCGGTTACGTAGAACCCCGCCCGGGGATCCCGCCAAGTCCATCGCACACTGTGGAGCTGATCGGGCAGATGAGACGCGACAACGTGAAGGTGATCGTGGTGGAGCCGTACTTCGACTTGAAAACGCCGAACGCCGTAGCGCGGGATACGGGCGGGCAGGTACTCGTGTTAACGCCGTCGGTCGGCGGCGAAAAGGAAATTACGGATTACTTCAAGGTGTTCGACTACGATATTGCGAAACTCAAGCAAGCATTTGACGCGACCCACTAGGATCAGGAGCCCCCTTTGATAGAGATTCTTCCGTTTTTGCTCGCGCCGTTCGTGGCGAGCCTGATCCTGACCGGCATTCACGCGTACCTCGGTGTACACGTGGTGGAGCGCGGGGTCATTTTCGTGGATCTGGCGCTGGCGCAGATCGCCGCGTTGGGAGCGACGGTGGCGATTGTCGTTGGCATGGATCCTCACGGGCGCGGGTCTTACTGGATCAGCCTGGGATTCACTTTTTTGGGTGCGGCGATATTCGCGCTGGCGCGTACGCGGCGCGGGCACATTCCGCAGGAAGCGTTTATCGGGATCGCGTATGCGGTGGCGTCGGCAGCAGCGATTTTGCTGATGAGCAAAGCAACCGGCGAAACCGAGCACCTGAAAGATATGCTGGTCGGAAACATACTGGCGGTGTCGTGGGCAGAAGTGCGGAAGACCGCGATTTTGTACGGAGCGGTGGGAATATTTCATTACATTTTTCGAAAAAAGTTTTTGCAGATATCGATGCATCACGATGAACTTGAAAAGCTCGATTTCAACGTCCGGTTCTGGGATTTTCTTTTTTACGCTTCGTTCGGTTTCGTGGTGACTTCTTCGGTAGCGATCGCAGGTGTCCTGTTGGTGTTCTGTTACCTGATCGTTCCCAGTGTGGGAGCCATGCTGTTTGCGGATCGCATCGGCCCGCGGCTGGCGATTGGGTGGACCATGGGCACGCTGGTGTCGGCGCTGGGAGTGATTTTAAGCGTGAAGATGGATACTCCGACTGGGGCGACGATCGTGGTGACGTTCGGAGGCGTTTTGATTTTGATGTTCCTGGTTCACCTGATCGTGCATCATGGCCGCAACGGGCGGCAACTTAAGGGAGCGACGTCCATTCAACACGATATTTAGATCGAAGTGAGAAGCGAAATATAGATAGAAAGTTTCAAACCATGAGCCAAACGCCAAACTCGAGAAATTATCTCGCCAGGACGCTGGCGCTGGCACTGGCTTGCTGCCTGGTGTTGTTCGTGGTGCAGGTGGTTGTCCACGGGCACGAAAAAGGGCACAACGAGGCGGCGTGCCGGGTGTGCCATGCGGCGCACATGGGCGCCGCGCCGATAGTAAACGCGTTTTTGGTGGCCGCGCCGGTTCCCTCTAATGATGGCGTGCGCGAAATCGCAGTGCAGTTTCACAAAGAGCTTTTTGCTCACGACGCTCCTTCCCGCGCACCGCCTGCCGTATAAATCCCTGAAAAAATAATTGAGGGCTCTCGTCGCGCTGCTCCGAAATTTTTTTGCGCAGCGGCGCACCGCTATATTTCCAGGCGGCCAACAACAACAACCAATAGATAAATCGACCTGAGCGTCGGAGGAGAAATTCACAATGGCTTTTCGCAAGATTATGCTTTTGATTAGTATCAGTTTTTTGTGGTGCGCATTGCCTAGCCGGGCCCAGTTGGGGAATTCGGGTTCCATCGAGGGAGTGGTAAAGGATCCGTCTGACGCAGTCGTGGCTAACGCGACAGTCGAAATTGCTTACTCCGTGAGCGGATACAGCCGGACGGCGGTAACGGGAAGTGATGGCTCGTTTAGATTCACCAATGTTCCCTTCAACACCTATCACGTGGTTGTAACAGCGACGGGATTCGGGGCGTACACACAGGATGTCGACGTGCGCTCATCAGTTCCGACAGCGGTACAGATCAGTCTGAAGGTCAGCGGAGCCAATACCAGCATCACCGTCGAGGCCACCGGCGGGGATCTCGTTGAGAATGAGTCCACGTTTCATACGGACGTCGACCGTGGATTGTTCGACAAACTGCCCCTGGAGAGCGCGTCTTCGTCGTTCTCGTCTCTGGTGACCCTGGTATCTCCAGGAGCAGCAGCGGACTCTAACGGACTCTTGCACGGGCTGGGAGACCACGCGGAGAATTCCTACTCTGTCGACGGTCAACCGATCACCGACCAGTTCAGCAAGGTGTTTTCGAACCAACTCCCGACGGAAGCGATTCAATCCCTGGAAATAATCTCCGGGGCGCCACCGGCGGAATTCGGGGATAAGACGAGCTTGGTTGTCAAAGTAACGACTCGCTCTGGTTTGGGAGTCACCACGCCGACGGGTAGCGTCACTGCCTCCTATGGGAGTTTTGGGACCGCCAACGGATTCAATCTCGCTTACGGCGGCGAAAAGTGGGGAAACTTCATCGGATTGAACACGCTGAAGAGCGGGCGTTTCCTGGACCCGCCGGAATTCACGGCGTTGCACGACAAGGGCAACCTGGAGAACGTATTCGACCGTTTGGACTACAACCTATCGCAAGCGGATTCACTCCATTTGAACTTCCAATACTCGCGCTCCTGGTTCCAGACCCCGAACACGTTTGACAATCTCAATGTGATCGATCCGAGTGGCAACAATGTGGGAAATACCGATCAGCGTTCGAAAATCGGGACGTTTAATATTGCGCCGGTTTGGACCAGACTGCTCAGTCCGAACGCCGTCTTTACCTTAGGCGCGTTCGTTCGACAAGACGCGTACAACTATTACCCGAGTAACAATCCGTTCGCCGACCTGGGACCGATCAATTCGGAAACCATTGCACAAAACCGAAAATTGACCAATGCCGGCGTTCGCTCCGACATCTCGTACGTGAAAGGGATGCACAACATCAAGGGCGGCGTGACATTCGAGCATACGTTTCTCACCGAAAACGACAGGTTCGGGATTATCGACCCAAACTTGCTTCCAGCCACGACGGATGATGCAGGTATTCCCTGCTTTGATCCCATCACCAACACCGCCACACCGGGTACTCCGTGTGCAACTCTGCTTCCAATTGACCTGACTCGCGCGGGAAGTCTCTTCCCGTTTCATGGACACACAGACGTGAAGGAGCTAGCGTTCTATGTGCAAGACACGATCACCAAAGAGAACTGGTCTTTTAACCTCGGTCTTCGAGCCGATCTTTATCGAGGTTTACAATCGACCAGTCAGGCTGAACCTCGACTCGGGATTGCGTACAACATAAAACCGACCAACACGGTTCTGCGGATTTCCTATGCGCGGACACTGGAGACGCCTTTCAACGAAAATCTCGTGGTAGCCACAACGGGCTGCAATGTTGACGTGATTGCGGCACTCATTCCATGCATCCCGGCGAATTCGCCTCCGGGGTTCAGGAACGAGTTTCACGCGGGTTTCCAGCAGGCATTCGGGAAACACCTGGTGGTCGATGCCGAATACCTGTGGAAGTACACGCACAATGCATACGACTTCAGCATCCTGGGAAACACACCGATTACATTCCCGATCGTGTGGAACAACTCGAAGATTCCGGGTTTTGCATTGCGCGCCAGCGTGCCGAACTTTCATGGATTCACCGCGCTGGTGGTGATGTCCAGCGTGGCGGCGCGTTATTTTCCGCCGCAAGTCGGCGGCCTGGGAGTCACCGTGGGGCAGAGCGGATCGGTGTTTCGCATCGACCACGACGAGAAGTTTAACCAGACCACGCACCTGCAATATCAACCGTGGCGGCGCGGGCCATGGGTGGGATTCAACTGGCGGTACGACAGCGGACTGGTGGCCGGTGCAGTGCCGGATTTTGCGACGGCGCTGACGTTTGACGGCGATCAGCAGGCGGCCATTGGATTATTTTGCGGGGCGACGTTCGCGACGTTGAACTCGCCGAGTACGAGCTGTCCGGACGGGGTGTCGCGTGGGGCCACGCGGCTGAACATTCCAGCGGACGGGACCGAGAATGACGACAAGAATCCGCCGCGAATCGCGCCGCGGAATTTGTTTGACGTGAGCGTGGGGGACGACAATCTGTTACATGGTGACCGGTACAAGTGGAGTTTGCGCTTTACGGCCATCAATCTGACGAACAAGGAAGCGCTTTACAACTTTCTATCTACGTTCAGCGGGACACATTTTGTGAGTCCGCGATCGGAGACTGTGGAGTTGGGGTTTCATTTCTAGCGCAAGCGGGCCCGCAATATGGTCGGAAAATCCCCGCGTGTTAAATCTCCACGCGGGGCTACCGTTTTCTGCGAGCGTGCCACTGCTGATGCGTTACGGTTTAGGTTGTGCTGTGGGCGGGAGGATGCCGGCGAGGCGAAGGTAGATGGCTTGGGCGCCGTAGTGATCGTTCCAGCTATCGCTTAGGCCGATCAAGGCGCCTGCGCGGGAAGACGGGCGATTGCCGAAGAGGGCCATTGGGTCGCCGAGGTGAGAGTCGTCGACGTTGGCGAGGGCCGTGGCGCAGAAATCAAAAGAAGCTTTCAGTCCGGCGACCAACTGATCTTTGGTGTCGGTTTCGGCGGACTTGGCAGATTCAGGAGCGGCTGCGCCGGAAATTTTTGCGCAGAGCAGCATATTGGATTGGGTGATGTGCATGGTGAGATGGGCGAAAGTGTTCATCTCGGGAGTGGGCTTGAAATTGAATTTTTCAGGGGGCATGGCTTCGGCGGCGGCGACCATGATTTTGGTGAAGCGGGTGAGCTGCTGCTTGACGGTGGAGCTTACGGGATTGGCGACGGGTTCGGTGCCGGGAGTTGCTGCGGCAGGGGCCGACGGCTTGGCATCTTGAGCATTTGCTGCACCGACAAGCGACAGGGCCATGACGACGAGTAAGGTAAATCGCGCGCGTTTCATTCTGAGTTCCCTCCTTGCAGAATTTCTGTTTAACGGAGAAAGCATACTCCGGTGCGGTTAGAGGCAACAAGAGCCGGAAGAAAAACTAGGCGAAGCTGTTGCGATTACCGACTAATTGCGTATCGATGTAAATCGGAGAGATTGTTCATTGCTCGTGTAAAATCCATGAATTGTGCCTTACCTGCCAGACTTGGCGGAACCCGGCCCTATGAAAAGCGTAGGGTATTTGTGGTCAGGGCACAACTACCCCAGAGGAAAGATTTCACGTGTCTTTTTTGAACGGCTGGTCGCGCTAGTGGAAGATCCACTGTGGTATTCCGGCGGCTATCACAACTGCAATCTCGGTTGGTGCAACGTTAGCTTCTCCGTTCAGCCATCATTCCGTTATCGCGGGCGCGTACTGAGTTTGGGTTCCTCGGAAATCTGGGTCCCAGGGGGAGCGGCCGTCTATAGTGCACCGTCTTTGATTCTGCATTACATCCGTCACCACAAATATCAACCTCCAGAATGTTTTTGCACGGCCGTGCTTAATTGTCCAAAGCCGGATTCGGCTGAATACTTTGCAGCGATCAAACAAATCGCCCCTGACGTGGCAATGCGCTTCAAGCTTCCATAGCTGATCGATTTTCCGATCCCCGGACAACATAAGGCTCACATAGCCCACCATTCTACGCAGAATATCCTGCGATCCTGATTCGCTAATTTCAGTGGAATGCAGAGGCGGCTACGATGCGGACGGGGAGCCTGCTTTAGCGGGGGGCGATTTAGGGGCCTTCTCGGGGAACAGGCGTTCGAATTCGGGGTCGCCGCGCAGGAATGCCACGTCGGGATCGCGGCGCACCCAGTCAACGTCTCTGAAGCCGGCGTCCCAGCATTTTTTCAAGGCGTCGAGGGCTTCTGGTTTGCGCTTCAAGGAACTGAAGACGCAGGCGGCGTTGTAGAGAATGGTGGCTTCGCCGGCGCGAAGAGTGATGGCCAGGTTGGTTTCCCGGAGGGCGTCTTCCTCGCGGCCCATCTCGGCGTAATCGCCGGCGAGAATAATTCTGGCGCGGGCATCTTCGGGAACCTGTTTCAGATGATTTTCGAGAGCAGCGGATTCGCGCTGCCGGACATTGCGTACTGATTCGGTCTTGCCCAGGGCAGCCAGTGAATTGAGGATGGGAACGTAGACGTTGTAGTCCTCGATTCCGGCTTCTAGCGCGGCATCGGCGATGCTGGCAACTTCCTGATAGCGTCCGGCGGCGAATAGCGCGCGGCAGAGAAGATAGTAGGCACCCTCGCAATCGCGCTTGCGCTCGATGGCCTGCCGGACAATGCGGATGGCGGCGTCGTATTCGCCGTCGGCGTATTCGATCCAGGCCTGGCCGACTAAAACTTCGGGGAGCTCGGGGCGGAGCGAGACCGCTTTGCGAGAGGCGACCATGGCGCGCTGCATCCAAACGGCGTCGCGGCCATAGTTATAGTGATTTTGCGAACAGACGTTGGCGATGGCGGCGTAGGCCAGGGCGAAATTGGGATCGATTTCGACGGCATTTTCAAACATGCGCAGGGAAAATTCCAGATCCTGGCGAGTGAGCCTGCGGGCATAGCTTTTGCCGCGAAGATATAAATCGTAGGCCTGCAAACTTTCGGTGGGTTTGATGGCGATGGCTTCGCGTTCCTGGGGCGTCAAGGTGATGCGCAGGGCTTCGGCAATTTTTCGCGCGATCTCGTCCTGCACTTCGAAGACATCCTTCATCTCGCGATCGTAACGTTCGGACCACAGCGGAAAATCGGTGTGAGTGTCGACGAGCTGGGCGTTGATCCGAAGGCGATTTCCGGCGCGGCGCAGGCTGCCGGCCAAGACGTAGGCGGCTTTCAGTTGCTGGCCGATCTGCGCGGGGGTGACCTGTTTATCGCGGTAAGCGAGGACCGTGGGGCGCGAAAAAGTATTGAGGCCTTTTATTTTGGACAGCTCGGTGATGATGTCTTCGGTGATGCCGTCGCGAAAATATTCGTCTTCCTTGACGCCGCTGAGATTTTCAAAATAGAGGACGGCGATGGATTTGGTGGCCTGCTTTTGATCGGCGGGGGAGGACTCGCCATCATCTGCGGCGCGCTTGTTGCCGGAATCGAGATCGCGCTTGAGACGCGTGAGGTCGGTCTTCAGCTCCGTGGCGGTCTGGCAGCGTAGATTGCGGTCTTTCTCCATGGCTTTACTGACCAGGCGGCCAAACTCCATAGGGATGGAGGAATTTATTTTGGAGATGGGAGCGGGATCGCGATTGAGAATCGCGTCGAAAACTACCGCGGAAGTGTCACCCTGAAAGGGCAATACTCCGGTGGCCATCTGGTAGAGGACGGTGCCGAAGGAAAAGAGGTCGGTGCGCGCGTCGACGAGCTGGCCGCGAGCTTGTTCGGGTGACATGTAGGAGACGGTGCCGACGGCGGAGCCTGGGGAGGTCAACTCTTCGCCGGGGAGAAGCGTATCGGTGAGCGAAGGAGCGGAGCCGACTCCGGGGAGGGAGCCGGTTCTTTCCATTTTGGCCAGGCCGAAATCGAGAATTTTTGCCTGGCCGCGCTGGCTAACGAAAATATTTGCGGGCTTAATGTCACGATGCACGATGCCTTTGGCGTGCGCGGATTCGAGAGCGTCGGTGATCTGGATGGCGAGGGCCAGCAGCTCATTGATTTCGAAAGGCTGGCGGCCCAGCATCTGACCGAGAGTCTGTCCTTCGAGCAGTTCCATGACGATGAAATGCTGGCTCTCGTACTTCTCGATGGCATGAACAGTACAGATATTGGGGTGATTGAGGGCCGAGGCGGCGCGAGCTTCGCGCTGGAAGCGTTCGAGGAGTTGGGAATCCTGGGCCATGGCCTGGGGAAGAAATTTTAGGGCTACACTGCGGCCGAGGTTGGTGTCTTCGGCTTCGTAGACCACGCCCATTCCACCGCTGCCGAGCTTGCGAGCGATGCGGTAATGGGAGAGAGTTTGGCCGATTACGGGTTCCGAGGCTGGCATGGAGAGATTGATACTAGGCTGAGCAATGGAGCGGGTCAAGCGGGCCCAAAGATTGGATATTGGGTATCGAGCCGAGGCCGCTGAACCTTAGCAATACCCCTTCTTTTTCAGCAAAAGCATCATGTCGGTAATTTCTAATAGCCTGCATCGGTAGAGGAACATAAAATAGCAAGCGTCATGCTCGAGCGAAAAATCAATGAATTCTTTGGCGATGCCGAGTCTACCGGCTTTGGGACGGGCTGGTGGAGCGGGATATTGTCGGCGTTTTTCGGATTTCTCTCGTTCGGAGGAGTTTTGTGCCTGCATTTTCCCCAGCTACTAAGCTCTCCTGAACTGCGCCCACACTATCCGATGCACACCATGAGGGTCCTAATTCAAGGCCTCATCGTGGGGGCAATTTTATTTGGAGTCATTTCTTCGATTCTGCGCAAGAAAAGGACTTTGGCATTGACCGGAATGTTCCTGGCCATCGCGGCAGCGGCTTTGGGCGGATCAAGCGTACAGATCAACGATGCTCTGCACGGTGGACCGGCAATCGGGCTGGACTGGTTTTTACTTGATTTGTTTCTGATGGCACTCATCTACGTGCCGCTCGAAAGACTCTGGCCGCAGTATCCGAAGCAAGGAACATTCAGGAACGAGTGGACTTTGGATGTGGTGTATTTCATGTCCACACATCTCCCGCTGCAAATTTTGTCTTTTCTGGTTCTATTGCCGGCCACCCAGGCGACCAGATATCTGGGCGTCCCGGTTCTGCAAGGAAATATCGCTCGAGTGCCGTGGTTGTTACAATTTTTTCTGGCCGTTGTGGTTGCGGACATTGCTGAATACTTTATTCACCTGGCTTTACACAAAGTGCCTTTTCTATGGCGTTTTCATGCCGTTCACCATTCTTCGAAGGCGCTTGATTGGATCGCTGGCTCTCGGTCCCACTTTGTAGACGACACCCTGGTGCGCGGATTTGTCCTGGTTCCTCTCATGCTTGGATTTTCGCAAACGATCATCGTGGCGTATCTGATTTTTGTCACCATTCACGCTACCTGGACTCATTGCAATTTCGGCCCCAACGCGAAATGGCTCGAAAAGTTCCTGGTTATGCCCAGATATCA
>JBBRZT010000097.1:0-11742 GCA_038236395.1 Candidatus Acidiferrales bacterium
CGACCTCACCATCGTCCCCGCCGTAAAAAAACGCAGCCACCTCCCCATCCTGGTCGACCCCAGCCACGGCACCGGCAAACGCCACAAAGTCCTCCCACTCTCCCGCGCCGCCGCCGCCGTAGGAGCCGACGGCCTCCTCATTGAAGTCCACCACGCACCCGATCAAGCCCTCTCCGACGGCATGCAATCCATCCTCCCGACCGAACTCGCCGAACTCGTCGCCGAAGTCCAACAAATCGCCGCCGTCCTCCACCGCACCATCAACTAAATGCCTGCTGTCAGCAAGCCCCGCCGCAACTACCGCGTCCTCCTCCTCCTAGGCATCCTCCTCCTAGCCGCCCTCATTCTCCTCCTCGTCGAACACCGCCCGTCCTTCCTTCGCCCCGGCCTTCGTCTCCACGCCTACATCACCACCACCGACGGCTCCGTCACCGTAGTCGACCTAGTCAATCTCCGCGCCATCGCCCACGTCCCCATCGGCCAAAAATTATCCGGCATTCGCGAACACCCCACCCGCCCAGAAATCTGGGGCGTCAGCACCACCGGAGGTTTTGTCTGGATTCTCGACGCGCACACCAATCAAATCACTGCGCGCATTTCTGTAGGACCGTTGCCATACACGCTAGACTTCTCGCCCGACGGCGCCCGCGCTTACGTCACCTCGTCCGGCAGCAACACCATCGCAGCCATCGACTGCCGCACCCACATCATCCTCGCCACCGCAAAAACCGGCCGCGAACCCGTCCTCGCCCGCCCCACTCCCGACGGCAAAACTCTAGTAGTCGCCAATCGTGGCGACAACACCATCGCGATCCACGACGCCGCCACGCTCGCCCTTCGCGGCACAGTCCCGGTCGTCGCCCGCCCCGAAGACATCGCCATCCTCCCCGACAATTCCGTCGCCTTCGTCCGCAGCCCCACCGAACCCCGCATCTCCGTAGTCGATCTCCGCCGCGGCGTCCTTCTCACTCATCTCGAACTCGCCGGCCGCCCCACCCAAATGCTCCTCAAGCCCGATGGCGGAGAACTCTACCTAATCTCTCCCGACGCCCACGGCCTGCAAGTCATCAACACCGCCTCGCACGAAGTCGGCGACTACATGGTCCTAGGCTCCGCCCCCACCCGCGCCATTCTCAGCGCCGACGCCAATCTCATGTACGCCAGCGACACCGCCGCCAACCGCATCATCCCCGTCGACATCACCAATCGCCGCCTCGACCGCGAACCCGGCAAAGGCTTCCCCGTCCCGGCCGGCCAATCCCCCTCCGCCCTCCGCTTCGATCCCCAGGAAAATCTCCTCCTGGCCGTCGACCAAGGCTCCGGCGACATCGCCGTAATCCGCGTCCGCACCAACTTCCTCGTCACCATGATCCCGGTCGGGCCGCAGCCCAATGACATCGCCGTCAAACTTTTCTGATCAGTCTTTCTGATTAGTCCCCCAACACCGCCTTCTCCTTCACCGCCCAAGCCCCATGCTCCTCCCCCAAACTCACCTCCAAATACCCAGACGCCGGCAACACATCCACCGGCAACCCTCCATGCCACAACGCCACACCCAACCTCAAATTCGTCCGCCCCGAAATATCTAACGCCTCCCGCCGAATCGCTACTTCCAGAATCTTCTCAAATCCCGCCTCAGCAATTTCCGCAGGATTTAACAAACAAACCTTCTTACTCTCCACCGCAAACTCCTTCAGTCGTCCGCGCTCCACCTTCACCACCACCGTCACCTCCTCCGCGCCACCAATCGTGATCCGAAACTCCGGATCCTCCAGCTCCGCCAACATCTCCGGAAACAAATCCACGCGCACGCAAAATCGCTCCTCCTCAAATCCATACCGCAACTCGTGCAAATAGAAAACCCGCCCATGCATCGACCCGCCCCGCCGCTCCGGCGAGTACAAACCCGCGCCCAGCCATTCAAAATAAGAACTGTCCCGCCCGTCCACCTTCACATTCAAAAAACCCGTAGGCGCCAGTTGCAAAGCATGCTCCGGCTTGCGCTTGATGGGCTTCGCCAACTCCTCCGGCGGCACGCGCCCCAGCGCCAGATAAACTCCCGACAAATGTTTGCGAAACAATGCATCAAACTCCGCATCGTTCGCCGTGCTGTGCTCCGGACCAAACCACCAGCACCAGTCGCTGCCCTCAGCAGCAAGCAGCGATTCATGCGCCGCGCTCAATCCCGCCGCCACAGGAGCGTCCGCGCGTCCCGCCTTCCTCGCCTCCACTTCCTTCCCGTAAACTTCCCGCGCGTCCCACAATAACTCCCACGCCGCCACATCTTCCGCGCTCCCGATCCACACATCGAAATTCGCATTGATCCACGAAGCCGGAAAAATTCCCACCGCGCTGCCTACTTCTCCCGCCTCCGCGATCGCCTCCGTCGCCGTCAACGCCCGAAAATCCTGATCGCTCGCAATCCGCCCATAAAATTCCCGCAAAAATTCTCGCCCGTTCCCCGGGTAATACTCCCAGGCATTCTCGCCATCCAGAAAAATCGAAATCGTCAGCGGATGCGCGCTTTCCACCCGCTCGCCCAGATATCTCAATCGCTCATGCAAATCCGCTGCCGCCGCTTTCGAATCCATCCGGCTGTACACAAACCCAATCAGATCCGACAAATGGTGATCGCGAAATAATCCCGTAATTCCGCCGCCCGCTGTCTGCACCCGCCACGGTTTATACAAGCGGTCCGCGTTCGCCGGAATCCCGGTAGCATCGCGAAAAAAACCCACGTTCAGTGTCCGCCCCAGCACTCCTTCATCTGTCCCAAACCATCGAAACCCTTCTTCCTCCGCAATCCCCAGCGCCTGGTCCGAAACCGATCCTTCCGATGGCCACAATCCCGCCGGCTTCACTCCAAATACCCGCTCGTGATATTCCCGCGCGCGCCGCAATTGCTCCCGCGCGTCCTCCGGTCTTCGATACGCCCGTCGCGGCAATGGCGTCGACGGATTCGCCACTCGCGCAATATCCGAGTCGCACACCAGCGGCAATATCGGGTGATAAAACGGCGTCGTGCTCAGTTCAATCTGTCCGCGCTGCGCTGCCTCGCGATAAGCAGGCAGCACCAGCCCAATCAACTCAATCTCCTTCGCCCGCAACTCCTCTTTATCACTCTCCGAAAAATCTCTGCCCTTCGAGGCCAGCTTGCTCACCACCTCATCCTTCTCTAACCAAGACTCGTCCATCCACGCCAGTTGCGACAACACCTGCAAATCCCGCCAGTCCCGCGCCGTAAACGTCACCTGCGCCTGCGCCCCATCCGCAGGACGCGACCACTCATACAGCTCCACAAACCGCTTCCACCTAGACATCAGCCGATCGTGATTCACCTGAAACGCCCGCGCCAGAATCTCCGCCTTGTCTTCCCGCGTCAACAAATCCGCATTCTTAAAAACCAGCGTGAACCACGGCTCATTAAACTTCCCGCTCGCATATTCTTCCAGCTGCATTCCCAACGCAGGTACCACGTTAAACGTCGCGTGAAATCCGGGAAACTCCTCCAGCACTTTCACCATTCCAAAATAATCTTTCGTTGCGTGCAGCCGCGTCCACGGCAGCACGTACCGCCCCGTCTCCGGATCCCGATATTGCGGCTGGTGCATGTGCCACAGCACCGCAAGGTTCACTCGCCTCATCCTCTACCCCACTCTCTCCCGCGTGTTACACTCACCGTTCGCATCATGCGCATATTGGACCGTTACATTGTCCGCGAAGTTTTCCGCCACGCCTTCCTTGGACTTGTCGTCTTCACTTTTGTTTTCTTCATTCCTCAGCTCATCCGCCTCATGGAGCTGTTCGTCCGCCACACCGGCTCCGGCGACCAGATCCTCAAGCTCTTCCTCTGCATCTTCCCCGCCGTTTTCACCTTCACTATCCCCATGGCCGTCCTCATCGGCGTCCTGCTGGGACTCGGCCGCATGGCCGCCGACAGCGAAATCATCGCCCTCACCGCCGTGGGCATCGGCCGCCGCCGCATCCTTCTCCCCGTAGGCGTCCTGGCCGTCTCCGGCCTCGCCGTCACCCTCGCCATGACCCTCTGGCTCTCGCCCCTCGCCCTCCGCACTTTTCGCGGCATCGAAGCCAATCTAATCGCTTCCCAGATCTCCTTCCAGGTCCAACCTCGTGTTTTTGACGAGCGATTTCCTCAACTCATACTTTACGTTTCAGACGTCGCCGCGAGCGGAACTCAATGGCATGGCGTCTTTCTCGCGGATACCGGCGGGGAAGGCGGTTCGCGGCTCACGCTGGCAGAGCGCGCGATTGTAATTCCCGACGCCGGTCAAGGCAAGCTGGAGCTGCATCTCCAGGGCGGCTCAACTCACGAATTCTATCGCGACCGTCCCAACCGTTACTCCGTCACCGCCTTCGGTGAAAGCGACTTGCCCATCGAAGTAAACAATCTCCTGCCCGCCAAGCAGCGCCAGATCAGTAATCCCGAGCGTTCCCTCCGCGGGCTCGTTTCCGACCACGGTCCCGCTTGGCTCGAGTCTCGCGTCGAGCTGTATCGCCGCTTTGCATTCCCCTTCGCCTGCCTGGTCTTCGCTCTCGTCGCCGTTCCGCTCGGCGCTCAGCCCCGCCGCGGCGGCCGCGCAGCCGGCACTCTAATTGCGGTCGTCATGATCGCTGGATATTACTTGCTGGTCGTCACAGGCGCGGGGCTCGCCCGTCAGGGCATCGTTCCGCCGTTCTTCGGAATCTGGTTCGCCAATCTCGCGCTCGCCATTTTTGGCATCGCCTTGCTCCCTCGCATGGAGCAGTTTCGCGGCGAAGGCCGCTGGTTCCCTGCCACCGGATTCATCAAAACGCGCTTACGTTTCCTCCGCCGCAAAATTCGCGTGCGCGCCGCCGCAGTCCGCGCCTCCAACGGCAACGGCGCCGCGCGCGCCGACAACCAGGCCCACCCCTCGGTCTCATCCGACGACAGCAGCTTCCCGCGCCTCCTCGACATCTACATCCTTCGCCGCTTTTTCGTTTTTTTTCTGCTGATCATGGGCGTTTTCGTGTTTCTATTTGAAATCTTTACTTTCTTCGAACTGCTCGACGACATCTCCCGTCATCGCGTCGCTTTTCTAACCGTCATCAATTATTTCCGGTATCTCACGCCCTATCTTGTATACAACCTCGCGCCGCTCGGCGCGCTGGTCTCCGTCCTCGTCACCCTCGGCATCATGAGCAAAAACAACGAAATCGTAGCCATCAAGGCCAGCGGCATCAGCCTACACCGCCTGATCGTCCCACTCTTGGTGGCCGGAACGGTCCTCGCCGCCGCCATGCTCATCGTCGACGAAACTTATCTCCCCTACGCCAACCAGCGGCAAGACGCCTTGCGAAACCAAATCAAGGGCCGCCCTCCGCAGACCTACACCCATCCGCAACGCTGGATCTTCGGTGAAAATTCCAAGGTTTACAATTACGATTTGTTCAGCCCGTTGCAGAATATCTTCGGCGGCCTCAGCGTCGTCGAAATCGATCCCGCCACCTTCAGCGTCCGCCGCCGCATTTTCGCCAGCCGTGCTCACTGGTCCGATTCGCAAAAAATTTGGCTGCTCGAATCCGGCTGGATCCGCGATTTCTCCGGCGGCGCCATCACCCGCTTTGATCAATTCAACGTGCAGTCTTTCCCGGAGCTCACCGAGCCCCCCGCGTATTTCAATCGCGAGGTCCGCCAGGCCTTTCAAATGAATTGGTCTGAGTTGAACCGCTATATAGAAGGACTGCGCCGCGCCGGCTTCGACGTCGCCACCCTCACCGTCCAGTGGCACGTCAAAATCGCTTACCCGATGATCGCCCCTATCAGTATGTTGCTCGCCATCCCCTTCGCCTTCCTAGTCGGCGCCCGCGGCGCACTCGGCGGCATCACCATCGGTGTCGCCATCGGCATCGGCTACTGGAGCATCGCCCGCCTAATGGAAGCAATGGGCGGCGTAGGCCAACTCCCCCCATTCCTCGCCGCCTGGTCCCCCGATCTGATCTTTTTCTTCCTTGGCCTCTACTTCTTCTTCAAAATCCCCACCTAGCATTCGGTGCTTAATCAGTTCTTCGGAGCCACTCAACAAAATACCAAGAATCTATAGTTAAAGTAATACTTTAACTTTGGTGTGAGCCGGAAAACCACTGTTGCAAGCTGCAATCTGGAGAGATTCTGTCGTTGTCAGGGGTTCGCAGTGTTATAGGTTAACCCGATACGGTCTTGATAGTATGTATAGGAATAAATGACTGCTCGACAAGTTTAATACCGTGGCCGGGAAGAGTTAGAACTCAAGACTTTAGACACTCAGCAGAGTACGTCTAGTTGGGATCGACTTTGAAAAGCTTAATAAAGCCATCGCTATTGTTATCGGTCCTAGGACTAGCACTGACTACTCACGCAATGGTTCGGTTGAGGCCTTACATTCATCCCCCAAATTACACCGATCCGCGTATTTGGCAGCAAGACCCTTTCGGTTGCCTGGAATCGCTTGTCGGCCTGCTCTGCATCGGGCTGGGGTTCTGGCTTTTCTTTTCGGAACGCGATTTGAATACCGAAGAATAACCTATAAAGAAACGCTTAGCGTTCTCCAAAAAATGTCGACGCGCCGACATCTAAATCATCACTTTAACCCTAGCCCGCCGCCTTCTTCGCCCTCTTACCCGTGCGCGAATTCTCCTCAATCACCGCCTGCGCCGCCGCCAACCTCGCAATCGGCACCCGAAACGGAGAAGCACTCACATAATCCATCCCCAATCCATGACAAAACTTCACGCTCTCCGAATCGCCGCCATGCTCCCCGCAAATCCCAATCTTCAATTTCGGCCGCGTCTCCCGTCCACGCTCTGTAGCCCAGCGCATCAACATCCCCACTCCCTTGATATCCAACGACTGGAACGGGTCTGTCGCAAACACCCCAGCCTTCTTCTCATCCACATAGTCCGGCAGGAACCGTCCCGCATCGTCGCGCGATAGCCCCATGGTCGTCTGCGTCAGGTCGTTCGTCCCGAACGAGAAAAATTCCGCCACCTCCGCAATCTCTCCCGCCAGCAACGCCGCACGCGGCAACTCAATCATCGTCCCCACCAGGTATGGCAGCTTGATCCCCGCCTTCTTGATCAACTCATCCGCCACCCGCCGCGTCGCCTGCTCCAGGATCGACAACTCCTTCTTGTCCAAAACCAGCGGATGCATAATCTCAGGTAATACTTTAACTCTGCCTCGCTGGCACTCAATCGCAGCCTCGATGATTGCCCGCACCTGCATCTCGAGAATCTCCGGATACGTGATCGACAGTCTGCACCCGCGGTGCCCCAGCATCGGATTCGCTTCGTGCAGTTGCTCCACACGCCGCGCCACCGTCTCCACATCCAAGCCAAGTTCCTTAGCCAGTTCCTCCTGCTTCGCTCTTTCGTGCGGCACAAACTCGTGCAAAGGAGGATCGATCAGCCGGATCGTCACAGGAAAGCCATCCATAGCCTGGAATATCCCCACGAAGTCCCGCCGCTGAAACGGCAGCAGTTTGTCCAGCGCCTTCACCCGCGCTTCGCGATTGTCCGCCAGAATCATTTCCTGAATCGCGCGTTGCCGCTCATGGCTTCTCTCCGGATGCTCAAAATCCGTAAAGAACATATGTTCCGTGCGGCACAGCCCGATCCCCTCCGCCCCAAACTCTCTCGCCTTGCGCGCGTCCTGCGGAGTATCCGCATTCGTGCGCACCCGCAGTCGCCGCACTTCATCGCCCCACTTCATCAGCGTCGCGTACGCCAGCGGCAGTTCCGGCACCACCAGCGGCATTTCGCTCGAATACACCACGCCCTCGCTGCCATCCAGCGTCACCCAGTCCCCTTCTTTCACCGTCTTACCGCCGGCCACCATCGACGAGGTCTTGTAATCGATCTGCAATTTTTCCGCGCCCACGATGCAACACTTGCCCCACCCGCGCGCCACTACCGCCGCGTGGCTGGTCTTTCCGCCCGTTGCCGTCAAAATTCCCTGCGCCACCGCCATCCCGCCCACATCCTCAGGACTCGTTTCGCGTCGCACCAAAATCACTTTCTCGCCCTTCTCCGCCCACTCTTCTGCCTTCTGCGCGGAGAACACCACCTTGCCCACCGCCGCTCCCGGCACCGCATTGATGCCCGTCGCCAGGATTCTGGACGCCAGCGATTTTTTGTCCACCTTCGCGTCAATTACCGGATAGAACAGCCGCTCGATATCCTCCGACTTGATCCGCTGGATCGCATCCTCTTTACTGATCAACTTCTCGTTGGCCATCTCCACCGCAATGCGAAACGCCGCAGCGGGAGTGCGTTTGCCCGTGCGCGTCTGCAACATGTACAAGGTTCCTTCTTCGACGGTGAATTCCATGTCCTGCATGTCGCGATAATGATTCTCAAGTCTTACTCGAACTTTATCGAGCTGTGCGTACACCTTTGGCATAGCCTTGGCCATCTCGCGCAACGGTGTCGGCGTGCGGATTCCCGCCACCACGTCCTCGCCTTGCGCGTTCACCAGATACTCCCCGTAAAATAGTTTCTCGCCCGAGCTCGGGTCCCGTGTAAAGCAAACTCCGGTTCCAGAGGTGTCCCCGGTATTTCCGAACACCATCTGCATCACGTTCACACCCGTACCCATAACTCCGGTGATCTTCTCCACCCGGCGATACGTCACAGCTTTCTCCGCCATCCACGAACCGAACACCGCTCCAATCGCTCCCCACAACTGATCCATCGGATCGTCCGGGAAATCCTTCCCGGTCTTCTCCTTGAACAGCTGCTTATATTCCTTCACCAGTTCCTTCCACCCGCTCGCCGGCACCGCGGTGTCTTCCTTCACTTTCAATTTGTCTTTCAGCGCACGTAGCCGGTGCTCCAGGTCCTCCTTCGACATTTCCATCACCACCGTCGAATACATCTGCACGAACCTTCGGTAAGCGTCAAACGCAAACCGTTCATTCTTCGTAGCTCCCGCCAATCCCTCTACGCTCCGGTCGTTCAACCCCAGGTTCAGAATCGTCTCCATCATCCCCGGCATCGACCGCGCCGACCCCGAGCGGACGCTCACCAGTAGAGGACTCTTCGCGTCCCCTAGCTTCTTCTTGGTCACCTTCTCGAGCTTGGCCACGTGCTCCGCCACTTCCTTCTTCAGTTCCGGCGGAAACATCTTGCCGTTCTTGTAGTAGTAGTCGCAGGCCTCCGTCGAAATCGTGAACCCCGCCGGCACCGGCAACCCAATCTTGGTCATCTCCGCCAGGCCCGCTCCCTTGCCGCCCAGCAACTCCCGCCACTCCCCGCTACCTTCCGCTTTGCCTGCCCCAAAAAAATAGACCCATTTTTTCACTGTGACCCTCGATGTAGGATTTGTAGTCCGATTCCCGTTACGCTTCAAAATTGCCACTTAAATTTTGCCTTAAATCTTGCCGCCGAAGGCATTCGAATGCTCGTGTCATTCGAACGCAGCCTCTTAAAAAGTAGCCCAAAAACTAAACGCTTCTATTCCACTCAGATCCATCGTTCGAATGTTTGATCGACATCTAAACCATCGCTTTAAATGTCGGCGCGTCAACATTTTCGACCCAAAAACCCATTCGAATCCCGCAACTCAATACTGCAAGTAATACTTTGATTGTCGGCGCGTCGACATTTTATCTTCAACCATTACTTCACTTGTCGACGTGTCGACATTTTTCACAGCTCGGTTCACAGCTCGTCTCATCCTTTTTCGCCAAGCTCCGAAAAATCCGCCACCGTCGTAAATTCCTTCGATAATTCCGCCAGCAACGTCAGCCTGTTCGTCCGTATCCGTTCGTCCTCCGCCATCACCATTACTTCTTCGAAGAACCGGTCCACCGCCTTCCGCAGTCCGGCAATAATCTCCAGCGCCTCCTGATACTTTCCCGCGCGCTTGGCCGTCTGCACCCGCGCCCCGGCTTCCCTCATTCCTGCATACAACTCACGCTCCCCATCGTGCTCGAACAACTCTGGCTGTACGTGCCGTCCATCCGTCTTGCTCAGGTCCGCCCGCTCCAATATCTTGCGCACCCGCTTAAATGAAACCGCCAGCGGCTCAAAGTTCTTCGACTTCCGAATGGACTTCAGCGCCACCAGTCGCTTCTGCGCGTCCACAAGATCCTCAGCGCTGGCGCGAAACACCGCATTTACTTCGTCGTATGCAAACCCATCACGGTCCCGGAAGATAAATTTCGCACGGTCCAGTATGAAGTCCAACACTTGCGCTTCCTGCTCCGTAGTCATGCCCTTCTTCGGCTTGTGCACCAGCAAGGCCTTCGCCGCAGCGCCCACAGCGAGCGATAGCGACACCGGCAGCTTCTTCTCCAGGATAATTTTCACGATGCCCAGCGCAGCGCGCCGCAGCGCGTACGGATCGCTCGAGCCCGTCGGCACCACTCCCACGGTGAAGCATCCTGCGATGGAATCCAGCTTATCCGCCAGCGCCACCGCGCATCCGGTGACGTTTCGCGGAACCGGATCCGTCAATCCTACTGGCCGGTAATGATCGTAGATCGCGTCGGCCACTTCATCCGGCTCGCCCTGGGCCCGCGCATACAAGCCGCCCACGATTCCCTGCAGTTCCGGAAATTCGCGTACCATCTCCGTCGCCAGATCGCATTTCGCCAACTCCGCCGCGCGATCCGCTTCAGCCACGTGCGCTTCGATCATTCCGCTGCTGTACCATTGCTCCGTCAGCCAGCGCGCAATGGAGCGAACCCGCTCCACCTTGTCGCGATAGCTTCCCAGGCGCGACTCGTACGTGACGCGCTCCAGCTTCGGCAAATTGTCAACTAATTGTTTCTTCTGGTCGGCTGCCCAGAAAAATTGGGCATCCGCAAACCGCGCACGCAGCACCCGTTCATGCCCCGCGCGGACCCGTCCGCGCGAATCCCGTGCCAGATTGATCACCGCGAGGAATCGCGGCGCCAACTCGCCGCGCTTGTTCTCCACCGCGAAGTATTTCTGGTGGTCGCGCATCACTGTCACCAGAATCTCGTCCGGCAGATTCAGAAATGCGCTGTCGAATTCGCCTTCAATCACCGTGGGGTACTCGTTCAAGTAACACACGAGGTTTTTCAGCGCGGCGTCCTCGTGAATCTGGAAGCCACCCTTGCGCGCCAGTTGGTTCAACTCTTTTTCAATTTTCTCGCGCCGCGCCTGCGGCCGCACGATCACCCCGTTGGCGCCTAGCTTCTTTTCGTATTCGCCAAAACTCTTTACCGTCAGTTCCCCTTTGCCCATGAACCGATGCCCAAATGTTTTGTCTCCCGCCGACACACCGCCAAATGAAAAGCGCAACGGCTTGCCATCCAGCACAGCCAGCAACCATCGAATAGGGCGAATGAATCGCGCCCCGTCGATTCCCGTCCAGGTCATCGAGCGCGGCCAGGTCAAATCATGAATCGCGCGCGGCAAAATCTCTCGCAGGATCTCTTCCGCGGTCCTTCCACGCTTAACCTGCTTGGCCGCCAGATATTCGCCTTTAGGCGTCTGAATGATGTGCACATCTTCAACGCGCATGCCTTGCTTCTCGGCAAAGCTCAGCGCAGCCCGCGTGGGAAACCCTTCGTGGTCGTACGCCACAGACTTGGGCGGACCAGTGACCTCGATGGTCACATCCGCTTGCTTGGGAATCAGTCCGCGTATCCATGCGGTAAGCCGCCGCGGCCCGCTGAAGGTTTCTACGGTCACGCCATCGATCAGATTTTCAGCGGTCAATAGCTTCGTCAGACTAGTGCGCAGCTCTTCTTC